>JAGWOC010000063.1 GCA_028872875.1 Chloroflexota bacterium | reverse complement strand
GCGGCGATCTCGGCGGCGAAGCGGGCGCGCGCCAGCAGCTCATCGCGGTGGGCGCGGATGTAGGCGGCGCTGTAGCCGAGCTCCCAGCCGGCCTCCAGCGCGGCATCGCCGCTGAGCGACTGGCTCTCGACCATCTTCCGCACGGTCTCGGCGCCGGCACGGACGCCGCGCACGGCGCCGGCCGTCGTGCAGCCGAGGACGAGCGCGCGCACCTTCTGCGGGTGGTTGAGCGCCAGCTCCTGCGCGACCATGCCGCCCATCGACGATCCGTACACGAATGCCGACGGGACGCCGAGCAGGTCGAGCAGCGCCGCCGCGTCGTCGGCGAGGCCCGTGATGGTGTAGTCCTCGGCGGGCTTGCCGCTGCGGCCGCAGCCGCGGCCATCGTAGGCGACGAACGCGTAGTGCTGTGCGTACGCGTCGATGAGATGCGGGATCTCGCGGACGCTCGCGCCGAGACCGCCGATCCAGAGCAACGGCTCGCCGCCGCCGTGGACCTCGTAGTAGAGGTCGATGCCGTTGACATGCGCGACGGGCATGGCCACAGCGTACCCGCGCCGCCGCGTGCGCGGAAGCGCGCGGGCCTGCGTGGGGCGCAGGCTTGACGTGCGGCATCGAGATTCGAATTCGCACAGATTCTCCATCGGAGCGCGGCTTCGAGCACTCATGAAGCCGTAGCTGGGCCGATGATTTCGTCACATCTCCGCGTCCGGACGCACCTTGACACGTTCTCAAACGCGCGCCTAAGATCGAGCGAACACAACCGAATACGTGCAGCCGAGTCTCTCCCAGCGCGGAGAGAGCGGGGGAACCGTCACCGTGGGCTGAGGGACCGCCAGAGAGGCGATCCGGGGGAACCTTCTCCCCTAAGCCGCCAGCTAACCTCGTAGGCTTTGAAGGTCGGACCAGTTGCCATGGACGACCTTTTCTTTTCATCGCAGTCCCCGGTGCAGGGAGGCACGCCGCCCGTTGTCTACCCGATGAAACGCGAGCCGCGCACGTCCCACAGCTTCCGCGCCGCATGGGAACCGGCGGTCGCGCCAGGTCCGCGCAGCGTGCCCGCACCATACCGGCGCTCGCCGCAGATCGCGGCCGCTCCGCGGCCGGCCGCACTGGCGGCGCATTCCTGGTCCGAGCGCGACGCGGCGGTCGCGGTGCTGGCGCCGCCCCGTCACGTTCCCGCGATCGGATTCGGCGACCTCGCGCACCCGGTCGCGGAGATCGCGACGGCGGTCAGGCAGCATGTGCGCGTCTCGCCGGCGCAACGGCTCGCGGGACGGCTGCTCGAGATGCTTCCGCTCGTGCTGGCGATGGCGCTGATCACCTCCCTCGTCTGGGGCGCGATCTGGCTGCCGATCCCGCTCGTGATCATGCTGCTCGGCTTCGACGTGTACTGGGCGTGGCGTTCGCTGAACATCGGGCTCCACACGATCAAGGGCTACCGCGCGCTGAAGGCGGCGGCGCGCATCGACTGGCGCAAGCACTACGACGCCGAACGGATCACGCGCGACGACGTCCTGGCGTGGGAGGAGATCTACCACATGGTGATCATCCCCACGTACAAGGAGAGCGTCTCGAAGCTCAGCGCGACGCTGGGCAAGCTGGCAGAGAGCGACGTCGCGCACGAGAAACTGCTGGTCGTGATCGCGATGGAGGAGGCCGATGCGGGGGCGCCGGCGCGCTTCGCGACCCTCCAGCAGGAGTTCGGGCACTGCTTCCTCGGGATGGTCGGCACGACGCATCCGAAGGACATCCAGGGCGAGGTGCGGGGCAAGTCATCGAACGAAGCGTGGGCGGCGAAGAAGGCGACGCGGCTCTTCTGCGACGAGATGGGCTTCGACATCGACAAGATGACGGTGACGAGCTGCGACGCCGACACGTTGTTCCACCCGCGCTACTTCAGCGCGCTGACCTACTACTTCGCGACGAACCCGCGGCGCTACCGGCTGTTCTGGCAGGGGCCGATCTTCTACTACAACAACGTGTGGGACGTGCCCGCGCCCCTGCGCATGCAGAACAGCCTCGGCGGCATCAACCACCTGGCCAAGCTGGTGCGCAAGTACACCGTGCTGTTCCCGCAGTCGACGTACAGCCTGAGCCTGCGGATGTGCCGCGACGTCGGGTACTGGGACGTGGACGTCGTGCCCGAGGACTGGCACATGTTCCTCAAGTGCTTCTTCGAGCTCGGCGGCGAGGTCGACGTGCAGCCGATCCTCCTGCCGGTCGGCAACGACGGTGTGCGCGCGCACAGCTACCGCCGCACGTTCTGGGAGCACTACCAGCAGGCGCGGCGCCACGCCTGGGGCTGCACGGATATCCCGTACGCCATCAAGCAGGCCGTGGCCCACCCGGAGATCCCGTTCCTCCGGCGGCTGCGGCGCGTCTGGAGCCTGACGGAGAACCACGTGCTGTGGTCATCGCAGTGGTTCCTCATCACGGGCGTCGCGGCGAACATGTCGGCGGGAAGTTGGGGTGGCTTCATCGGCCTGCACCCGTTCGCGAAGTACAACATCCCGGAGTGGTTCATCACGGCATCGCACTACATCCTGCTGCCGTGCATCATCCCGCTGATCGGGATGATCATCCTCGACATGATGATGCGGCCGGCGCGGCCGAAGCACTGGCGGCCGTGGCTCTACCCGCTGCAGTTCGCGCAGTGGGCGCTGATGGCGCCGATCACGCTGTTCTTTACGGCGATGCCGGCGCTCGACGCGCAGGTCCGCCTCGCGCTGGGGCGCCGGCTCGAGTACAAGGTGACGGAGAAGGCCTGAGCGGCGCAGATCCGCAGCGCATCACCGCCAGACCGACCATGCGCCTGATCGATGAGTGATCCCTTGAGCCGATTGAGCGCTCCCGTACGACACGCGTAGGGGTGCCGTACGACGCGCGTCAGGCTGCTCACACCGGCGCGCGGTAGGCTTGGGCCATGCAGCGTTCTCCTCGCGGCATGCGTTGGCGATTGCTGGCGGCCTGCTCGGGGTTCGCGCTCCTGGCGGGGGCGTGCGGGTCGGCGCGCCGCGCGAGCGTGACGCCGCCCTCGACGACTGCAAGCGCGCAGGCCGGCGCCTCGACGAGCCCGGGCCCCGCCGCTACGCCGCGACCGTTCACGCTGGTCACGCCGCGCATCCAGGGATCGACGCTGCCAGAGTCGATCACGGCGATCGCGGCGTACGGCGATGACGTGTGGATCGCGGCGGACAACACGATCCTCGCGAGCAGCGACCGCGGCGGGCGCTGGCGACAACTGGCACACATCGCGGGCGGCGTGCTGAGCCTGAGCTTCACGTCTCCGAAGGACGGTTGGGCCGGCACGCCGACAGGGTTGCTGCACTCGCGCGACGGCGGGGCGTCCTGGCAGGTGGCCGCCGGGGGGCACGACGCTATCCGCCGCGTTCGCTTCGTCGACGCCGCACACGGATGGCTGACAACGGGCCACGAGATCCTGGCACGGACAGTGGACGGCGGGGCGAGCTGGACGGACGTCAAGAACCCGTGCGATACCGGGCCAGGCAACGAGTTCCAGAGCCTGGTGTCGTTCATCAATGCACGCGACGGATGGATGCTCTGTCCGGGCCAGCCGAGCGCCGGCTCACAGGCGAAGGAGCTCTTCCACACAACGGATGGCGGCACGACCTGGACCCCCTTCTCCTATGTGCACTGGGGTACCGATCCGACGCCCTCTCCCTTCGAGCTTCCTGTAGGGGGCTACGCGAGCGACCTGTTCTTCCTCGATGCTCAGCACGGCTGGATGAGCGAGGAGCGCAGCGGCGTGCTGGCCACCGGCGACGGCGCGCAGAGCTGGCACCGGCTATCGTTCGACGCAACGGGCGACCCGCGAGCGGACGGTGTGGTCTTTACCTCCATCACGCGTGGCTTCGCCTTCATCGCCAGCGGCACGGCGCTCGTCGGCGCCACGGCCGATGGGGGAGCAACCTGGACCACGGTCTACACGCTGCCCCCGATCTTGCCGAATGGCGTCGTCACTCCGAGCGCGAACGCGCCGTTCACGCTGGGCGGGCGCACAACGACCTGGACACGGCTGCTGCCCGGGTTCAACGTGGTCTCTGACCTCGTGCGGTCGAGCGACGTCTGGGCGGTCGCCGCCGCCTGTCACGAGGAGCGCTTGCCCGCCGCGAAGGCCGCCCTGGTCGGTCGCCCGACGATGCGCGTCTGCTATCCGAACGTCCTCCTGCACTCGTCCGACGCGGGCGCGATGTGGGTGCAAGAGAAGCTGCCAGATATGCCAGACGCCGTCTTCGCGCTCGACGGACACGTCAGCATCACCGACGGCGGCGCCACGTACCAGACGGACGACGGGGGCGCCACATGGGTGCGCGTCTACCCGCCGCTCCTGCCCGGACGGTAGCCGCGCGCCCGGCGCATCAGCGCGCCGATCCGCTATGCTGCAACCACGATGCCACCTGAGCCGGTCTTCGAGAAGAGCATCCATGTCCGGCCGCTGGACTATACGCTGACGGTGCGCGCGCGGCCGTCGTCCATTCCGCGCACGGTGCTGCGCCTGCTGCCGTGGGCGGCCTACATCGCGCTGCCGGAGGGCCGGCTGTCGCGCGTGGCCGGCGCCATCGCGCGGCGCGTGTCGCCGCTGGCGAAGCAGAAGGTCCGCTGATCCGGCGGGTGTCCGGCATCTGGCGCGCGTGCGGGGGACGGAGCTGAAGCTCCGCGGCGGCAGGCACGGCTCTCCGACGGTGTTGGCCGTTCGTGTCCGTGAGCTGCGCTGCAGGTGCGGGTGTCCGGCGTCTGGTGCGCGTGCGGGGGACGGAGCTGAAGCGCTGCGGCGGCAGGCACGGCTCTTCGAAGGTGTTGGCCGTTCGTGTCCGTGAGCTGCGCTGCAGGTGCGGGTGTCCGGCGTCTGGCGCGCCCGCGGGGGACGGAGCTGAAGCTCCTTCGCTACGGACGGGCGGCGCGTGTCGGCGCGCGCGACGCGCAGCGAGTGATGGGCGACCGGCGGATCTTACGGCTGCTCCGCCGCGAAGTAGTCGCGCACGGAGCGCACGTCGGCGGCGATGGCGGCCTTCAGCGCGTCGATGCCGTCGAAGCGCAGTTCGCCGCGCAGCCGGTGCAGCACCTCGATGCGGAGCTCACGGCCGTAGAGGTCGCCCTCGAAGTCGAGGATGTACGTCTCGACGGATGGGCGATCATCATCGAACGTGGGGTTGATGCCGATGTTCGTGGCGGACTGGTAGGACCGGCCGCCCACGGTCGCGCGCGACACGTAGACGCCGAACGCGGGCAGCGCACGGTCCGGCGTGACGGCGAGGTTCGCCGTCGGGAAGCCGATGCCCAGGCCGCGGTCGTGGCCGCGCACGACCGGGCCGCGCAGGGCGAACGGCCGCCCGAGCAACTGGCGCGCCAGGTCGACGTCGCCCGCCGCGAGCGCCCGGCGGACCGCCGTGGCGCTGACACGGCCATCGCCGCCGGCGAGCGGCCGCTCCAGCACCTCGACCTCGAACCCCAGCTCGTCGCCGATCTCGCTGACGTGCGCCGGCGTCCCCTCGCGGCCGCGGCCGAAGGCGTTGTCCGGGCCCATGAGCAGGAAGCGCATGCCGAGCGTCGCGTGCAGGAGGTCGACGAAATCGAACGCGGACAGCTCGGCGACTTCCGAGGTGAAGGTCAGCGGCGCCACGGCGTCGACGCCGGTGGCGCGGAGCAGCTCGACGCGTTCTTCGAGGCTCGTGAGATAGGCGATGCGCACGGCCGGACGCAGCACCTGCACCGGAGCCGGGTGCAACGTCACGACGGTGCTCGCCAGTCCGCGCTCCGCCGCGCGCGCCCGCAGCGCCGCGATCAGGTGCCGGTGTCCGAGGTGCACGCCATCGAAGACGCCGACGGTGACCGCCGACGGGCGGCCGGCCGCGTGCCGCGACAGCTCCTCACGCGAGAGGAGCATCAGCGGGGCTCCGGCGGGCGGGCGGGCGGCGGCGCGGTGCGCATGGGCGCGGGCTCCGAGTCAGGCGGGGGGCGGGGTGGCGTCCTGCCCGATCCTATCGGCGGGCCGCGGCCGTCGCAAGGCAGGCGGCAGGCCCGGCACAGCGTCCGCGGCGATGTGGCGCCCGGCCGGCGGAAGCGTCACGTGGCGCTTCACGGGAGGCGCACGACGCCGGCGGCGCAGGGGCCGTGGTACACTGGTGCCACACGCTTCGCCTGCCCGGCGCGAGCGGACACGCATGGACACCGAGTACGATCTCGACTACGACGCGATCCTCGACACCGTCCGCACGGCGGATGTCCTCGCCTTTCGCTTTGTGACGGTGCCTGAGCGCCTGCTCATCGACAACCGCTTCAGCGAGGCCGACCCGCCGATGGTCAAGCTGGTGCCGCGGGCCGCAAGCGCGAGGGAGCGCTTCAAGAGCCTGAAGGTGCTGCGGCCGCGCTTCCGCCTGCCCGACACGATCACCGCCGTCTTCTGGCCGCGCTCGGTCGATGCGCTCGTGCAGCGCGGCGTCTGGGCGGCGATCGTGCAGCGGATCGTCGACAGCGGCTTCCCCGCGGCGGCGCAGGAGTGCGGTGCGCTCCTCGACGCATTGCGGCAGATGGAGCGCCGGGAGGTGCACCGCGCCATCGCCGGCGAGGGCTACCAGTCGCTCTGGCCGGCCGCGAGTTAGCGGCGGGGCGGGACGTGGAGCGCGCCCGCTTCATCCTCCTGGTGCGACGCGCCCTGCGCGACGTGCCGCCGCCCTTCCGCGACCAGTTGCCCCAGGTGGACATCGTTGTCAAGCGCCGGCCGACGCGCGCTGACCTCGCGGAGGCGGGCCTCGGGGGCGACGAGTCGATGTACGGCTTCTATCGCGGCGTGCCGCTGACGGAGCGCGGCAGCGGCTACAACCTCGTAGCGCCCGACGTCATCGACATCTACCAGCAGCCGCTGGAGGAAGACTTCCCGGACGAGGAGGAGCTGGTCGCGGAGATCCGCGCGACGGTGCTGCACGAGCTGGGGCACTTCTTCGGCATCGACGACGACCGGCTGGACGAGCTGGGGCTCGGGTGAGCAGGGGGTGTCGCGGCCACGGGTCAGGCACTGGATGGCGGGGGATTGGGGGCGGGACGATGCCGGCAGCAGGAAGGCGTCTACCGCGTGGCTGAGAGTTATGTCTAGTTGCTCGGGGATCCCCGGTACCGTATAGTCGGGCGAGTGCCCCGGCCCCGCGCGCGGCGCGACGAACGAAGTCTTGATGCCCGATCTAGGAAAGACGCTCTCCCAGGCACGGATCGCGCGCGGATACACGCTCGAGGACTGCGAGCGGGACACGCGCATCTCCAAGCGCTACCTCGACGCGCTGGAGCGCGAGGACTGGAAGATCTTTCCGGCGCCCGTCTACAGCCGCGCCTTCCTGCGGACGTACGCCCAGTACCTGGGCCTGAACCCGGACCAGTTGATGCGCATCTTCCAGGCGCAGACGGAGGAGCCGCCCGCCTTCGCGCCCCTGCCCGAGATCCGCACGACGCCCGCCAGCGGCAACATGAACTGGCTGCTGGCAGGTGGCGTCGTGCTGTTCCTTGGCGTCGCGGGCATCTTCCTGTACTTCTCGAGCCGGGGCGGCCCGAGCGGCGTCACCGTCCAGGCGCCGGCAACGCCGGCCGTCACGGCGGAGGCGCAAGGTGGCGGGCCACCGCCGCAGCTCGGGCGCGCGGTAGGGCCCGTGACGAAGGGCACCGTGCCGAACCTGAAAGACGTGCGCGTCGACGAGGCGATCGCGGCGCTGGGCCAGGCGGGCATCAGCTACGTGGTGGTCGAGACCAACACCGTGAGCGGGCAGGCGAACACCGTGGTATCGCAGGACCCGGCGCCCGGCACGAAGGCGTCATCGGCGACGTCCGTCACGCTCGTGGTGCCGCGGGGGTCGTAGGCCCGAAGCCCGCGTGCAGTGATGGGCCGCGCCGCGCTCAGCGCATGGAACGCGCCTGGGCCGCCGCCATCTTCTGGAAGTTCTCGCCCAGCTTCGGCTGACCAGCCTGACGGCGCTCTCCGAGCACGAAGCCCTTCATCCGGTCCCAGACGCCCGTGACCAGGAGCCAGTCGAAGAGCAGATCGGCGTTGATCAGCTTGTTCTTCCAGAGCGTGCCAACGGTCTCGTAATGCGTCGCCACGAGGCGGGCCTTGCCATATCCTTCGCTCCCGCGGGGGTGTTTCTTGACGAACTCCGCGTAGTCCGGGATGAATTCGTCGCTCCAGACCCAGTTCGACGCGTCATGCACACCCCGGAGGGCGGCAAGCTGCGCGACCTGCAACAGCATCATGCCGTCCTCTGTGGTGGGCTTGGGGCGCGGCTTCGGGGCGTTGCGGCGGACTTGCTTCGGCATGGAGCTCCCTCCTACTCGTACGCCTGAAGATGGGGCGATCCTACGCCTGTCGCGGCGGCTGTGCAACGGCAGCCGCGAATGACGCAGATGAGCACCGATGGACCGTCGGAGACAGGCGGCGACAGGCCCGTAGCGGGGCGTGCCAGCCAGCGCGCGCTACGGGGCACGGCCTCAAGCGGACAGGTCTCAAGACCAGCCCGTACAGGTGCGCGCCGTCCGCGGGTCATCCGCAAACTAGCCCGGGTCGGCCGCCTGTGCGTCGAATCGCGCGGGCGCCTGGTGCCGCCGCCGGCTCCCATCGCCCGATCGCGGACGCCCGATCCGCTACCATGAGCGGATGCGGTACCACATCGTCACGCTGGGCTGCGCGAAGAATGTCGCCGACAGCGAGCGCATCGGCCGTGTGCTCGGCGAGGGTGCGCACGTCGCCGTCGCGGAGGCTTCGTCAGCCGATGTGATCATCGTCAACACCTGCGGCTTCATCGACGCGTCGAAAGAGGAGTCGGTCGACACGATCCTCGGGCTGGCGGCGGCCAAGATGCGCGGGCAGCGGCTCGTCGTCGCCGGCTGCCTGACGGCGCTGCACGGCGACGAGCTGCGCGCCGAGATCCCGGAGATCGACGCGGTCTTCGGGGCGGAGGACTGGGGCGGCATCGGCGCCTATGCCCGGATCGTCGAGCCACTGCGGCTCGATGCCCAGCGCTACGACGTGCCGGACACGGCGGCCCCCGCAGCGGCGCAGGCGCCGCGGCCGAGCGCGTATCTGAAGATCAGCGACGGCTGCAACGCGCCCTGCACCTTCTGCATCATCCCGAAGATGAAGGGCAGGCTGCACAGCACGCCCGCGGACGCGCTCGTCCAGGACGCGCGGCGGCTGGCGGACGAGGGCGTGCGCGAGGTCGTGCTCGTCGCGCAGGACAGCACCGACTACGGCCGCGACCTGGGGCTGCGCGACGCGCTGCCGGAGCTGATCGAGCGGTTGTCCGGCGCCGTGCCGGAGGTGCCGTGGCTGCGCGTGATGTACGCCTACCCGGGCCACGTCACGCGCCGCCTGGCCGAAACGATGGCCCGGCTGCCGAACGTCGTGCCGTACCTCGACATTCCCCTCCAGCACGCGAGCGAGGCGGTGCTGCGCCGCATGAAGCGCCCGAGCGACACGCGCATGGTGCGCGAGATGCTCGCCATGCTGCGCGACACGATGCCGGACATCGCCCTGCGCACGACGTTCATCGTCGGCTACCCGGGCGAGACCGAAGCAGACTTCAACGAGCTGCTGGCGTTCGTGCGCGAGATGGCGTTCGACCGCGTCGGCTGCTTCACGTTCTCGCCGCAGTCGGAGTCGCCTGCGGCGCACGAGCCGGACCAGGTGCCGGAGCGGGTCAAGAAGCGCCGCCATCGCGCGCTCATGGAGGTGGCGCAGCAGGTCTCCACCGTGCGCAACCGTGAGATGGTCGGGCGCGAGATCGACGTGCTGGTAGAGTCGACCGCGGCGGCGCCGCGCGACGGCGTCGACGGCGCGTTCGTCGTGGGGCGCAGCTATCGCGACGCGCCGGAGGTCGATGGGTTGGTGCTGCTCGAAGGCAACTTCCGCCCCGGCGACTTCGTGCGCGCGCGGGTCACGCGCGCGCTGGCGTACGACGTGGTGGCGGCGCCGGTGGCGGTCGCGGCACCGTCGAGGTGACGGCGCAGCCGGGGCGGCTGCGCTCCATCGCTGGCGGATGTCGCGATACCTCTATATCGCGCCGCGTTCGCGCATCGCGCTGATCTCGTCCCAGGTGTAGCCGAGCGAGAGCAGGATCTCCTCCGTGTGCTGGCCGAGCTCCGGCGCGGCGGGGGCCGCGTGGGCCGGCGTCTCGCTGAACTTCCACGGGAAGCCCACGACCTGCGTCGGGCCGTTCGTCGGATGCTCGACCGTCAGGAGATACTCGTTCGCCAGCGCCTGCTCGTCGCGCACCAGCGCCTCGTAGTCGGCGACGGGCGCGCAGATCATGTCGTGCGCCTCGAGCACCGCCATCCATTCCGCCGTCGTCTTCGCCAGGAACCGGTCGTCGATCAGCGCGTAGAGGTCGTCGAGGTGGTCTTTGCGGGTGCCGGCGTTGGCGAAGCGCGGGTCGCGCTCGAGCTCGGGCATGGCGATGGCGGCGCAGAACGCCGGCCAGCGGTCGTCGCCGACGCCGCCGACGACGGCCCAGCCGTCCCGCGTGCGGAAGGTGCGCCAGATCGTCGGCAGGTAGGCGTGGCCGCGGCCGCTGCGCTTCAGGCGCCCGCTGATCATGTAGTACTGCAGCTCCCACGCCTGCGCGGCGATCTGCGAGCCGAAGAGCGAGGTCTCGACCTTCTGGCCCTTGCCGGTGGCCGTGCGCGCATAGAGCGCCGCGATGATTGCGAGCGCGAGGTTCATCGCGCCCACGTAATCGGCGATTGCCACGCCCGCGGGAAGCGGCCCGCCGCCTTCCTCGCCGGTCATCGACATCAGCCCGGAGCGGGCCTGGGCGGCGATGTCGAACGCGGGGTGGCGGGCCTTCGGCCCCTTTGCGCCCCAGCCCGACGCGTGCGCGTAGATGATGCGCTCGTTGAGCGCGCGCACATCGTCGTAGCCCAGACCGAGCTTCTCCATCGCGCCCGGGCGGAAGTTGTGGGTGAAGACGTCGGCGCGCGGGACCAGCCGCCGCAGCACCTCGCGCGCCTCCTCGGTCTTGAGGTTGAGCGTAATGCTGCGCTTGCCGCGGCTGTGCGCCAGATGGTACGCGCTGAGCCGGTCCGGGCCGTGCATCGCCAGCACGCGCCCGAGGTCGCCGAACATCGGCGGCTCGACCTTGATCACGTCGGCGCCCATGTCCGCCATCACGAGCGTGGCCTGTGGGCCCTGCTGGAAGACGGTGAGGTCGAGGACCGTGACGCCGGCTAGCGGACCCATCGCCTGCTCCTTTGCCTGCCGCACGCTTCAGGCTACGGCACCGGCGCCGGAGAACCAACCGGCGGTGCTTCTCGCGGTTGCGGCATCCGGCCGGCCCGGTGAACCGCCGCGAGCCCATACAATTGCGGTATGCCAGAGATCCCCGACCTTGAGGCGATCCGCGCCTTTCTCAACGAGCGCATCGTGGGCGTCGAGATCACCGGCGCCCAGACGCCGATCCCGTACATCTTCCGGACGCCGGCGAAGGACGTGGCGGCCGGCCTCATCGGCAACCGCTTCGGCGAGGTGCTGCGGCGCGGCAAGTTCCTGCTCTTCACCATGGCCGATGAACACGTGCTCGTCATCAATCCGATGCTTACGGGCCGCTTCCAGTACGTGGCGCCGGACACGAAGAAGCGAGCGAAGACGTGCCTGGCGCTGGCGCTGGCGAACGGCCAGGAACTGCGTTACGCCGACGATCGGCTGATGGGCAAGATCTACTACGTGCACGTCGAGGACGTGCTATCCATCCCGCAGTTCGCGGAGATGGGACCGGACGCACTGGAGGTCAGCGAGGAGGAGTTCCGCCAGCGCATCCGAAAGCATCCGGGAGCGATCAAGAACATCCTCACGAACCACACGTTCATCGCCGGCATCGGCAACGCATACGCGGACGAGATCCTCTTCGAGGCGCGCATCAACCCGTTCCGCAAGCGCACGACGCTGTCCGACGCCGAGATCGGCGCGCTCTACCGGGCGATCGGCACGACGCTGCGGCGCTCGATGCCGATCCTGCGCGCACACTTCCGCGACGAGTTGGACTACGAGGAGTGGCGCGACCACCTGAAGGTGCACCGCAAGGGCGGAGACGGCAAGGACAAGCAGGAGGGGCGCTGCCCCCGCTGCGGCACGCACATTACGGAGATCGCGCCGAACCAGCGCATCACAAGCTACTGCCGGACGTGCCAGCGGTGATCTGGATGTTGGAGGTTGGATGCTAGGCGTCGGACGCCGCGCGGGCGGATGTGGTGCACATGCCTGCTGACGCGCCACGGCTGCTCGCCCTGGTCAACGCGCGGCTCGCGCTGCCGGATGGCGAGCGGGAGGGCGGCGTGCTGTGCGCGGGAGGGCGCATCGTCGCGCTGCTGGCGCCGGGGCAGGCGCCGCCGGACGGTGCTGAGCTCGTCGACTGCGGCGGCCTGCTCCTCGCGCCGGGGCTGATCGACAGCCACGTCCACGGCGGTGGCGGGCACACGCTGATGACCGACGAGCCGGAGGAGGTGCGGGCGTACGCACGCTGGGTCGTGCGGCACGGCGTCACGTCGTTCCTCGTCAGCACGTCGGGGCGCGACCACGCCGAGATCCTGCGCCGGCTACGCGCGCTTGCGCCGGTCGTCGGGCGCGAGCCGGGGGCGGCGCGCGTGCTCGGGTTCCACCTCGAAGGGCCGTACATCAACCCGGCCCGCAAGGGCGCCTTCGACGCGCGCTGGCTGCGGCCGCCGAGCGCCGGCGAGTATCGCGACCTGTTCGAAGCATCGGGCGGCGCCGTCCGCCAGATGACGCTGGCGCCGGAGCTGCCAGGGGCCGACGACCTGATCCGCGCCGTCGTCGCATCGGGTGCGGCGGCGGCGATGGGACATACGGACGCGACGTACGAGCAGGCGCGGCGGGCGATCGACCTCGGCGTGACGCACGTGACGCACTGCTTCAATGCCATGCGCCCGTTCAGCCATCGCGACCCCGGCGTGCTCGGCGCGATCCTCGAATCGGACGCCGTCAGCGCGGAGCTGATCGGCGACGGCGCGCACGTCGACTACGCGGCGGCGCGCGTGCTGCTGCGCGCGAAGGGCGCGGATCATGTCGTGCTCGTGACCGATGGCATGCCGCTCGCCGGGACGCCGGACGGCGAGGCCGAGTGGGAGGGCGAGCATATCCGCGTCGACGGCGGCAAGGCCGTGCGCGACGACGGGACGATCGTCGGCGGCGTCACGACGCTCGACCAGATGGTGCGGAACGCCGCGGCGCACATGGGCGTGGCGCGGGACGACGCGCTGCGGATGGCGTCGGGCAACGCCGCGCGCGCGATCGGCGCCGGCGAGACCTACGGTCCGCTGGCGCCGGGGCGCGCCGCGGACTTCGTGCTGCTCGGCGGCGATCTGCGCGTCGCCGGGACGTGGGTCGCGGGCGAGCGGGTCTTCTGATGCCGTATGAACGTCCGCCGGCCCATCTGCCCGCCTTTCCAGACGCAAAACGTATCGGGCCGCAAGACGCCCTTCGGCGCTGGCCTGCGCGCCCGCTGGAAGGACGCGGACGGCGCGATCTACGAGTGGGACTACAAGAAGGGCGCCGTCGAGCGGTATGACAGGACAGGGCAGCGCCACCTGGGAGACTTCGATCCCATCACCGGATCGCAGGTCGGCCGCCCGAGCAAGCGTCGAAAGGTCGAGCCGTGAGCATGCGCCGATGGGTTACCCAGTTCAGGAAAAGCGGTGACGAGCGGTTCATCCGCGGCTATGAACTGCGTGGGGCGCGCGTCGCGCAGCTTCAACGGTTGTTCGAGCCCACCAGCGACGATCCGCGGATGGTGCTGTGCTACCCGGTTACGGAGAAGCAGCGGCCGTTCGTCGAGCGGCTGATCGGCGTGCCGCTGGACCTTCAGCGGTACGACTATTTCGTGGAGGCTTACACGGACGTCGCACGCGCATCGCGTCGCCGGTCGGCCGCCGCAACTTCACGGCGCGCCTCCGGAGAGAGCCGTCCGACATCAGGAGTCGCGACCCTGCGTCGCGCCATGGCGCCGCGCCGATAGCGCTGAGCGCGGATCGTTTGCGCAAGCCCGGTAACCCCAAGACACCTCCCACGACCAGCACAGGCCTACGCCGGCGGCGGCTCGCCGAAGCTGCCCGGTTCGTCGAGCTGCTCGTAGAGCTGGAAGAGGACGCCGCCCGACGACTTCGGGTGGACGAACAGTTCCTTCCAGTCGTACGCGACGCGCGGGCCCCCGAACGGCTCGATGCCGTGTCCGCGCAGGGCGTCAGCCGCGCCGTCGGCGTCGGGCACCTCGAGCGTCACGTGGTGCAGCCCCGGCCCGCGCTCGCGCAGGAACTTGGCGATGAAGCTGTCGTCGCCGATCGGCTCGATGATCTCCCACTGCATCTGGCGCTGGCCGTCGGCGCCCGGGACGTCGAGCACGACGCCGGCGAAGCCCTGCTCCTCGTTGCGGAAGCGGCCCGCCTCCTTCCAGCCGAAGACGCCGGTGAAGAACGGCAACTGGTCGTCGATCTTCCACACAGCCATGCTCACGTGGTCGACACGCTTGATCCGGACCGGCACGCGATACCCCCTGTTCTGTGGTCGCCCGGAGGTGGGAGGTGAGCGGCCGCGGCCTCCTCGGCTCCTGGGCGCTGGTCGGCATTGAAGCAGGTTTTGGCGCTAGCGGCACATCGCGCGGCATCGAGCCCGGGACGCGCGGGTGGCATCACGACCGGGGCGCGGCGCGCGGGGGGCGGCCGCACGGCGCAGCCGGGGGCGGCTGCGCTCCAGATGGGCGTCGCAACTGGGGCAGAGCGCGCGGCGGGGCGCGGCAGGCGGCGCCCCTACCGCGCGATGGCGCGGCTGGCCAAGCGGCGGGGCGCGGCAAGCCGTACGGCGCAGCCGGGGGCGGCTGCGCTCCAGATGGGCGTCGCACCGGGGCGCAGCGCGCGGCGGGGCGCGGCAGGCAGCGCCCCTACCGCGCGCGATGGCGCGGCTGCCCAAGCGGCGGGGCGCGGCAAGCAGCGCCCCTACGAGGCGGGACCGGCACCCTCTAGGTGCGGGCGGCTGCCGCGGCGGGCTCGCGCTCGGCGGCGCCGGGGGCGGCTTTCGAGAAGACGTACTGGCCGCCCGCGAAGTCCACCTGCGCGACGTCTCCCTCGCTGAACTCGCCGGCGAGGATGCGCTTCGCCAGCGGGTTCTCGATCTGGCGCTGCACCGTGCGGCGCAGCGGCCGGGCGCCGTACATGCGGTCGAAGCCCTCCTTCACCAGCTCCGCCTTCGCCGCCTCGGTGACGACGAAGTCCACGTGGCGGTCGGAGAGGCGCTTGCGCACCTCGCCCAGCATCAGCTCGACGATCTGCCCGAGCTCCTTCTCGGTGAGCGGCTCGAAGACGATGATCTCGTCGATGCGGTTGAGGAACTCGGGGCGGAAGGCCTCGCGCAGGGCGCGTTCGAGGACCTCCTGCCGCTGCTCGCGCTGGCCGTCGTCCTGCGCGCGGCTGGTGACGAAGCCGAAGCGGCCCTTGTTCTCCGAGCTGGTGCCCAGGTTCGAGGTCATGATGATGATCGTATTGCGGAAGTCGACCGTGCGGCCCTGGCCGTCGGTCAGGCGTCCATCGTCGAGGATCTGCAGCAGCAGGTTGAACAGGTCGGGGTGCGCCTTCTCGATCTCGTCGAACAGGATCACCCGGTACGGGCGCCGCCGCACCGCCTCGGTGAGCGCGCCGCCCTCCTCGTAGCCGACGTAGCCCGGCGGGCTGCCGACGATGCGCGAGACGGTGTGGCGCTCCTGGTACTCCGACATGTCGAGGCGGATCATCGCCTCCTCGTCGTCGAACAGGTACTGCGCGAGGGCGCGCGCCAGCTCCGTCTTGCCGACGCCGGTCGGTCCGAGGAAGATGAAGCTGCCGATCGGCCGCTTCGGGTCCTTCAGGCCGGCGCGGGCGCGGCGCAGCGCCTCGGACACGGCCTCGACCGCCTTGTCCTGGCCGATGACGCGCTGGTGCAGCGCCTCCTCCATGTGCAGGAGCTTCTCCGCCTCGCCCTCGAGCATGCGGCTCACGGGGATGCCCGTCATCGACGCGATCAGCTCGGCGATGTCCTGCTCGGTGACGGTCATGTCGGCGGTGTGCGTCTGCGCCCACTCGGCCCTGCGCTCCTCGTACTCCGCCTGGACCTTGAGGACAGCCTGGCGGATGCGCGCGGCGGCCTCGTAGTCCTGGCGCGTGGCGGCGGCTTCGGTCTCCATGTTCAGCTCGTCCAGCCGCCGCTTGAGGTCGCGCAGCTCCGGGGTCATCGACTGCTGCTCGATGACGTGCTTGCTCGCCGCCTCGTCGATGAGGTCGATCGCCTTGTCCGGCAGGAAGCGCTCGGTCAGGTAGCGGTCGCTCAGGCGCGCGGCGGCGACGAGCGCCTCGTCCGAGATCTTCACCTTGTGGTGGGCCTCGTACTTCGCACGGATGCCGCGCAGGATCTCGATCGTCTCGTCGGGCGTGGGCTCGTCGAGGAAGACGGGCGAGAAGCGGCGCTCGAGCGCGGGGTCCTTTTCGATGTGCTTGCGGTACTCGTCGAGCGTGGTGGCGCCGATGACGCGCAGCTCGCCGCGCGCCAGCGCCGGCTTCATCATCGTGCTGGCGTCGATGGCGCCCTCGGCGGCGCCGGCGCCGACGACCTGGTGCAGCTCGTCGATAAAGATGATCACCTCGCCCTCGGCGCGGCGGATCTCGTCCATGACGGCCTTCAGGCGCTCCTCGAACTCGCCGCGGAACTTCGAGCCGGCGACCATCGCGCCCATGTCGAGCGCGAGCAGGCGCTTGTCCTTGATGTTCTCCGGCACGTCGCCGGCGACGATCTTCTGCGCCAGCCCCTCGACGACGGCGGTCTTGCCGACGCCGGCCTCGCCGATGATGACCGGGTTGTTCTTGGTGCGGCGGTTGAGGATCTGCATGACCCGCTTGATCTCCTGGTCGCGGCCGATCACGGGGTCGAGCTTGCCCTCCTTCGCCGCCGCCGTCAGGTCGACGCTGTACTTGTCGAGCGCGCCGTAGCGGCTCTCGGCCGTCGGCGAGTCGACGCGCGCCGAGCCGCGCACCTCCTGCAGGGCCTTGTAGATGCGCTCCTTGTCGATGCCGAACTGGCGCAGGATCTGCGCCGACTCGCCTTCGCGGTCGTCGGCGATGGCGATGAGCAGGTGCTCGACGCCGACGTATTCGTCCTTCAAGCGCTCGGCCTCGGCGTTCGCCGTCTCGAGCATCCTGACGATGCGCGGGGTGGTGTAGACCTGCACGACGTCGTAGGCCAGCTTCGGGCCGCGCGCGAGCGTGTCGGCGACGCGCTGGGTGAGCGCGCGCACGTCGACCTGCATCGCGTCGAGGATGCGGCCGGCGAGGCCGTCCTGGTGCTGGAGGAGGGCGAGCAGCACGTGCTCGACGTCCCACTGCGAGTGGCGCTGCTGGCGCACCATCTCCTGCGATGCCGCGAGCACCTCCTGCGCCTGCTGTGTGAACCGATCCTGTCGCATCATGATGGTTGTTCTCCTTGCGGTGCGTCGACTGCTTCATCCCACAGCGTGTCGACAACGGCCGCGATCACCCGATCCCTGGTAAGCACAGCGGCGCCAAAGAGACGCGCCGTCGCAGCGATGATCCTGTCGTGAAGCTCCATCTCCGCACTCAGTTCATTCATCTCAAGCACCGTGGGCAAGTCGAACTCGACGACCACGAGTGCCCGATGCATCAGCACCCAGTCGAGAATGCGACCTTTGGAAAGCGATGCACGCCCCTTCTCCTCGATCGTCATTCCTTCCGCCAACACGATGGTCGGGACGATCACATCACGTTCACCGCGTTCTGCCGCCTGCAACAGCCGCACGACCTGCGGCGGCAACTTGCGGTCTTCCGTCAGATACCACACCAGAGCGTGCGTATCGACGAGAAAGATGTCAGATGGACTCGTCATACGCTGCCTTAAAGAGGGACCGTTTGGCGTCTTCGATGTCTTCGTCTGTAACTACCAGGCCTTTCCAGATGCCGTACAAACTCTCGGGACGCTCCGGCGGATCGATCACGCCTGCCGCGACAGCCACACGCTCCAGATCGTCCGCCTCGCGCCGCAAGTCGGACGCGCGCCGGCGAGTTTCATTCACCCAGCCGACGAGGTTCATCTTTTCGAGGTCGCGTTGCGATGTTTTCAGAAGGACATGACTCTCCATCACCTTGGCCTGAATCCGCAGCAGTCCAATTGAGCGGGCAACTTCCGCTGCCAGCCGCTCGCGCTCCGCCGCATGACCCTTTGCGAGCTGGTTGAAGCGCGACTCAACTTCGCTTGC
>JAGWOC010000062.1 GCA_028872875.1 Chloroflexota bacterium | reverse complement strand
GACGTACTACTGGGCCGCGATGAAGCGCGGCGCCAACGTCAACATCGGGACGTACACCGGCGACGGGACGGACAACCGGAACATCACCGGGGTCGGGTTCCAGCCGAACTGGGTAATCACGATGGGCGATGGCGATGAGGACTTCTTCCGGCCGGCGCTCCTGACGGGCGACGCGTCGTTCAACATGGGCGGGTCGAAGGAGAAAAAGAACAGGATCCAGGCGATTCTCGCCGACGGGTTCCAGATTGGCTCGGATGACAACGTGAACGCGCCGGGCCTGCAGTTCTACTGGATCGCGTTCAACGCCACACCAAAGGTCGTCGCCGCCAGCTACACGGGCGACGGGGTGCCGGGCCGCAACATCGCCGGGCTGGGCATGGGCCCGGGTCTCGTGTGGGTGAAGGCCGCCAGCAAAGAGATCGCCACGTGGAGGCTCGATGTCGTGCCCGGGGACAGCAGCCTGTACTGGGACAACAGCAATCCGACCTCGAACCGCGTCACGTCGCTGTTCTACGGCGGCTTCCAGGTCGGCAGCCACAAGGAGGTGAACCGGAGCGGTTGGACCTACTACTACCTCGGGCTCGCACCATGAACCCGAGAGCATGCCTGTCCCCGGAAGATGAGCGCCGCTGGCTGCGGGATCCCCTAATTTCTGCGGACCCCGCCGCCGATACCACGATGAAGCGCGGTGCGGTGCCGCGCCGAAGAGCGAGAACGTGTGTTCCAGGGGGAGTCATGCGGAAGCGACTGAACAGCGAAGGGGGGTTCACGCTCACGGAACTGCTCGTGGTCGTGGCGATCCTGGGGATCCTGGTGGCGGTGGTGCTGCCGAACTTCACGGGCCTGCTCGGCGGGGCGAAGACGAACGCCGGTGCGGCCGAGCTGAACATCGTCCAGACGGCGGTGGACGCGAAGCTGGCGGCGACGAACTCATCGACGACGACGGCGATCACGACCGCGACGTCGGACATGACGACGGCGGCGGGCGGCTTTGGCCTGAACCCGAGCTACATGCGCAGCACGGCGACGCACGGCACGTACACCGTCGACACGACGGGCAAGGTGACGCAGGCCAGCTACCCGTAGCCCGCTGAGGCGCGCCGCAGGACACGGCGCTGGAAGGCACTGGATGGACGCGACAGCGACGCTCCGCAAACGCCTCGGCCAGATGCTGGTCGAGGCGGGCCTGCTGTCCGAAGCGGACGCCGCCGCGGCGGCGCGCGAGGCGGCCGCGACCGGGCGGCGGCTCGGCGAGTACGTCGTCGAGCAGGGGCTGGTCAGCGCCGAGGCGCTGGCGATGACGCTCAGCCTGCAGCTCGGCGTGCGCTTCCTCGACCTGCTGCGGGTCGAGATCGACCCCGCGGCAACGAAGCTCCTGCCGGCGGACGTCTGCCGCGAGCACGTCCTGATCCCCGTCGAGACCGACGGCCGCTCGCTGCTCGTCGTGATGGCCGACCCGAACAATATGCAGACGA
The DNA here is from genome assembly GCA_028872875.1 of Chloroflexota bacterium. Lineage (GTDB taxonomy): Bacteria > Chloroflexota > Dehalococcoidia > DSTF01 > JACRBR01 > JADMII01. The sequence continues at coordinate 16,924 of JAGWOC010000062.1, read as the reverse complement.
TCGAGGAGCTCCGCTCGATGACGGGGCTCGAGATCCGCGCGGCGGTCGGCATCCCGGACGAGATCCGGCGCGCCATTAACCTGAGCTATCACGTGAGCTCGGAGATCGAGCGCGAGGTAGGCCGGGCGCGGCCGGCGCAACCCGCCGCCGAACAGCAGTCGGAGCGCCAGGGGCTGGAGCTGCAGCTCAGCGTGGCGCCGATCGTGCGCACGGCGGACCTGCTGCTGGCGCAGGCAGTGCGCGACCGCGCGTCGGACATCCACCTGGAGCCGGAGGCGGACGAGCTGCGCGTGCGGCTGCGCATCGACGGCGTGCTGCACGAGTCGATGCGGCTGCCGAAGGACATCCACGCGGCGCTGATCTCGCGCTTCAAGGTGATGGCCGGGATGAACATCGCCGAGCGGCGGCGGCCGCAGGACGGCCAGATCAGCACGGAGGTGGAGGGCAAGCGCATCGACCTGCGGGCGGCGACGTCGGACTCGGCGCACGGCGAGATGCTGGTGCTGCGGGTGCTGGACAAAAGCGTGTCGCTGATGTCGCTGCGCGACCTGGGCTTCTCGCCATCGGCGCTCGACCGCCACATGCGCCTGATCCGCTCGCCGTTCGGCATGGTGCTGGTGAGCGGGCCGACGGGCTCGGGCAAGACGACGACGCTGTACGCGTCGGTGAACCAGCTCAACGACAGCGAGCGCAAGATCATCACGATCGAGGACCCGATCGAGTACCAGTTCGCCGGCATCACGCAGATTCAGGTGAACCCCAAGGCGGACATCACCTTCGCGTCAGGGCTGCGCTCGATCATGCGGCTCGACCCGGACGTGATCCTGGTGGGCGAGGTGCGGGACGCGGAGACCGCGCGCATCGCCAGCCAGGCGGCGCTGACCGGCCACCTGGTACTGTCGTCGATCCACGCGAACGACGCCGTCGGCGTGCTCATGCGGCTCGCGGACTTCGGCATCGAGCCGTTCCTCGCGGCGTCGTCGCTGATCGGGGTGGTGGCGCAGCGCATGGTGCGGCGCGTCTGCCGCTACTGCGCGGCGGCGGCGGAGCCGGGCCCGGAGGAGGCGGCCGCGTACGAGACCGACCTCGGCGAGCCGCTCGTGACGATGCAGCGGGGCGACGGCTGCAACCTCTGCGCGGGCACCGGGTTTCTGGGGCGCGTCGGCGTGTTCGAGATCCTGACGCTGAGCGCGGGCCTGCGGCGGCTGATGCTCTCCGGCGCTTCGGCGGCGGCGATCCGCGAGCTGGCCGTCGCCGAGGGCATGGTGCCGATGCGGCGCGACGGGATGCTGAAGGCGAAGCAGGGCATCGTGACGCCGCAGGAGATCCTGCGCGGCGTGTACTCGATCAACTAGGGGCGGCGAGATGGCGTTCCGGTACGTGGCCATTGCACCGAGCGGCGAGGAAGTCCGCGGCGCCATCGATGTCGCCAGCGAGTCGCAGGCGGAGCGTGCGCTGTGGGACGCGGACTATCGCGTCGTCACGATCCGCAGGGAGCGCCAACTGCCGCGCCTGGAGTCGCTGCTCCCGAGCCTCTTCGCGGTCAAGAAGCGGACGCTGATCACGTTTACCAGGCAGCTCGCGACGCTGATCGACTCCGGCGTGCCGGTGATGCGCTCGCTTGAGCTGCTGGAGGACCAGGCCGAGTCGAAGCCGCTGGCGCGGGCGATCGGCGGCATCTCGAAGGCGATCCGCGGCGGCTCGACGCTTGCCGACGCGGTCCGCGCGCACCCCGGCGTCTTCCCGCCGATGTACGCGCGCATGGTCGAGCTGGGCGAGCGCACAGGCCACATCGAGGAGATGCTGCGGCAGACCGCGACCTACATGGAGCGCGAGGACGAGGTGGCACAGCGGGTGCGGGCGGCGATGGCGTACCCGGCGTTCCTGATCGCGTTGTCGCTGGTCGTCATCGGCATCCTGACGACGACGGCACTGCCTGCGCTGGTAAACATGTTCCGGGAGTTCAGTGCGAACCTGCCGGTCACGACGCGGATCCTGATTGGCCTGACCGACTTCACGTCGGCGTACCGCATGCAGATCCTCGCCGGCATCGCGCTCGTGGCCGTGGCGGGCGCGTGGCTGTTCTCGCGCCCCGTTGGCAAGCGGCTGCTCGACCGCTTCGTGCTGGCGGTGCCGGTGCTGCGCGCGGTGACGGTGAACGCGAACGCGGCGCGGTTCAGCCGCACGCTGGCGCTGCTGCTGCGGGCGGGCCTGCCGCTGTCGGACACGATGGACCTGGTGGTGAAGACGACCGACAACAGCGTGCTCCGGGGCGCGCTCGAAGGCGTCTGCCGACGGCTGATGGACGGCGAGGGGCTGGCGGCGCCGATGGCGAGCGCCGGCTGGTACCCGCAGATGCTGGTGCAGATGGTCGCGGTGGGCGAGGAGACGGGCACGCTCGATGGCAACCTCGAGATCACGGCGGAGTACTACACGCGCGAGGTGGACCGGAAGGTCGATGCGCTGACGGGCATGATGACGCCGGCGCTGACGCTGGTCGTCGGGGCGATCGTCGCGTTCATCGCGTTGTCGCTGATCATGCCGATGTACCAGCTCATCGGCCACATCAACGACGCCGGGCGCGCCAGCGGGCCGCTGCCACCGAGATGAGCGCGCGGCTGGCGGACGAGCGGGGCGTGGCGCTGGTGGAGGCGCTGGTCGCGGCGGCGATCGCCGGGATGGCGCTCGTCGTGTTCCTCGGGGGGATGTCGACGGGGCTGCTCTCGACGTCGCGCTCGGACGCGCTGTCGACGGCGCACGAGCTGGCCCGCTCGCAATTGGAGTACACGAAGGCGGCGGCCTACAACGCCGCGCCGTACAGCTACCCGACGGTGACGCCGCCGGCCGGCTTCGGCGTCACCGCCACAGCGGCGGCCGTCGCCGGCGGCGACGCGAAGGTCGAGCAGGTCACGGTAACGGTCTCGCAGAACAGCGTGGTGGTGTACACGCTGCAGGGCTACAAGGTGGACCGCTGATGGACGCCGGGCCGGGCAGGGCTGCACGCCTGCGGGCGGCGGCGCGTCTCCTGGGGGCGAAGCTGGGGGAGAGCCGCGGGCAGGCGCTGCCGGTGGCGATCGCGGCGCTGGCGGCGGGGGCGCTGCTGATCGTGCCGCTGCTCTCGGGCGCGAGCACGGACTCGCTGGCGACGGCGCAGGTCGGACGGCGCGCATGGGAGCGGTACAGCATGGACGCCGGTATCGAATGGTCAGGGTGGCGCCTGATGGCGAACCCGCGCCTGACGACCGATACCAGCTTCAACGCGACGGTGCTGCAGCCGTTCCCGCCGGGCCCCAACGGCCTGCCGTTCCCGGCGACGGAGATCCGGTTCATCCCGGGCGCCGGCGCGACCGAGGCGCAGGCCCTGGTGTGGCAGGGAGGAGGCGGCCAGGGTGGTGGCAATCAGGGCGGCAACGGAGGGAACGACCAGTGCTACACGTTCTCCGCTTCGGATGCGGGCACGCTGTCAGCGCGTGTCACCGTGAACTCGGGACAGGTGTGGATGGCGCTGCTTGCGGCGGGCGCGGCGTGCGTCGAGCCGGCGGGGTTGCAGCCGCTGCCGGGCGCTTCGCCGTACGGCGCCGACTTCTCGCTGCCGGCGGCGGGGACGTACCAGTTGCTCATCGGGGTCGATTCCGCGACCAGCGGCAGCATCAGCCTGAGCGTGCCGGCGGCCACGTACGAGGCGCGGTCGAGCGTCGGCAGCCGGAATGAGGTGGCGCGGATCGTGGCCGGATATAGCGGGGTGAGGGTCGCATCGTGGCAATTGAACTGACCCGGCGGAGCCTCCGTGGCGCGTTCTCGGGCGACCGGGCGCCGCTGCGCGTCCCGGCGCGCGTGCTCGTCGCGGTGGTGGCGGGCGTGATCGCCGCGTCGTTCGCGGCCGTGCTGGTGTCGGCCCAGCACAGCCGGCAGGACGAGGGCAACGCCGCGCGCCGCCTGGCGGACGTGCGGACGCTGCTCGCGCTGCCGCCGCAAGACCTTGCGACGCTGCGCGCGCAGGTCGACAGCGCGCGCGCCCAGATCGCATTGCTCAAGGCCGAGGGCGACGCCGCCGCGGCCGCGGGCGCGGTGTCTGACGAGGACATCGCGCTCGTGGTGCGGCAGGCACAGGCCTCCGGGCTGACGGTGCGCGCGGTGGCGCGGGTGGCGGCGGCGAGCGTCACGATCGCCGGCGCGGCGTACGCGGTCGACGGCGTGCGCGTGAGCGTCGACGGGAACGCGATGGAGCTGTTGATGTTGCTGCGGGGCGTGCAGCAGGCGCGCGGCTGGCTCGTCCCGACGCTGTACTCGCTGACGACCGACAACGCGGGCGTCACCCACGCCGACATCGGCTTCGGGGTGTATCGCAGTGCTGCGGCTGCCACGCCACATCCTGAGGGGACGCCGGGGGCGCCGTGATGGGTATTCGCTCGATCCTCGGGCCGCGGCTCCTGACGATTGCGATCCACAAGCGCGAGGCGCGCTGGACGCTGGGCCGCGGCGGCGCGATCGCGTCGTGCGGCCGCGTGCCGCTCGCGGCGGGCCTCGTCAACGACGGCGTGATCAGCGATCCGGCAGCCGTCGGGTCGCTGCTGCGCGCGGCGCCGGACTTCCCGCGGCGGTGGCGCGTGCGCGTCGTGATCGCGCTGCCGGCGCAGCGCTCGGTGTTCCGGACGATCGAGGTGCCGGCGGTGCGCGGCAAGGCGTTCGACGAGCTGGCGGGGCGCGAGGTGCGGCGCGAGATGCCAATGCTCGCGGACCACGCGTACGTGTCGTGGGCGCGCACCGGCGAGCGCGAAGGGACGGCGCACCTGTTCATCGTCGGCGTCGCGCGGGACGTGCTGGACTCACACGTGGCGGCGGTCCAGGCGGCGGGCCTGCGGCCCTACCTGGCGGACCTGCGTGTGGTCGCGGCGGCGCGGGCGGCGGGCGGCCCGGACTGCATCATCGCGAACATCGAGGAAGAGGAGAGCGAGATCGCGATCGTGCGCGACGGCGTGCCGGCGATCGTACGGTTCGTCGCGATGTCGACGCCGTGCGGCACTTCCGCGTGGCTCGAGCAGGTCGCCGAGGAGCTCGCGCGGACTGTCAAGTTCTACCACGACGCGCACCGCGACGACGAGCCGTTCGAGACGCTGGCGATCTCGATGGCGGGTGGCGCGGCGCAGCAGGCGGCGCTCGGCGGCGGCGTCGCGGCCGCGACGGGGCACCGCGTGGAGGTGGCCCAGCCGCCCATCCCGGAGGGCGCCGGCGATGGCGCCCCGTTTGCCGTCAACGTGGGGCTGGCGCTGAAGGAGCGTGCCGCATGAGGCGCAGGCGCCCGCTCGCCGGGGCGGCGATCGTCGACCTCAACCTGCTGCCGCCGGCTCTGCGGCCGCCAGAGGTGCGGCCGATCGTCGTGCTGGGCACGTTCGCCATCGTGCTCGCCATCGCCGCGCTGATCCCGCTTTCATACCGGGCGCGCGCGGCGCATGACGACGCGCTGGCGATGGAGCAGCGGGCGAACGCGGCGGAGCAGGCGCTCGGCGGGCGGCAGGCCAACCTGGTGGCGCACCGCGCGCTCACGGAGCAGCTTGCCGGCCTGCAGCGTCAGCTCGACCAGCTCCGCGGCGCGCGCGCGCAGGTGCAGGGTGGGCGCCGCACGCTCGCGGACGACCTCGCGGCGCTGCTGTCGCCGGCGCTGCTGCCGCCGGGGTCGACCATCACCACGATCACCGGCACGGCCAGCGGCTTCCGCGTCGAAGGGACGGCGGCGGGGCCGCTCGACGCGATCACGTTCGCGGAGCGCGCGGTGCGCGACGGGCAGTTCGCCTCGGCCGGCCTCGTCTCGTTCGCTCCGGCGGGTGCGGGCTTCGGCAAATTCGATGTCGAGGTCGCGCGATGACGGTGATCTCCGCGTTCGCCTTCGGCCTGGCGTTCGGGAGCTTCGCGAACGTCGCCATCGACCGCATCGCGCAGGGGAAGGCGCTGGGTGGCCGGTCGAGCTGCGACGGCTGCGGGCGCGTGCTGCGCTGGTGGGAGCTGGTGCCGCTCGCGAGCTACGTCGCGCTGCGTGGCCGCTGCGCCGGCTGCGGACACGCGATCGGGCCGCGGACACCGGCGGTCGAGCTGGCGTGCGGGCTAGTGTTCGCGGCGCTGTACGCCACGACACCGCCGCCCGCCGCGGTGGCGGTGTTCGCGGGACTGCTGCTGACGCTGATCGCCTGCGGTGCGCTGCTCGGGCGGAGGGAGCGGGCGCATGGCTGAGCCATACGGCGCGTCCGGGCTCCACGCGTTGATGCCGCCGCTGCACGAGCTGCTGCGGCGGATGGGCGAGTCCGGGGCGTCGGACCTTCACATCTCGCTCGATGCCCGTCCGGCGTACCGGCGGCACGGCGCGCTCGCGCCGGAGGAGGGGCTGCCGGCCGCGACGGCGGCGGACCTCGAGGGCGTGCTGGCGACCGTCGCCACGGCGGAGGAGCAGGCGGCGCTGATGCGGACGCGGGAGATGGACAAGGCGCTGGACCTGCCGGGCGCGGGCCGGTTCCGCGTGAACGTGGGGTTCGAGCGCGGTTCGCTCTACTGTTCGTTCCGGCTCGTCAATAGCAGCGTACTGACGATCGAGGAGCTGGGGCTGCCGCCGATCTGCGACCGCCTGACGCAGCTGCCGCGCGGGCTGGTGCTTGTCACCGGGCCGACCGGCAGCGGCAAGTCGACCACGCTCGCTTCGATGATCGACCGGATCAACGAGCGGGAGGCCCGCCACATCGTGACGGTCGAGGACCCGATCGAATACGTACACAGCAACAAGCGCAGCATCATCCACCAGCGGGAAGTGGGCGCCGATACGACGTCGTTCGCCGAGGCGCTGCGGCGTGTGCTGCGCCAGGACCCGGACGTGATCCTCGTGGGCGAGATGCGCGACCTGGAGACCATCGGTGCGGCGATCACGGCGGCGGAGACCGGGCACCTCGTGTTCGCGACCCTGCACACGCCCGACGCACCGCAGACGATCGACCGCATCGTCGATGCGTTCCCGAGCCACCAGCAGCAGCAGATCCGGATGCAGCTCTCGATGGTCGCCGAGGCGATCATCTCGCAGGTGCTCGTCCCGACCGCCGGCGGCGATGGGCGCGTCGTGGCGTGCGAGGTGATGCTGGGGACGTCGGCCGTGCGGAACCTGATCCGCGAGGGGAAGACGCACCAGATCCCGACGGTCATGGCGACGGGCTCGGCGATCGGGATGCGGACGCGCGAGCAGGCGCTGGCGGAGCTGGTGCGGGGCGGCGTCATCGTGCAGGAGACGGCGCTCGCGGTCGCCAGCTCGCCCGAGGAGCTGGGGCGGCTCCTGGGCGTGCGAGCGCAGCATGCAGCTTGAGTTTGAGCTGAGCGCGGCGCGCCGGTACGCGCGTGCCCGGGGCCTGCCGCGAGTGACCCTCCATCGCCGCGCCGTCGCCATCGCCGGCATGACCGCGGTCGGCGGGTTGGCCTTCGCCGTCTATCTGACGACGCTCGCGCCGACGGTGATGTGGTACGACATGGGGGAATACGCGACGGCGTCGGCGACGCTCGGCATCGCGCACAACACCGGCTATCCGCTGCTGATCCTGCTTGGCAAGCTGTTCACCTTCCTGCCGGTCGGCGATGCCGCGTACCGTGTGAACCTGCTCTCGGCGGTCTCGACGGCGCTCGCCGTGGCGGTGACGTTCGGCATCGTGCACGACCTGACGGATGACCCGGTGGCGGCGACGGTCGGCGCGCTCACCCTCGCCTTCGCGGCGACCGTCTGGGCGGACGCGACGTGGGCGACATCGTACGGGCTGAACCTGCTGCTGACGGCCGTGATCGTGCGCTCGATGCTGGGCTGGTGGCGCGAGCGGAAGCCACGCACGCTGGTTGTCGCCGCGCTGGCGCTGGGGCTGGGGATGGCGGACCACCGGCTGATCGCGCTAACGGCGCCGCCTTCGGCGCTGCTGCTCGCCGCCGGCTGGCGCAGCCTGAGGCCGCGTGCCGTGGTCGCCGGGGCTGTGGCGTTTCTCGCAGGGCTCGCGGTGTACGCGTACCTGCCGATCCGCGGTGCCCAGAACCCGGCGCTCTCGTGGGCGCGACCGGCGGACTGGCACACGTACTGGTCGATGTTCTTCGATGGCGAAACACGGGCAGCGTACTGGCGCCTTGACGTCCTGAGCCGGCTCGACGTGCTGTGGACGTACCCGTCGTACGACCTGACGTGGCCGGGGCTCGCGCTGGCGGGCGCGGGGTTCGCGGTCTGCGTGCGGCGCATGCGTGCGGTTGCGGTGTACGCCGCGCTGCTGCTGGCGCTCGATAGCGTGCTCGTCCTGACGTACTCGATCCACAACATCTACAACTACCTGACGCCGGCGTACCTGATGCTCTGCGTGCTCATCGGCGTGGCGGCGGCGGAGCTGCTTGCGGCGGTGCGGCGCGGCGCCGGCGTCCGCGTGCGGCCGGAGGTCGCGGTGGCGGCGGCCGCCGTCGCCCTCGCGCTGATCCCCGCTGCGCTGTTCCTCAAGAACGATGCGCGGGTCAGTCGGCACGGCGACTACTCCGCGCGCGACTTCGCGCAGACGACGCTCGACCGCCTGCCGCCGCGCGCCGTCGTGCTGACGGACTCCTGGGCGGCGCCGCCGCTCTGGTACGTGCAGCTCGTCGAAGGGCAGCGCCGCGACGTGCTCGTGTCGCCGATCTTCTCCGTCCCCGGCGACGACCCGGCGGCGTTCGCGCAGCGCCAGATCGACGCGGGCCGGCCGGTATACGTCGCCGAGGGGCTGCGGACGCCGCTGGCGCCACTCGCGCAGCGCTTCCACCTGCAGCCGGTGCTGCTCGACAGCATCGAAGAGATGATCGTGAACGTGCTGCCGAAGCCGGCGTACAGGGACGACCTCGTCGCGAGCGGGTCGCTCTACGCGGTGCTGCCCGCGGCCGCGGACCCCGTGGTGGGCGCCGTACCGCCGGACGCGACGCGCGATATCGCGTTCCCGCAGGGGGTGACGCTGGCCGGGTTCGCGGGCGCCCGCACGGTCGCGCGGGGCGACGTTGTGCGCTTCACGTACTACTGGCGGGCGGACGCGCTCGTCGCGCACGACCTCGGCGCCGCGACGATCTTCGCCGACGCGCGGGGGCATGTCGCCAACACGCGGGGGATGCCGGCGTGGTCGCAGGTGCGGCTGATCGGTGAAGGGGCGCGGCTGACGTCGAGCTGGCAGGCGGGGCAGATCGTGCGCGAGTCGTACTACGTCCTCGTACCCCGGACGATCGCGCCGGGCGCGTACGACGTGCGCCTGTCCGTGTACGACGGGTCGGCGGGTGCGGCCGCCGCGCGCGGCGATGCGTCACGCGCGGCGTCGATCGGCACGATCACCGTGCGGTAGCGTACTTCTTCCGCATGAGGGTGCGTGAAGGCGACGCAAAGCCCGGACGGGCCTGCCGGCGTGGAGCACAGCCGCCCTCGGCTGTGCGTCCGGCGAAGCCGGACCGGTGCGGTACGGCGCCTGGCGCGACGGACTTCCGCCGCGACGTCTCCGGCGACGGCCTCCGGATCGCGTTCCGGCGCGTCCCTGCTGTTGGTTGCTCCGTCCTCCTCTGCTAGATTCGGACGAGGCCAGGACGGGCGGCGTACGCCGCTCCACAATGGGCGCGCCAAGGAGCCGATTCATGCCGCAGGCATCGCGCCCGTCCGGGGGCGCATCAGCGCACTGGAAGCGGCTCGGGCTGGTCGAGGGCGCGCCGGAGTGCGCGATCGACGCCGCGTGGAAGTGGCAGATGGCGCGGCATCACCCGGACGTCGGCGGCGATGCGGAGGTGGCCCGCGCGCTGAACGTCGCCCGCGACGCGCTGAAGGGGAGCGGTGCGCAGGCGAACGAGTACGTCGCCCGCCACTACGAGTCGCAGCCGTGGCTCGTGCTGGGCGTGGCGCGCGACGCCGACATCGACCTGGCGCAGCGCGTCGGCGCGCAGTTGGCAGCGGCGCTGGCGCCCCAGCGGCGGCTGGCCGACCGCGTGGCCTGGGCCGTCGTGAACTTCGGCGCCCAGGTGACGCCGCCGCACGGCGCCGCGCCGCAGGTGCGCGTGACCCCGCCACAGCCCACGCGCAGGCCAGAGGCGCGCCCCCGCGCGCCGGCGACGCCGGGACGACCTGACGGACTGCCGTCGCGCGTCGACTTCGGCACGCTGGCGTGGGGCGACGAGACAGCGCGGACGCTGAAGCTCACCTGGGCGCGCTTCGCGCCGTACGAGATCAGCGTCGACGCGCCGGCGCCGCTGCGCGCGGAGGTGACGGCGTCGAAGGCGCTGCCGGGGCGCTTCGCCGTGGCGCTCTCGGTGGACTGGGAGCACGAGGCGTTCAGCCATGACCCGGCCCTGCGCGGGCACACGCTCGATGGCAGCGTGGTGGTGCGCTGGGCGGGCGGCGGCGAGGCGGCGGTGCCGGTGCGTGGCGTCGCCCTGTACCCGGCGGTCGTGCGCGCGAGCCCGCCTTCGCTCGACCTCGGCGCGGTCGATGCGGACGCGCGGGCACATGCGTCGCTGGTACTGGTGAGCAGCGCCGCGACCACCGTGGAGATCGAGCCGCCGGCATGGTTACGGCGCGTCGGCGGCGACGGCCACGCGCGCACGGGACCGCTGCGGCTGGCGGCGGACGTGCCGGTGCGCGTGGAGCTGGCGGTGCGCTGGGAGCCGATCTTCGAGCGCGCTGCTGCCGCGTTCGCCGGCGGGCGGCCCGTGCGGCCGACGGGCCGGGTCGTCGTGCGCTGGGGAGAACGCGCGCTGGAGGTGCCGGCGCAGGTCGTCGTGCGGCCGCCGGAGCAGGGGCGGTAGGGCAGGCGACGGCTCGCGAACCGCACATCCGGAGGCGTGCGGCACGGCCCGCGTGGGAAGGCACGGGCGCGCGCGCCGCATCCGCCGTACGATGCACTCGTGCTCGAAGCGACGCTCCTGGTGTGCGCGGCGATGGCGCTCGCGTTCCTCATCAACCTCGTGCCGGCGTTCATGCCGTCGACGTGGATGGTGATGGCCTTCTTCTACATCAAGTTCGGGCTGCCGCTCCTCGTGCTGACGCTGGGGAGCGCGGTGGCGTCGGCGCTGGGGCGGATGGTGCTGGCATGGGCGAGCCTGCGCTTCCGGCAGCGGTTCATCACGGGCCGCAGCGCCGAGGACCTCGACGAGCTGGGGGCGTTCCTCAACGACCACCGGCGCTACGTCGGGCCGATGGTCTTCCTGTACACGCTGTCGCCGCTGCCGACGAACAACCTCTTCATCGCCGCGGGGATGACGCGGGTGGATATGGCGGCCGTCGTGATCGGCTTCACGACGTCGCGAATGATCGCGAACACGTTCTGGGTGTGGACGACGAACGCGGCGTTCGGCAGCCTCGGCGCGCTCTTTCGCGGCGCCTTTACGGGGCCGCTCGGGGTCGCGCTGGAGGTCGCGGGCGTCATGAGCGTCGTCCTGCTGTTCCGGATCCCGTGGGCGCGCTGGCTGCGGCGCGCTGTGGACGGGGGCCGCGCCGGACACGCGCCACCGCCCGCGGGTGCGGGACGCTAACCGGGCAGGCGCGTGCCGAAGTCGTCGAGCCGCTGCTCGAGCCGCCGCTGCTGCACGGAGAGTGTGAGGTCGCCGCGGGTCTTCTCGAGGATGCCGCGTACGGCGTCGGTCGTGCGTCTGAGGCCGCCCGTCATCGCATCCGGATAGTCGACGGTGACGAGCACGGCGTACATCTCGTCCATCGCCAGCAGCCATTCTTCGCAGCGCGCGACGTCGCCGCCGCGCAGCGTGTCGAGCAGGTGGCGCCGCAACTCGCCGACGGCCTCACCCATGCCGTTGAGGTACGCGGGCATCTCCACATGCAAGTCGGCCGGCGAGGGCAGTGGTTCGCCAGCGACGAGCGCGAGCGTGATCGAGGCCTCGGCGAACTCCTTCTCCGCGTCGTGCACGAAGCCGGCGTAGCGTACGTCCGGGTGGCTCGCGAGGGCATCGGCAGCGGCGGCGACGCGGGCGCCCGACTCGCCGGCGAGCCTGCGCGCCGTCTCGAAGTCGTTGCGGTGGACGGCGCGGATGGCGTTCGCCGAGCAGCGGATGGACTCACGGCAGAGCGGCAGCGCGCGCTCGCGGGCGGCGTTCTTCGACGCGAAGTGCTCCCGCACGCCGTCCATGATCTCGTCGAGCGCGATGGAGAGACCGGACATGTTGCGTGCTCCCTCGCTCCAGGTCGTCGGCTGGTTCTTGGTTCTTGCTTCCAGGTTCTCGGTCCTACAGGTCCTTGACGGCGTCCGGCAGCTCGCCCTCGCGCGCGGCGTCGATCATGTGGCGTGCCTCCTGCGGCAGCTCCATGCCGTAGTCATCGAACTTCTTCTCGACCCAGCGGCCGATCTGGCGCGGGTCCTTGTAGTCCTCGGCCCGGCTCGGCATGGCGCCATACTCTTCGAGCACGCGCTGCTCGCTCTTGTGGTAGGCGAAGCGGGAGAGGGCCCGCGCGGTGCGGCCGCCGCAGTGCTGGCACGCGGGCGCGGCCTCGTCCGCGATGTTGCGCACGAAGGTGCTGGTGAGCCGGCTGCAGGTGCGGCACCTGTACTCGTAAATCGGCATGGCGGCAGAAGTATATCGCGCGGATGGTTCGGACGGTGGATGTTGGATATTGGATGTTGGATGGTGGGCGCCCCGGACTCAGCATTCGACCTCCCCTCCGATTGCGCGGAGAGAGGGAGAGCACCGTGGAGCGCCGGAGGCCGCGGCGGCCCGGCGTGGGCGATGCCACTGTCCATGCGGACCCTCGTTGGACAGGCCCCGCGCAATTCCTCTCCAGATTGGCGTTTGACAAAACAACAAGAGAGGATCATGATTGCGTCCAACCAGTCTGTCGGCGGTGAGGCGGCGGGCCGCAGTCGAGGCGCAGGGCCGCAGCGACAGCGCGACATTGCGAACTGGGGGCAGCGGAGTCACACGGCGCGGCGGCACGGGGACAGGTCACCCGACGATCTGGCATGCGATAGCGAGGCGGTGGAGCACACGCGACGGCCTTTGTGCATGATGGGGACGCTCCGCTGGCGCCGCTACGTGGTGGCTGCGGCCGCGGCCGCCGCGTTGACCGCGGGGGCCGTCTGCGGCTCGCCAGGCCGGCAGGCCGCGCCTACGGCACCCGGCCTCGCGCCAACTTCTGCCGTTACCAGCGCTCCCACGCTCGGTGCCCCGCCGTGGGCGCCGTCACCACCGCCGGTCTGGCGCACGCCGGCCCCGGCGCCCACGCAGCCGGGCCTCTTCGCGGACGGCGTCACGGGTCTCGCCAGAGTCGGCACCGCTAGCTGGAAGACCTACACCAACAGCACGTACGGGTTCACGTTCAAGTATCCGGCGGACTGGCAGTTCGCGGAGTTGGATAACTCTCAGTTGCACGGCCCGAACGGTGAGCCGTACTACCCGCTGCACTGGGTGAGCGTGAAGAACCCCGCGGCCCAGCAGGGTAAGAAGATCCCGGGAGTAAATTGCACCCCCGGGCTGGCCCCGACCGACTGTGTTGGTGCCCCTCCCGGTTTACTGGCTTTCGCTGTTGCGATAGGCAGATCAGCGCCTGCGGGATCTAACACGTGTGCATTCCAGGGTGCAATTGCTGCGGATGCTGCCAGCCTGGATGGCCGAGCAGGCGCGCGCTGCGTCTCGGAGTACTCCAACGACAGGTCGAGGACAGTCGCCATCTCGTTCCTGGTGGGTGGCGGCAATGACCTCAAGATTCAACTTTCCAGAGGCAACGCGGTGACGCCCGCGCAGCAGGCGGTCCTTGAAACCGTACTGTCGACCTTCGCTTTCATCCAACGATCCGCGCCACAAGGGGCTGCAACACCGGGAGCCACACCATGAGCGGGAGAATCATGCGGCGGGCTCTCCTGCCAGCCTGTTTGGCTATCGTATTCGCGGCGGTTACCGGCGGCGCGGTTCTGGCCGTCACATATCACGGCAACAATGGGTACACGCTCTACAGGCTGCCATGGCAGCATGGCGCGGCGGCACGGGGACAGGTGACCCGACGATCTGGCATGCCATAGCGAGGCGGCGGAGCACATGCGACGACCTTTGTCCGTCCTGATGGGGACGCACCGCTGGCGCGGCTACGTGGTGGCGGCGCTGGCGTCCGCCACGCTGGCAGCGGGGGCCGTCTGCGGCTCGCCAGGCCGGCAGGCCGCGCCTACAGTGCCCGTCGGCGCGCCGCCTTCCGCTGTGGCCGGCGCGCAGACGGTCTATGTTCCGCCGGTGCCACTGGTGGTGCACACGCCGCTCCCGGGGGCCGCGCAGGCCGGCCTCTTCGCGGACGGTATCACCAATCTTGCCACGGTCAGTACGACCACCTGGAAGACCTACTCCAATAGCACGTACGGGTTCACGTTCAAGTATCCGGCGAACTGGTCGTTGTCGGAGACAGACAGTGCCGGGCACTACGGCCCGAACGGTGAGCCATCCTACCCGCTGCACTCGGTGAGCGTGACAAACCCTGCGGCCGAGCAAGGTGCGAACGTCCCCGGCAAGAACTGCAACCAGAGTAGCTGCATCGGCCCCCCGCCAAAGATGCTCGGCTTCTACGTCGCCATCTGGAACTCGCAGTGTGGAGCTGCGGGCGACCTCGTGGTTTCCGATAAATGGACGATTGACGGGAAACAAGGTAGCCGGTGCGTCCTTCAATCCCAGAACGACAACGCATCCAGATTCACGTATATCAGCTTCCCTGAAGGAGACGGCATCAATTTCTTGACAGTCTCACTTGAGAAAGGGAGGGGCGTCTTGCCGTCCGAACAGCAAGTTCTCGAGACGATCTTGTCAACATTCACGTTCGCCGTGGCCAGCACACCATGAAAGTGAAGCTCGGCCTTGGCGCTAGTTGCCTCGGCATGGTAGCCCTGTTTCTCACATCAGGTGTAGGGTTCACCGCCAGCTACTACTATGGCAACAATGCGTACACGAAATATCGGCTTCCATGGCAACACGGACAGTGGCACTACATGTCACAAGGCTACCTCGAAGGGAATCATGGCGGCTGGGGTGGCCAGTACTACTCGCTGGATTTCCCCATGAACACTGGCACGCCAGTGCTGACAATTACAGAAGGATCGGCATGCCTGGTACGAGAACCCAACGGCAGTGGGCTCGGGAACTATGCGGTAGAGATGGCGCCCGCCCATAGCGGCAGCGGCACGGATTACTACTTCTATGGCCACCTTAGTGACTCTTGGTTACCAGCTTGTACTCAAGGCAGCACCCCTGTATACGAGGGCCAGATCTCGTCATGGAGCGGCGATACCGGTGTTAAGACCGGACCACATCTGCATGTCACAGTCCAGAACCCCGGCAATGCCTGTTACTGCGGCTCAGTCGTATCCGTAAAGTTCCCGCCTTTGAGCGGAATAGACTTTGACGGCAAGGTCGGGAATTATGGTGACACCTACACCTCGGACAGCGCCATGCCCGGTGACGACAACGCCCTGCCGCAGCCGAACTGGTATGCCAACATCTTCAACAACTGGTCCGCGCAGGGAGGCGTCACCGTGGCTGGCGTGCCGTTCGATAATGCCGGCGGCCCGGGCGTGCACGTCTGGGGGCCCGGCCTTGTGCAGGACTTCGCCGAACCCTCGGGCTACGGCATCATCATGCAGTACTATGGCGCCAGCGTCGCATACCGCGTCCACGGAGCCATACGCGACGCCTATTTCTCGCAGTTCGGAGGCTGGGCAACTCTCGGATATCCCGTCTCGGATGAGTATCAATGGGGCTCATACAGGAGAAGTGACTTCCAGTACGGCAGCATTTGTGCGAGTTTCACATCTGGGACCTCCCTGTGCGATCCACCTCCGCCCGCCCCAACGCCGACCAACACACCGGCCAATCCTCCCGCGCCAACGGCCACACCTATCCCATCGCAACCGGAAGTGCTTCGCCCGACGGCGAACGGCACGTACCTCGAGTGGGGCGAGCTCTGGGGCTCGGGAACGACGCATTGGGACCGCGTGGCCGACGTGACGCCCGATGACTCTGGCTCGTACATCATGGACAACACCTGGAGCGGCACGGAGCGCGATACCTTCCAGCTCTCTGACACGAGCTTCACGTCCATCAGCTCTGTCGAAGTCGTCGCGCGCGCCGCAAGGATCACCACGAACGACAACAACAACGTCCGGCTGTTCATCCGCAGCGGGACGGTCGATGCCGAGAGCGCCGTCAAGCCGCTGTCCACGAGTTGGGACGAGGTCTCGCAGGTGTGGACGGCCGACCCCGCGACGGGCGGCGCGTGGACGCAGGCAGCGGTGAACGCGCTCCAGGCCGGCGTGCGCAACGCGATGGGCCCGAGCGGCGGCGGCGGCGTGGGCGTCACGCAGGTGTACGTCGTGGTCCGAGGCACGTGAGCGGCTCCACTCCGGATTCGCTGCGGCAGTAGAACGCGGCACTGGTGCTGCGGGTGAGTGTGTGGCCGCGCACGACGTCTGCGCCGCGCATAACCACCGCTCTGACAAGGTGCTGTACTGCCTGCGCGGCTCCCTCGTGTTCCGGCTGACGGAGACCGGCGAGGAGATCGCGCCGCACCCCGGCGACCGGCTCGACATCGGGCTCGGTACGATGCACAGGCCACCACCGGCGCCGGGCGGCGTCACGTGCATCGAGGCGGCGCGCGGATGACGAGCGTCCACGCGGATCAGCACAGGAGGCTTTGCTATGTGCCGGAGCATCAAGACCCTGCGCGGCACGCCCGCGACCGAGGACGAGGTGCGCGCGGCGGCGCTGCAGTTCGTGCGCAAGCTCAGCGGCTATCGCCAGCCGTCGCGCCGCAACGCCGCCGCCTTCGACCGCGCCGTCGACGAGGTCGCCCGCGCCTCGCGCCGCATGCTCGACGCACTCGCGGCGCCATCAGCCGGCCACGCGCCGTAGGTAGTGCTGCTCCCCTTCTCGGCGCCAACGGCGGCATCCCACGCTC
>JAGWOC010000007.1 GCA_028872875.1 Chloroflexota bacterium | reverse complement strand
GCCGCGGCCGCGCAGCCGTCGACGGCCGGCCCGGGCGTGGCGGCGTCGCGCACCAGCGGCTCCGGCGGCGGCACGAGCGCCGTGGCCATCGCCGTCATCGCGGCGCTCGGCGCGCTCGTGGCCTTCGCAGGCTTCGGCGCCTACGCGACCCTGCGCCGCCGCCTGTGACGGCTGCCGAAGGCCGGCGGCCCCGCGTCCCTGGCCTGTCCCCGTCCCGCTACCGCTGCGTGCGGTTGGTGTCCGGCTCGCCGGAGGGCGCGCGGCCAAGGTCGATCAGCTTCGCGCCGAAGAGCCCCGGCCGGTAGCCGTACAGCGCCTGCGTGCTGCGGTCGGCATCGACCGTATAGAAGAAGGTCGCGCCCTGCTTGCGGTACTTCTCGAAGTCGTCCCAGGTGAGCAGCCAGACGTACGAGACGTGGTGTACCGGGTCGTAGGCGATGCCCTTGTCCGAGAGCTGGCTGATGGCGCTCTTGCTCTTCTCCAGGATGCCGAGCTGCAGCCGGTCCCTGTTCTGCACGGCGAACTCGGGGTAGACGAAGCCGACGATCACGACCGAGTTGTCCGGCACCTTCAGGTTCTCGATGGCGCGGGTGAAGCGGAGCTGCGCGTGCTGCGTATCGCGGTTCGCCAGCAGCATCCCCTGGCCGATGCGCAGGTCGCGGAATGACCCCAACGCCACCTGGTGGTTCGTCGTGGTGAAGTCGACGAACCCCGCCAGCACGATCACGGCGGCCGCGCCGAGCAGCGCCCACCGCTGGTAGTACTTCGCGGCGAGCAGATACATGAAGGGATAGAGCGGGATCAGGTACGCCGCTTCGTGCGGCAGGCGGCTGAACGTGATCGCCGTGAGCACGATGGCGATCATCCACACCATCACGTTCTTGTCGCGTACGAAGTCCGCGGGCAGCTTCGCGAGCCGCGGCAGCGAGACGAGCGTGGCGATGCCGAAGGCGAGCGCCCCCGCCAGCCCCAGCGAGTCCTTGGCGAGCAGCCGGATCACCTCGCGGTACCCCACCTTCGCGTCGTAGAAGTTGAGAAACCGCGGCCCGTAGCGCCAGATGATGGGGGAAAACGCGAGCAGCGCCACGCCGACCACCGCCACCACGAACGTGCGGATCTCGTCGCGCTTGCCCGAGCGCCACATGTAGAGGCCGAACGGCAGCAGCATCGCCGCCGACGGCAGGCGCGACGCCACCGCGAGCCCCAGCATGATCCCGGCCGCGAGGTCGTTGTCGAGGAGCAGAAAGTAGTAGCAGCCGAGCGTGAAGGTCAGCGCCCAGGTGTAGTCCATCGTATTCATGCTGTTGATCCACAGCAGCGGCGTGAACGCGTACGCGGCGACGATGAGCCCGCCGTGCGGCAGCTTCAGCTCACGGACGATCCGCGCGAAGAACCAGACGCCGAGCAGCGACACCAGGATGGTGAGCGAGTTCGTCGCCAGCCAGCCACCCTTGATGATCGCCGCGTACGACAGCTCCGGTACCGGGTACCCGGGCAGCCGCGACGGGTAGAAGGCGTGATGGTCCCACAGCCAGTAGCCGGTCAGCGCGATGCGCCACGCGTCGGGCTTCGTCCCGTAGCCGTTATCGATCCAGGGCACGCGGCTGAGGATGTACGTGACGGCGAGCAGCGTGAACGCCAGGGGGCGGGAGAGGTCGAAGCTCATCCAGCGCAGGAGGAGCGCCGCGACCCTCCCCGGGGCGGCGGCCTCGCCCGCCGTCGCAGCGGCCGGCGGTGTGCCGATTGGATGCGTGCGCGCGTCTTCTGCCACGTCCGGGGCGTCGCTCATCTTCGCTAGACGCGCCCGACCAGGCCCCTGAGCAGCGCGCGGGTGCGCGCGACCGATGCGCGCGCATCCTCGCCCGCCGGGAAGATCACCGCCGAGAAGTCGGTGGCCCCCGCCGAGGCCAGCGCGCGCACCTGCCGCTCGACCGCGGCTTCGTCGCCGACGAGCGCGACGTCGCCCGGCGAGCCTGCGCCCTCGATGTCCAGCATGCGCCGGTAGTTCGGAAGTTGACCGTAGATCTGGTACGTCTTCGCGGCCTTCGCCCGCGCCGCCGCCGCGTCGTCCGTGACCGCGACCGGCAGGCCGACACAGACGCGCGGCCGCGCGCGTCCGGCCGCTTCCGCGGCAGCGTTGATGCGCGGCACCACGTGCGTCTCGACCGTCTTCACGCCCGCCATCCACGTGACGGTGCCATCGGCCAGCTCCGCCGCGATGCGCAGCATGGCCGGCGCCAGCGCGGCAACGAGCACCGGGACGGGAGACGTGCCGGGGATCTGCAGGCCGGCCGCGACCCGGTACAGCTCGCCCGCGCGCGCGACGCGCCCTTCGCGCAGGAGCGGCGCCAGCACCGAGAGGTACTCGCGCATCTGCCGCGCGGGGTGCTCGTACGACAGTCCCCACATGTTCTCGACGACCGGCTTGTGCGAGAGGCCGATGCCGAGCGTCAGCCGGCCGCCTGTCGCCGCCTGCGTTGTCGCCGCCTGCTGCGCCAGGGCGAACGGGTGCTGTGTGTAGACGGGCACCACCGCCGTCCCCAGTTCGATGCGCGAGGTGCGCGCGCCGGCGAGCGAGATGAGCGTCAGCGCATCGGCGCCGAAGACGTGATTCAGCCAGGCGCTCTCGAATCCATCCTGCTCGCACGCGACGATCTCGTGCACCTGCGCGTCGAGGGTCGCCGCGGGCCCTGCCGCATCGCTCGTTGTCAGTCCGATGCGCATGGCTACAGCCCCTTCAGGAAGGCGATGAGCTCCGCGTTGACCTCAGCCGGACGCTCCTGCTGCGTCCAGTGCCCGCAGCCAGGCAGCATCACCAGCTTCCGCATGTCCGGCACGAGCTGTTTCATCGGCTCCACGGACGTGAAGCGCATGACGCCGTCCTTCTCGCCCGCGACGAACAGCGCGGGCTGCCCGACCTTCGCGCCGGCGAGCTGCGGCGTCAGCTCCCAGTTGCGGTCGAAGTTGCGATACCAGTTGAGCGGCCCGCGGAACCCCGTGCGCTCGAATTCGGCCGCGAAATAGTCGAGGTCCGCCTCGGTGAGCCACGGCGGCAGGCGCTTCGGCTCCGGCAGGCCGTCGAGGAACTTCGCGTCCGGCGGCTTCTGCCAGAAGTTGCCGTCCGTCTCTTCCAGATCGCCCGAGGCGGTGTAGAGGAACAGGCGCAGCGACCTGCGGACATCCGCCTCCAGCTCGGCCTCCGCCACACCGGGTGTCTGGAAGTAGATGATGTAGAAGAACTGGTTGGCGAAGACCTGGCGCATCATCTGCAGCGGCGGCAAGGGCCCGCGCCCCATGTACGGCACGCTGAGCGCGGCGACGGCCGGGAAGCGCTCGGGGTACAGCAGCGCACAGTGCCACGCGACCGGCGCCCCCCAGTCGTGGCCCACGACCACCCCCGTCTCCTCGCCGAGGGCGTCGAGCACGCCGGTGGCGTCGGCCGTCAGGTGCAGGATGTCGTAGTCCTCGATGGCCGCCGGCGCGTCCGTGCGCCCGTATCCGCGCTGGTCGGGGGCCACGGCGTGATAGCCCGCCGCCGCCAGCGCCGGCAACTGATGCCGCCACGAGTACCACGACTCCGGGAAGCCGTGCAGCAGCAGCACGAGCGGCCCCTCGCCCGCCTCGGCGATGTGCATCGTGATGCCGTTGGTCTGGATGGTGCGGTGGGTGATCTGGGCCGTCTGCTTCGCCATGCGCCTCCCACGTCCGCGGCCGTCCGGCCAAGAAGCACTATCAGGCATGGTGCGGGTTTGCTCAAGTTCCGGCCGCCAGCGAGCGACGGCGATGCGGGCGACGACGCAGGACGGCGGGACGAGAACATGGGAAGAGCCCGGGCGCCGCTGCCCGCCGCCTTCCCGCGTCGCGCGTCTGACCTTCATGTCGATTGTTACACTCGGCCAATGAGCGAGATCGGCCCCGGACGCAGAGAACGCCGGCGGCGCGGCAGCACGCCCCGTCGTGCGCTGGACGCGACGTACCGCGGCGCCGACAACATCATCGACCGCGGGCAGCGCCGGGCGTTCCGGGTGCTCTGGCTGTTCCTGCCGGAGACGTCGATCGCCCGTAGCCCGCGCTTCCAGCAGATCATGGCCTCGCGCTTCTTCTCCGACGCCGGGCAGCAGGCGGTGATGTACGGGGCGCTGATCGCCGTCGTGCGCGCGGGCGGCTCCGCGCTCGATGCCGCGCTCGTCGGGGTGGCGGCGATCCTGCCGCCGGCGCTCTTCAGCCTGTACGGGGGAGCCGTCGCCGACGCGCTGCCGAAGCGCGTCGCGCTCGCCGCCGCGTACAACCTGCAGGCCCTGCTCTGCTTCGCGGTGCCGATCGCCTTCGGCACGGACCTGAAGTCGGTCGTGCTGCTGGTGTTCGCGGTCAACCTGCTGGGCCAGGTCTCGGGCCCGACCGAGTCCGCGGTGCTGCCGCTCGTCGCGTCGGACCGGCAGCTCGCGAGCGCAGCCTCGCTCGTGTCGCTGGCGTCGAATCTGGGCACGGCGTTCGGCACCGCGTTGTTGGCACCGGTGCTTGTGCGCATCTTCGGCGTCCGCCCGGTGTTCTACATCTCCGGCGTGTTCCTGTTCCTCGCCGCCAGCCGCGTCTTCGACCTGACGACGCGGCAGCAGCGGCGCAAGCTCAACTGGCGCTCGCCGAACGCCGATGCGCGGGCGACCGTGCGCTGGCTGCTGAGCGAGCCGGCGGTGGGCACGATGATCGTCGTGGCGGCGCTGGCCGGCACCGCGAACATCGTCATCCAGACGCTGGCGCCGCGTTATGTACAGTCCGCGTTGCACGTCAACCCCGCGGACTCGGTCTACGTCTTCGCGCCATCGGCCGTCGGCCTCGGGCTCGCGCTGCTGGCGGGCCCGCTGCTGATTCGCCTGGCGGGGGAGCGGGTCGCCGCGCTCGGGGGATTCCTCATCACCGCGGCGATGCTGGGCCTGCTCGGCTTCGTGGGCCCCAACCTCGCGGCGGCGCTGGACGCGGTGAACCCGCTGCGGCTGGCGTCGGGCCTCGGCGTCAGCATGAGCGCGGAGCTGCGCACCGCCGGCCTGCTGGCGCTGCCGCTCGGCTTCGGGTTGTCGCTGACGATGCTGTCCGTGCAGACGTACATCAACCGCCGCGTCCCGCTGTCTTACCAGGGCCGCGCGTTCGCGCTGCAGAGCATGCTCAAGAACGCGTCGGCGATCGGGCCGCTGCTGGCGCTCGGCGCCGCCGCATCGATCTTCGGGGTGCAGACGGTGCTCATCGCGTCGCCGGTGGTGCTGCTCGCGCTGGCCGTCGCGCTGGTGCGGCTCAGCTTCCGCCTCTCGCACCGGGGGCAGCCTTCGAACCTCGAGGTGCTCGCGACGTTCTGGGAGGAGCCGCGCCCGTCAGGCGGCGCGCGACGGGCGGCGCAGGAACCGGAAGCCTGACACGACAACGAACATCAGCCCGCAGAGCGCCGCCGTCACGGCGACGCCCTGCGCCGGCCCGGCGCCGACCAGCACCCTGCCCTGCGCCCACGGGATCACCAGGCCGCCGGCGTTCCCGAGCGTCACCACGGCCGCCGTGTCGTGGGCCAGTCCCGCCCTCGAGACGATGGCCACCGTCGCCGGCCACACCGGCCCCAGGCACAGTCCCGCGCCGAACGCAAAGACGGCGCTGAGCACGAGGTCGCCCGCCGCGAGCGACAGCGCCAGGCTCGAGAGGCCGGCAGCGGCGGCGGAGACCGCGAGCAGCAGCGTCGCGTCGTGCTTGCGCGCGAAGTACACGCCCGCGATCACCCGCCCGATGCCGAGCGCCAGCCAGAAGCCCGCCGTCAGCACGGCCGCCGCGAAGACGCCTGCGTGCGCAGACGCGCGCGCGTACGACGATACCCACGACCCCAGGCCGAACTCGGCGCCGACGTACATGAACAGCACGGCGCCCATCACGAGCGTCACGGGGCTCGTCGGCAAGCGAAAGGCTTCGTCTACCTCCGCCGCGGCCGGCGTGGGCAGGGGTTCCGGCGCCCGCAGGAGCCCCAGCAGCGCGACCGCCGCTACGGCGGCGATGCCCGCGTACACGATCGCCCGGTCGCCGCTCGTCGCGAGCAGCCCGCCCGCCCAGAGCGGCCCGAGGATCGCGCCCAGGGCGAAGAACAGGTTGAGGTTGTTGACGGCGGTCGGCACATCGCGCGCGCTGCGTGAGATCAGGATGTGCAGCCCCGCGACGACCAGCCCGTCGCCGGCGCCGAGCACGGCGGCAGCGCCGAGCGCCAGCGGCCAGGAAGGCGCCAGCCCGAGCGACAGCGCTCCCGCGACGATCAGCGCCAGGCCGCCCGCGCCGAGCAGGCGGCTGCTGCGCGTGTGGAGCGCGACGGCGACGACCGACGAGGCCGAGATCGAGCCGAAGAAGAAGGCCGTCAGCAAGAGGCCGGCCGTGTCCAGCGATACGCCGAGGTCGTGCGCGAGGAACGGCATCGCGGGCCCGAACGTGGCCCCGTAGAGCCCGACGCAGGCGAGCGCCAGGAACGCCGACCCTCGCAGGAGCCCGCGTCCCGCCGCCGGAGATGCCGTCGCTGCGCTGGTGTCCGGCGCCATACGATGTGCCCTTCCTCCCGTGCAGACCGGCCGGCCGCATCGCCAGGCGCGTCCGCCCGCCGTCGCACGGTATCGGCTGAATGCGCCAGCGGACAGGGCCGGCGGCGTGCCGCACGCAACGCGCGCTCGGGCGCTCGCGATGCGGCGCGCGTATCCTGCAGCCATGCCAGAGCTACCGGAAGTCGAGACCGTCCGGCGTGACCTCGAAACGCGCGTGGTCGGCCGCACGATCACGTCCTGCCGCGTCTTGGCCGATGCGCCGCGCCTCGTCCAGATCGTCGCGCCCGCCGAGTTCTGCCGCGAGCTGACCGGGCGCCGCATCGACGGGCTGCGCCGCCGCGGCAAGTACCTGATCGTCGACCTCGACGACGGCCGCGCGTGGGTGATGCACCGGCGCATGTCCGGCAACGTGCTCTATCGCCGGCCGGCGGACCCGCCCGACGATTACACGCGCGCCGTCTTCGGGCTCGACGACGGGCACGAGCTACGCTGGACGGACCTGCGCAAGTTCGGGACGATGTGGCTCGTCGAAGACGCGACGATGGTGATGGAGGGGCTCGGCCCGGAGCCGCTCGACGCGGCGTTCACGCCGGACGTCCTGCGGGCACGCGCCGGCAGGCGCTCCGCGCCGATCAAGACGGTGCTGCTCGACCAGACGGTGCTCGCCGGACTGGGCAACCTCTACACCGACGAAGCGTTGCACGACGCGGGCATCCACCCGCTGCGCCCGGCGAACCGGCTCAGGCGCGCCGACTTCGAGCGCCTGCACGCGGGCATCGTACGCGCGCTGCGGATGGGCATCGACGCGCGCGGCAGCAGCCTTGGTACGACGCTACGGGACCATATCAACGTCGATGGCGCGCCCGGCTCGAACCAGGAACGGGTGCAGGCCTACGGGCGCGAGGGCGCGCCCTGCTATCGCTGCGGCAGGGCGATGCGGCGGATCAAGGTCGGCGGCCGGAGCAGTGTTTTCTGCCCCGGGTGCCAGCCCGCACCCCGGAGGGTCACGCGCAAGAGGACGCGGGTTAAAGGCCCGCGGTCCCGGGCGTCACGCGCACGAGGACGCGGGCTGAAGGCCCGCGCTCCGGGGGCCGCGGTCCCGGGCGTCACGCGCACGAGGACGCGGGCTGAAGGCCCGCGCGGGGTTGTGCGCCGGCCGGCCGCGCGAGGCCTGACGCGCCGTTGCCCGTGCGTGCGCTCCACCGCGAACACGAAGGGGCCTCGCCCGTCGGGCGAGGCTCCCTGTTGGTGGCAGCGCTGTTCGCTGCGTCAGGCGCCGGTGCGCGCCATCTGGCGGAGGCGCTTGACCCGCTCATCGATCGGCGGGTGGGTGCTGAACAGGTTCGAGAAGTTCTGGCCGCGCAGCCCCGCCAGCGGGTTGACGATGAACATGTGCGCCGCCGCCGGGTTCACCTGCATCGGCCGCACCATCGCGCCGCGCTCCAGCTTCTCGAGCGCGTCGGCGAGCGCGTCCGGGTCGTGCGTGGTCCGGGCGCCGGTCTTGTCCGCCTGGTACTCGCGCGTGCGGGAGATCGAGAGCTGCACGATGGACGCGGCGATCGGCATCAGCACGATGGCGAGCAGCGCGAGCAGCGTGTTCTCGTTGCTGCGGCGGCCGCCGAACAGCATGCCGAACATCATGCTCTGCGTGATCCAGGCGATGGCGCCGGCCATGATCGCGGCGATGGCGCCGATCAGGATGTCGCGGTTGCCGACGTGCCCCAGCTCGTGGGCGATGACCCCCCGCAGCTCGCGGTCGTCGAGCAGGCCCATGATGCCGGTCGTCGCCGCGACGACGGCGTGCTTGGGATTGCGCCCGGTCGCAAACGCGTTCGGCGACGGGTTGTCCACCACGTAGACCCTCGGCTTCGGCAGCGTCGTCAGGGACCGTACCTCATCAACGATGCGGTGAAGGCGCGGCTCCTGCTCCGGCGTCACCTCGCGGGCGCCGGCCATCCGCAGGGCCAGCGAGTCGGACTTCCAGTAGGCGAAGAGGTTGAAGGCCGCGGCGAGCGCGACGAAGAATATCAGCCCCGGCAGCCCGCCGAGAAACAGATACCCCAGCGCGGCCAGGAGGCCGGTGAGGACTCCCATCAGCAGCAGTGTCTTGGCCATTGCTCCCATATGTCGCGTTCCTTTGTCCCGCGGGACGGAATCTACCGCCTGTCGTCTCCAGTCTAGCAGGTTGTCGCCCGCCCTACCGCTCGAACTTCCGCTTGCCCCGCTGGCCGGGCTCCAGCACGTCGGGGCGCGGCGCCGGGCCGCCGAGCCGGAGGCGCAGCAGGCGCCGCCGCGTCTCCAGCGGCGTCGGCTCCGGGTACGCGACGCGCGGATGGTACACGGCGCGCATCGTCGACTTGAACGACGTGGCGATCGTCCGCAGGTCGCGCAGCGTCAGATCGCTCTCGTCGAGCTGGCCCTCCGACACGCGCTCGGCGATCACCTCGTCCACGAGCTGGTCGATGCGCTCGGGCGAGCGGTCGCTGCTGCTGCGGACCATCGCCTCCGTCGAGTCGGCCAGCATGACGATCGCCGTCTCGCGGGATTGCGGGCGCGGTCCCGGGTACTGGAACCGCGCCGGATCGACGTTCGGGTCGCGCTCGGCCGCCGTCCGGTAGAAGTAGGTGACGAGGCGCGTGCCGTGGTGTTCCGGGATGAACGCCTGCACACGCTCGGGTAACCGCTCCTTGCGCGCGAGGTCGAGGCCGTTCGTCACGTGCTGTTGGATGACGGCCGCGCTCTCTTCGGGCGTCATCTCATCGTGCGGGCTCTCGCCCGCCGGCTGGTTCTCGATGTACATCCCCGGCTGCATGACCTTGCCGATGTCGTGGTAATAGCAGCCCACGCGCGTCAGCAGCGGGTCGGCGCCGACGAGGTCGGCGGCCCGCTCGGCGAGGTTGCCGACGATGATGCTGTGATGGAAGGTGCCGGGCGCCTCGTCCTGCAGGCGCCGCAGGAGCGGCGCGTTGAGCTGCGAGAGCTCCATGAGCTGTAGGCGCGTCGTCACCCCGAACAGCACGCCCACCGTCACGAACGCGCCCGCCGCAAGCACGCCCGCGCTGACACCGCCGATGCCGGTGGACAGCGCCATCCAGCCCAGGTCGCCGATCTGGCGGTCGGCGTCGACGAACCAGGTCGCGACGAGTGCCACGTACGAGACCGCACTCACCGCCAGGCCGGCGGTCAGGTAGCGGCTCAGCCTGTTCGCGCGATGCACGAGGAAGATCCCCGCGATCGGCCCGAAGGCGTACACCAGCAAGAGCCGCACGGTGTCCGTGGAGCTGATCGCCGCGACCAGCGAGACGTTCGGGAGGAAGATGCTGATGAAGGCGATGAGCGCTCCGACGACCGCCGCGACGACGACCGCCACCTCCGCCTCGAGGAGCGCGGCGATGAGGATCGGCGCCGCCGCCAGCGGAAGGATGAACGCGAGGAAGTGCCGGTGCTCGTCGGGCAACACCAGCGGCAGGTAGAACTTCGCCACCAGCAGCGGTGCCGCGGTCACGAGCGCCAGCGCGATCAGGTGCCGCTCTGACGTGATGCCTCCCGGCTGCATGATGTACACGAACCCCGCGATGGCACCCGCCGCGATCACCGAGATCAGCAGCACCGCCATCACGTTGCGCCAGTCGACGGGCCGCGACAGCAGCCCCACCGCCCGCAGCTTCTCGATGGCGACGCTGTCGACCCGCGAGCCGGCGTCGAGGATGACGTCATTCTTCTCGATGCTGATCCGCTCCGGTGGCACGGCCGCGCGCGCGGCAGCCTGCGCCTGCGCCGTCTTCTGGGCGTCGACCACGAGCGTCGGGACGATGAGCGGCCGCACGAGCTCGGCCGTGAGGAGGGCTTCGTCGGCGCTGAAGCTGGGCGCGATCACCGCGTCGACGCCGTCCTTCGCCTGGCGCGCGCCGTTGCTGTCGAGCGACACGCCCAGGTCCAGACCCAACACCCGTTGTCCCTCCGCGATGACCGCCGCCCATCGCGCGTCGGAGAGCGCCAGTACGGTGTCGATGCTGCGTGACGAGAGCTGCAGGGCGGCGAGCTGGTCGCGCTTGCGCGCCGCGTCGGTCGTCTGCGCCCGGACCTGGGAGACCTGCGCCGTCAGCCGGTTGTACGCCTGAAGCTGGTTCGTCCGCACCGAAGCATCGAAGGTGAGGGACGGCGGCACGGCGTTCGCCGCCTCGTCCTGCCGCTGCTTTGTCAGCACGCTGCTCACGAACGACACGGACCGCGGCGCCCTGATCGTGCGTGATGCGATGTCGCCCACGCGGATGTTCAGGCGGTGTGGGAAGATCGGGAAGAGGGCCACCGCCAGCAGCGCCGCGAGCGCCGCGCCAAAGACGGCGGTCGCGACCAGGCTCAGGGGCCGGGGCTTACCGCGCTGGATCATGCGATCACCGTGAGGATATGATAGCGCGCTCCTCTACCCCACCCGGGCACGCTCCTTGCGGGGGCGGACCGCCGGCAGCGGAAGGGCCGATCGGGCCCGGCGCCGCACGACTAGACGGCACTTGGGCGTCCAGCCCGTACGGTTCTAGCATCAGGGCTGTGCGTCATCGATGTGGCCGCGCGCTGCGGCCACGGGCGGCGCGGGCTGTCGGGAGGGAAGACACCGGCGATGTTCGGTGCGCTGTTGGTGTGGTTGGCGATCGTCGTCGTGACGATGCTCCTGGTCGCCTACCTGTCGCTGCGTTGGGGCCACGATCCGTTCGGATGGTTGCTGCTGTCGGCCGCGATGGGCCCGATCGCTCTGGCCGCCCTGGTTGCGACGCGGCAAGCAGGCCTCGCGCGCACCGCCGCCCCGCCACGTCCGCACGGTCTGCGCACCGGCCGGCAGCCACGCGTCCTCGCCGCCGTCGATGGCTCGGCGGCCACACGCATCGCCCGATACATCATCGACACGTACGGTCGCCGGACAGAGGTCGAGGTGCTGGCCGTGCTGCCGCATGAGGCGCAGCCCGACACGAGCGCACAGGCGCGCCTCGATCACCGTGAGCTGATGGAGCGCATGACCGGCGAGACCATCGCGGCGCTGCGCGCGGGCGGTGTCCGGGCGCGGCCCGCCGTGGCGTATGGCCAGGCGGGAGAGGAGATCGTCCGCTGGGCGGAGCAGGCGGCACCTGACGTGATCGTCGTTGGCCGCCGTGGCGCCGGCCTGAGCCGTACGCTCCTCGGATCGGTGTCGGACCACGTCGCGAAGCATGCCCCATGTCCGGTCACGGTGGTCGACTGACCCGGGGCCGTACGGCGCGCCCTACAGGCCGCTGATCGTCATGCGGGCGACGCGCACCGTCGGCGCCGCCGTGCCCGCCATCCAGAGCAGGTCGTCGCCGACCGCATCGACCTCGCGGAGCATCTGCGTAAGGTTGCCCGAGACGTTGATCTCGGTGACCGGGTAGGTCAATGCGCCGCCCTCGATCCAGATGCCGGCGGCGCCGAGCGAGACGTCGCCCGTGACGCTGTTGACACTGTGCCCCATCAGGTCGGTCAGGTACAGGCCGTCGCGCACGCCGCCGATCACGTCCTTCGCCGGCATGGCGCCCGGCTCCCAGACGAGGTTGCTGCCGCCCACGGCAATCGCGTCGCCGGCGCGCGTGGCGTTGCCGGTGGTGCGCCGGCCCGTCCTTCGCGCGTAGTAGCTGTCGAAGAGGAACTGCTCGAAGCGGCCCGCCTGCACGATCGGGTTGCGGCGCGTGCGCACGCCCTCGCCGTCGAACGGCTTCGTCGAGATCTGCCCGGGCAGCGTCCCGTCGTCCACGATCGTGCAGAGATCCGAAGCGATCTGCTCGCCTTCCCGGCCGACGAGGAACGTCGAGCGCTTGAACAGCGCCTCGCCGCTCGCCGCTGCCGCCACCATGCGCGCCAGGCGCCCCGCCATCAACGGGTCCCAGACGACCGGCGCCTCGCGCGTGCTCACCTTCCGCGCACCGAGCTTGCGCACGGCGCGCGCGGCCGCCCGGCGCCCGACCTCTTCGGGACGCTCGAGCCGGTGCAGCATGCGCTCGGCGGTGAACCAGTAGTCGTTCCGCTTCTTGCCGTCGGCGTCGTCGGCGATCACGGACACCGCGAAGCTCGCCGCGGTGTACGGGTAGGAGCCAGCGAAGCCCAGGCTGTTCGCGAGCACGAGCTGGCCGCGCTCGGCGCCGAACTCCGCGCCCTCCGAGTTCGTGACGCGGGGGTCGAAGTCGAACGCCGCCTGTTCCGCCCGCAGGACGATGTCCTTCATCTCGTCGACGCTCAGCGACTCGATCGACTCGTCGTAGAGCGCGAGCGCGGATGCGGTCTCGGTCGCGAGGTCTTCTTTCGCCGGCAACCCGGCGTATTCGTCCGGCTCCGAGATCGATGCCAGCTCGACCGCCGTGCGCACCAGCTCGTCGAGGGCGCGCGGCGTCAGGTCGGAGGTGTTGCAGACGGCCGTCCGCTTCTGGCGGATGACGCGAATGGAGACGCTGCGCGAGCCAGCCTCGATGAGCTTCTCGATCGCACCGCGGCGCACGCTCACGGTGGACTCGATCCCGCTCAGGATGTACGCGTCGGCCTCGTCGGCGCCGAGCCTGCGCGCCTTCGCGACAATGTCCGACGCGAGCGCCACCAGGTCCTCGTACGCGAAGGGCGGCCGCTCCTCGCCCGTCATCGCAGGAACTCGGGCACCAGACGGACGACGATCTGGTCGTCGAGCCACGCGATGATGGGGTGGATCAGCCGCAGCACGAACGCCGCCACCGTGCCGATGGCCGCACCGGCCACGACGTCGGCGGGGTAATGGACGCCGACGTACACCCGCGAGAACGAGATGATCACCGCGACGGCGAGCGCTGCCAGGCCGACGCGTGCGCGATAGAGCAGCACGCCCGTCGCCATGCCGAACGACGCCGTGGCGTGGTCCGAGGGGAACGACGTGTCGGCACTGTGGTGCACGAGCGGTGTGAAGCGGTAGCGGATCGTGCCGTTCTCGCTGAAGAAGAACGGCCGCGGATGATAGTAGAAGTGCTGGATGATGAGCCCGATGATGAGGCCGATGCCGGCCGCCCCGACCGCCGTGTACACCGCGGCGCGGCGCCGCTCCGGCGGGCCGTAGCGCAGGAACCACGTCCCTGCGACCGCCGCCGCAAGCACGAAGATCAGGTACTGCGCCGAGAACTTCATCGCGTCGTCCGCGATGGCGACGTGGCCCGTCAGGTCATAGATCCAGTCGAAGACGGTGCCGTTGATGCCCAGGATGGTGAAGACGCTGAGGATGGTGGCGATACCCGTGCCCTCCTTCCGCGTACGCGCGGCGTGTTTCGGCTACGATCCGCGGCTGGCCGCGCGGCGCTGCGAGACCGCGAAGGCCGCGAGGCCGATGATGACGACGAGTACGAGCAGCTTCTTCATGGCGATTCCTTTCTCCCGTTCCCATGCTCCCGACTCGGTGGCGCGCCGATGCTCTTATCCGATCGCCGTGCCGCCGACCGTCATGCCGCTGATCAGCGTCGTCGGGATACCGACGCCGACCGGCACGGACTGGCCGTCCTTGCCGCATGTCCAGCGGCCGTCGCTCAGCGCGAAATCGCTGGCGACCGCCGTCACCTTGCGCAACACGTCCGGCCCATTGCCGATCAGGTTCACATTGCGGATCGGCGCCGTCACGCGGCCGCCCTCGATCAGGTAGCCCTCGGTGACGCTGAACACGAAGTCGCCGTTGCTGATGTTCACCTGGCCGCCGTTGAAGGCGACGCAGTAGATGCCGCGGTCTACCGAGCGGATGATGTCCTCAGGGCTGGACTCGCCCGCGAGCATGTACGTATTGGTCATGCGCGGCATCGGGTAGTGCTTGAAGGACTGGCGCCGGCCGTTGCCGGTCGGCGCCGCGCCGAAGTGCTTCGTGCTCAGCGTGTCCTGGATGTAGCCGCGCAGCACCCCGCGTTCGATCAGCACGTTGTATCCGGGGAGATTCCCTTCGTCGTCGACGTTGATCGAGCCGCGGCTGTCGCGGATCGTCCCGTCATCGACCACCGTGCACAGCTCGGAGGCAACGAGGTTGCCGACCTGGTCGGTGTAGTTGCTCGTCTTCTTGCGGTTGAAGTCCGCCTCGAGCCCGTGCCCGATCGCTTCGTGCAGGAGGATGCCGCTGTCGCCCGCCGCGAGCACCACCGGAAAGGTGCCCGCCGGCGCGTCGATCGCCGACAGCAGCACGACGGACTGGCGTGCCGATTCCTCGGCGAGCGCCTCGGGCGTGTGCGCCTCGAAGTACGCCATGCCCATGCGGCCGCCGCCGCCCCAGCGCGCACTCTGGCGGTTGCCGTCGCGCTCGGCGAGGCACGAGACGTTGAAGCGCACGAGCGGCTGCACGTCGCCCGTGATACGGCCATCGCTTGTCGCGATCATCACATGCTTGAGCTCA
Organism: Chloroflexota bacterium; assembly: GCA_028872875.1. Lineage (GTDB taxonomy): Bacteria > Chloroflexota > Dehalococcoidia > DSTF01 > JACRBR01 > JADMII01. The sequence continues at coordinate 58,756 of JAGWOC010000007.1, read as the reverse complement.
TCGACGAAATTGATGTCGACGCGGGCGATGCTCGGGTCGAAGCGCCGCGCGGCGGCATCGGCGCGCCGGATCAGCTCGACCTTCTCCGCCGGCGCGACGCTGATCGTGCTCGCCGACGGCGCGTAGTGGTCCGCCGACTCGTAGTGCACGACGTCCACCGGGGGCGCGCTGTCGCCACGCGCGGCGATCCGGGCGGCCGTCCCGGCGGCCCGCCGCATGGCGTCCCGCGAGAGGTCCTCCGTAAACGCGTAGCCGATGGCGTCGCCGTGCAGCACGCGCACGCCGACACCCTGCGTGATGCTCCGGCTCGCCGACTTCACCGCCTGCTGTTCGAAGCTGATGTTGGAGCCCTCGCGGTGCTCGAAGAACAGCTCCGCGGAGTCGCCGCCGCGGCTCATCGCGACACCGAGCAGCTCCGCAGCGACGGGGTCATCGATGCCGTAACGGTCGCGGAAGAACGCCTCGGACTGCCGGCCGCCATCGGCCATGTCCACCTCCACCGCCCTCGCGGCTCGACGTGCATGATAGCAGGCGTCGGTGAGTCGGCGGTCGGCGTTGCATGAGCGGCGTCGAGCCGCACAGGGCACAACGCCCTGCGGCCCTACGGGTGCCGCATCGAGACATCGCCTCCGCCTACCGGCGCGTGCTGGCCTTCCGCGCCACGAAGACGAAGCTCTTCGGCCACACGCAGGCGCCTGCGGCGTCGACGGCGGCAACGAGACGTGAGCCGCGGAGGGCGCCGCGCAGCCGCCGGCGCCATGGCGGCACGGCGCGCTCCTGCGCGACCGCGAGCGCGACCGCCTGCTCGAACGCCGTCCGCGGCCGTTGCGGGCGCAGGAAGTCGGTCAGGCAGAAGCGCAGCCAGAACAGCGAGTCGAGGAAGTGCAGGTACCGCACGGACGCGAGCGGCAGGCCCGAGCTCGCGAGCATGCGGGCGAGCGCGCGCGGCCGGTAGATGCGCACGTGGCCGCCCGGCGCCTGCCGGTAGCCGCGCGACAGCTTCCAGAACAGCAGCTCGGTGAAGTGGGACGGCACGGCGCCGAGCAGCAGGCCGCCGCCACGCAGCACACGCGCGATCTCGCGCACGGCGCCGCCATCGTCGGGGAGGTGCTCGAGCGTCTCGGTACAGATCACGGTGTCGAAGACGCCCGCACGGAACGGCAGGCGGCTGGCGTCGCCGGCGACGACGTCGATGCGCGATGCGCCCGCGCGTTCCCGCGCCCGCCGCAGCTCGCCCACATCGTAGTCCAGCCCGACCGCGCGGCAGCCGCGCCGCGCCGCCTCGACGATGTGCCGTCCATCGCCGCAGCCGGCGTCCAGCACGCGCGCGTGCGGCCCGGCGGGGAGCAGCCGTGGGTCGATGCTGAGCTTCGCCGCGGCGATCTCCGGCATCAGCCGTCAGCCGGTCTGGCGGTAAGCCTCGCAGGTGCGGGGCCGGCCCGGGACGCACGTTCGGGTGTCATCGTCTTGCCTTCCGGCGCACGGCGGGGCGATGCGAGACGCCGTCACGTCATCCGCATCCCGTCGAGGTGTGCGAGGTCGTTGAGGCGCCAGAGCACGCGCCGGGCGCCACCCGCGCGCACCGACGTGATCGACGCGTTGAAGCAGTAGAACGGGAAGTCGCTCTTCAGCCCGAGGATCTCGGCGACGTACGACTGGATGACGCCGCCGTGGCACGCGACCGCGACCTTCTTGCCCGGGTTGTCTTCGATGATGCGGTCGATCGCGCGCACGATGCGGCCGCGGAAGTCGCGGCTGCTCTCCGAGCCGGGGAGGTTGTCCCACGTCGGCTCCTGTTCGAACTTCCGTTTGATCTCCTGGTGTGTCACGCCATCGGGCAGGGGCGCGGTCTCGACGTCGGTGCCGGCCCGCCGCGCCGGCTCGTTGATCTCCTGCAGGTCGTCGAGCACGGTGATCGTGTGGCCGGTGAGGCGGGCGATGGCGAGGCCAGTGTGGTACGCGCGCTGGAGCGGACTGCTGTAGATGGCGTCGACGCCGTACTGCGCCATCCGCTCACCCAGCCGCCGCGCCTGCTCCTCGCCCACCGCGGTGAGCGGCGGGTCGTATTCGACCGTCCGCCCGGCTTCCCGGGCGGCGTTGCCGCCCGACTGGCCGTGGCGGATCAGGTACAGGCGCACGGCGTCCGGCCGGTTGAGCAGCAGCACGTCCTGAAAGTAGTAGGCCATCGGGTCGATCGGCGCCGGCTGCGTCGCCGGGTTGCGGTCGGGGTCTCTCATGGGGGCAAGGTAAAGGCGCCCCGATGTTGGGACAAGCGGCGCCCGTATCGATCGCGGGCCTGCACAGTTCCTTCGTTTTTCGCACGATCCGCGCCGGGGGTAGTCTGAATCAGCAGCCGGCGGTAGACTGACTGCAGAATCGCGGCGCGGCCGCGTGGTCGCGACTGCACGGACACGAGGAGGGAATTCGCGTGGCATCAGACGTAGTCATCGTAGAGGCGGTGCGGACCGCCATGGGACGCCGGAACGGCATGCTGTCGGGCACGCATCCGGTGGCGCTCGGCGCGAAGGTGCTGCGCGAGGTCGTGACGCGCGCGGGAATCGACCCCGGCATGGTCGGCGACGTCGTGTTCGGCAACGTCTCGCAGGTCGGCGAGCAGGCGTTGAACATCGGCCGCAACGTCGTGCTGGAGGCGGGCTTCCCGTATGAAGTGCCGGGCACGACGGTGGACCGCCAGTGCGGCTCCGCCCAGCAGGCGATCCACTTCGCCGCAAACCTGATCTCGGCGGGCGTCGTCGATATCGCGATCGGCGGCGGCGTCGAGGTGATGTCGCGCGTGCCGATGGGGTCGAACGTGCAGGTCGCCGGCTTCCCCTTCACGGAGCACATGCAGAAGACGTACGACCTCACCTCGCAGGGGGTGGCCGCCGACAACATCGCCCGCAAGTGGGGCATCTCGCGCGAGGACACGGACCGCTTCGCGCTCGAGAGCCAGAACCGCGCGAAGGCCGCGCGCGACGCCGGCAAGTTCGAGAAGGAGATCGTCCCCGTCGAGGTCGAGCACGAGGGCGTGAAGGGCATCTTCAAGACCGACGAGGGCATCCGCGACAGCACGCTGGAGAAGCTCGCGACGCTGCAACCCTCGTTCGGCGAGGGCGGCATCCACCACGCCGGCAACTCGAGCCAGATCACGGACGGCGCCTCGGCGGTGCTGCTGATGTCCGCCGAGAAGGCGAAGGAGCTGGGCCTGCGGGCCCGCGCGCGCATCGTCGCGCAGGCGGTCGTCGGCTCCGACCCGCACCTGATGCTCACCGGACCGATCACGGCGACGCCGGCCGTGCTGAAGAAGGCCGGCCTCAAGTTCCAGGACCTCGACCGCATCGAGATCAACGAGGCCTTCGCCTCGGTCGTCCTCGCCTGGCAGAAGGAGATGGGCGCCGACCTGTCGAAGGTGAACGTCAACGGCGGCGCCATTGCCCTCGGCCACCCGCTCGGCTGCACCGGCGCGCGGCTGATGACGACGCTGCTGCACGAGCTGGAGCGCAGCGGCGGCCGCTACGGGCACGAGGTGATGTGCTGCGGCGGCGGCATCGGCACGGCGACGATCATCGAGCGGCTGTAGCCGGCGGGTTCCCGCCGGACGACGGACGGCCCCGGGCATCACGCACGGGGCCGTCTTGGCGTCCGCGCGCCACGACGCACCGCCGGGCGAATCCGGCCCCCGGCGTGCGGCCGGTCGCGGTGCGCGGCCTCGCGCCGCTTCACGCCGACGGGCGCGCCGCGTATGCTTCAGTTGACGCCGGACAGCGAAAGGGATGCGCCATGGCTGAGTATCACTTCGAGCGCGAGTCGCGGACGCCGTACTCCGAGGCCTGGACCATCGAGGACGGCGGCGACGCGGTCGGCCGCGTCGACATCCACTTCACGGCGTCGGGCGCGGTCTACGCGACGCTGTGTGTGCCGCCCGACTTCGACGACGACGAGCTGCAGGACCTGATCGGCGAAGTCGACGAGGGCCTCGTGCTGACCACGGACCCGTACCGCGACGACTTCGTCGTCACCGTCTGGCGCGGCGAGAACGCGGGCGTCTACTCGGAGGAGGACGAGGACGACGAGGGCGACGACGGGGAGGAGGACAGCGGCGAGAACGGACGGACGCCACTCGTCCTGAAGCCGAACTCCTGACCAGGCGCGCCGGACGCTGGAAGGCCGAGGGATCTACTGCGAGCTGGCCGCGGCTTTCTCGTCGAGCTGGGCAACCCAGCCGCGGTACTTGGCGAGCTTCTGCTCCAGGCTGGCCTTCATGTCTCCGAGCGACGCGAGCTTCTGGTCGACCACCGCGACCTGCCGCTCGGTGACCTCGATCGCCTTCGCGATCTTCGCGCGGCGCTCGGAGATCTCCGCGTCCTTCCGGTACTCCGCGTGGAGCTGGGTCTTGATCTCTTCCGCCTCGACCATCTCCTTGATGTCGGCGAGCGTGAAGCCGAGGAGCGTCTGGAGACGCTTGATCTGCTCGACGCGCTTGACGTCGTCCTCCGAGTAGAGGCGGAATCCGCCTTCGAGCCGCGACGGCGGCTTGAGCAGGCCCTTCTCCTCGTAGAACCGTAGCGTGCGCTGCGTGACCCCGGTGCGCTCCGCGACCTCGCCGATCTGCAGATACGCCTCGGCCTGAGGCGGGGGCTCGGCGCTGGCGGAGCGCTTCTGGGTCATCGGGGACACTCTACCAGAATCTAACCCGTACGTCAAGGTTATTGTAGCGGAGCTCTGCCCGCCGCGCCCCGCTACCAGACATCGTCGGCGCGGCGCCGAGGGGCGCGGCGGGGTCGTCCCCAGACGAAGAGGTGGACGAGCAGCGCGCCGGCGAGAAAGCCGCCGATGTGCGCGAAGTAGGCGATGCCGCCGCTCGCGCCCACGGCCCGGCCGCCGATCGACGTGTAGCCGCTCAGGAGCTGCGCGATGAACCAGAAGCCGATCAGCACGAAGGCAGGCAGCGGGAACGGGATGAAGAAGAAGATCGGGATGATCACGGCGACCGTCGCCCCCGGGTAGAGCACGATGTACGCGCCCATCACGCCGGCGATGGCGCCGCTCGCGCCGATGGCAGGGGTGAGGCTGTTGACGCTGACCACCGCCTGGCCGAACGCCGCGATCACCCCGACGAGGAGATAGAAGACCGCGTAGCGCAGGTGGCCCATGGCATCTTCGACGTTGTCACCGAAGATCCAGAGGAACAGCATGTTGCCGAGGATGTGCAGCCAGCCGCCGTGGATGAACATCGCCGTGAAGACGCTGAGCACCGGCTGCGGCTGGTCCGCGCAGGTGCGCAGGCCCTGTGCGTTGAGCCGAGTGGCGTGGCCGAGCGCGTCGAACATGCAGGCGGGGATGTTGCCCCAGCGGTAGATGAACGTGTCGAGCCGCGTGATGCCGGGGGCGATCTGATGCTGGCTGAGCGCGAGCTCGTAGAAGAAGACGACGAAGTTGAGGGCGATGATCGCGACGTTGACGTAGGGGAACGTACGGCCGCGCACGCTGTCGTGGATCGGGATCATGCGGGCCCGCCCTCGCACCAGCCGGGCCGCACCGCACCGGCGGCCCGGACCCCGCCGGCGCGTGGACGGGCCTCACCCTCGGCCGCCGGCAGGCGGGAGGGTGCGCGCCACACGGTTGCGAGACGCGCCACGGCGCCGGGGACCAGCTTCGACATCGCGGACAGGGTAGCGGCAGCGCCGCGCGTCCGCCGCCCGCAGGTGGCCGGCGTCGACGGCACCGCCTTCGGCGGTCAGAACTCGATGCCCGGCTGCGCCTTGATGCCCTGCTGGAACGGATGCTTGATCTCGCGCATCTCCGTGACGAGATCGGCGTAGTCGATCAGCTCCTGCGGCGCGTCGCGGCCCGTGATGATGACGTGGGTCCGCTTCGGGCGCGTCTTCAGGAAGTCAATCACGCCGGACACCGGCAGCCAGCCGTACGCCAGCGGGTAGGTGAACTCGTCGAGCGCAACGATGTCGTAGTCGCCGGATCCGATCTTCGCCTGGCACGTCTCCCACAGCTCCCGCGCGAGCGCCTTGTCCTTCTCGATGTCCTTCGAGAGCCAGGTAAAGCCGCCGCCCAGCGAGATGATCTCGATGCCGGCCTTCTCGGCGGCGCGGTTCTCGCCGTAGTTGGAGGTCGTGCTCTTGATGAACTGGAGCATGCAGACATGCAGGCCGCGCCCCCAGGCGCGGAACAGCACGCCGAGCGCGGCCGTCGTCTTCCCCTTGCCGTTGCCCGTGTTGACGATGACCAGCGACTTCCGTGGCTCCTTCGCCGGCCTGTCTTCGCCCATCAATCGGCCTCCCGGACGCTCGCGGGCCGGTGCCGGCGTGCCGCCGGTCGCGGCGCCACGCTCGGACCCGTGCGCGGTTGCGCGGGCATCCCCATGGCTACACCGTACACCGCCGCAACCGCGGGCGCCCGGCGCCCCGCGTCTCAGTGGAGGATGCTGCGAGCGCTGGGCGATGAGGGTCGGGCACGCGGCGCGTGCCGACGATCCCCTCCGGCGAGCCGTCGGCGATCGTCCGCGTTGCTCTCCCGGCGAGCGCGCCCGGTCCTGCACGCTGCCGCCAACGCGCGCGGCGGCCCGGTCACGAAGCGATGATCCGGGGTGCGTTCAACTGTCGCGACGGTCGAGCGGGACCCCGCAACTCACACCCACACCTTCCATGGCCTTTTCGAGCGGCACATCGAGCGCGCTGGCCACCGTCGTCGTGTACCGCATGAGGGCCACCGACGCGACGATCTCGACGATCTCCGCGTCGGTCCAACCCGCGGCCCGGAGCCGCTCGACCATCGCGTCCGTGACTGCCGCCGGCCGGCGCCCGACGATGCGCGCGAAGTCCACGGCGGCGTTCTCCTTGTCTGAGAGCCGCGGCGAAGGCTTCCCCTCGATCACCTCCACGCACTCCTCCCTGCTCCAGTGCTTGCCGAGCAGGGCGATCATGTGCGCCGCGGTGCAATACTCGCACTCGACCTCATAGGCCGTGACGGCAAAGAACACGCGCTTGAGCTCTTCACGGATGCTGCCCTCGCGGGCGGTGGCCAGGCTCAGGGTCCAGAGGGCGTCCGTGGTCTCCGGCAGGTAGGCCAGCCCCTGCTGGAGGCCGGGGACCATCCGGTAGTAGCTCTTGACCCGCTCGAACACCTCCTTCGTCCTGCCTGTGGCCTGAGCGGGTTCCAGCAGTGCTACACGAGCCATCGATTCACCTCCCTGGCTAATGCGGATCCAGCATCTTCTCGCCCGGACCCGTCTCGACGGGCAAGTCCGGGTTTGCTCCCCATTCCATCCACGAGCCGTCGTAGAGGCTGACCTTCTCGTGGCCCAGGACGTACAGGACGAACAGGTCGTACGCGCCGTAGACGCCTCCCCCGCAGTACGTGATCACCCTCTGGTCAGGCTTGAGGCCCGCCCTTTGCCAGAGCCGCGCCAATGCATCGGCCGGCAGCAGGGTCTGGGTGCCCTGGTAAACGTTGGCGGTCGCCGGCACGTTCAGTGCCGTGGGGATGTGGCCCGCCCTGTGGGTCCGGTAGAGGCGCGCCTTGCCGCTGTAGAACACTTCGGGCAGCGCATCGACGATGCAGACGCCCCGGCGTCCGATGGCCTGGACCACCTCATCGCTCGTGGCCCGGAGGGCGGGCCGCGGCCGCGCCCGGAAGGTCCCCGGAGGCGGGGTCAGGGTGCGCGTCTCCAGGGGGCGCCCCTCCCGGAGCCACGTGGTCAGGCCGCCGTCCAGGATCTTCGCGTCGTCGTGCCCGTAGTATCGCAGGGCCCACCAGAGCCGGGCGGCCCAGGTCCCGCCGCTGCCGTCGTACACGACGACCGTGCTGCCGCTGCCGATCCCCAGCCGCCCCATCAGCGCCTCGAATCGGCCGGGCGACAGGATGGCAAGCGGGTCCTCCGGGTCCGAGAGGTCGGACATGACATCGACGAATACTGCCCCCGGGATGTGGCCCTGGTGATAGGCATTGCGCCCCGACACGCCCCGGAACGCTCCGCCAGCGTCCGCCGCGACGGAATAGCGCATGTCCACAACGCGGACCGACGGGTCATCAAGGTGAGCGGCCAGCCACGCTGTTGTGGCGAGCGCTTCCGGGTGCCCGTACTCCGCCACGGCCGGCGCCTCCTCGTTCATTGGGACCTCGCCCCGCTGGCCCCCTGACGCTGCCCTGCGGTCAGGTATCCGGTGACCATATCGGCCATGGCGCCCAGGAACTCCTCGGGGTCCACCTTGTCCGGCTGCGTCTGCCACTGCAGGACGAGGCCATCGTTCAGGGCCAACAAGAGACGGGCGGCGCGATGTACGTCGACGTCGGAGCGGACGAGGCCCGCGTGCTGGGCGCCGGAGAGGAACCGCGCGAGGGCGGTGGAGCAGTGGTCGAAGATCGCGGCGACCGCCTCGCGCCCCCACTCGTTGCGGCCGGCCAGCGCCCAGAACTCCATCACTAGAGGCGACCAGACGGGGTCCGTTCGGCACGTTGCCCAGGAGGCCTCGATGATGCGGAGCATGCTCTCGCGGAGTGGCAACCCGGGCTCGAGGCGGGCGGCGGTCTCTGCGGACCGGCGGCGCACATGCTCGATGAGGATGGTCCGGAAGAGCTCTTGCTTACTGGCGAAGTGGCTATAGAGCGCGCCCTTCGCGATGCCGCACTCCGCCGTGATCTCCTCCACAGTGGCCGCCTCGTAGCCGCGGCGGGCGAACACGCGGTAGGCCGCCTCCAGGATGCGGCCGCGCGTTTCCTCCTTGCGTTGCTGGGGCAGTGTCAGCCCTCGGGCCATGTCGCCTCCGGCGTCCCGGGCCATGCCGCCACGCGTGACTGAACAGACGGTCATTGACTGGTCACTGATTCTAGGTGGGCTCGCGCGCCGGGTCAAGCGGCTCGACCCCCGCCGCGCCCGGCAACGCTCACCGGCTCCGGGCGCGCCGACTGGACGGCGGGCGCGCGTCCCCAGGCCCGGCGGCTTGCGCGAAGCGCCGCGCTATACTGCCCGCCGAGGAGCGCAGACGTGGCCAATCATCCGCCCTTCCTGCTGCACGTGGCGCAGGCAGCCACAGGCGTGACCGCCCCGGATCCCGGCATCGTCGCCCTCGCCGTGCTCGTGCTGGCGACGGTCTCGATCTACCTGTGGGCCCCGCGGATGTCGGTCCAGCGCCTCACACGCGCGCCGGCGATGCGTGCGTCGCTCGGGCTGCTCGTGTTCTTCGCGGTCCTGCCGTCGGTCGTGCCGTACGACCACCTGCTGCCCGGACTGCACCAGGACGAGACGGCGGCCGAGGAGGCCGTCCACGCCGCGCACTGCCACGTCTCGCCGGGCACCTGCGCCGACGCACCCCTCGCCGCCGGGCCGGGGCAGCTCCTGTTCACCGAGCCGCTCGTCATCGCGCCGGCAATGCTGGCGATCCTCCTCACGTTCGCCGTGCCCACACTGACGGGCATCACGACGCGGCCTGAGACGCGGCCACCCCTGGGCTGACCCCCTGCAACTTGCGATAAGGACTCGAGGCGGCGCCGCGCACGGCCAGAGGCGCGATGCGGGCTGGATGTTGTGGCGTCGCCGAGGCTTGGCAACAGGAGGAAATCAGTTGGTGAGATTACGCGTGATGCTCGCGACCGTTGCGCTCGGCCTGACCGCGGTGATGGCGCTGGCGCCGAACGTCGCCCTGGCGCATGCGCGGCTCAAGAGCTCGACGCCGGCCGTGGGCGAGGTCCTGCAGGCCTCGCCGGCGCAGGTCGTGATCACGTTCACGGAAGACATCCAGAAGGTGGCCGGCACGTACGATATCCAGGTGCTGAACGGCGGCGGCCAGCCCGTAACGGCCGGGCCGGCCGTCATCGACAACACCGACCGGGCGAAGCTGTCGGTGCCGCTGCAGCCGGACCTGCCCGCGGGGCGCTACGTGGTGAACTACAAGAACGTGTCGGACGCCGACGGCGACAAGTACCACGGCACCTTCTCGTTCTACGTGAAGGTGCAACCGACGACTGTTGACCTGTCGAACGATGCGCAACTCGCGACGGTCAGCGCCGAGAACGCGTCGCCGGCGGCAGGGACGACGGCCGAGGCCGCCGGCACAGCAGCGCCTGTCGCGACCGCCGCCGTCACAGCGCCCGCCGCGGGGGCGACGCCCGCGGCCAGCACGGGCGGCGGCAGCAACACCGGCCGCAACATCGGGATCGGCGTGGGCATCGCCGTGATCGTGATCGTGGCCGCGGGCGGCGGCTGGCTGGCGTTCGGACGGCGGCGGTGAGGCCGCTGGCCGCGGCCGTGCCGGAGGTGGTGTGCGGGGTGAAGCTGTGATCGGAAGCAAGCAGCGGTTCTTGATGCTCTTGGGGATGATCGCCGTCGTGGTGGCGGCGATCACCTCCCCCTATTTCGCGGGCGTGGCGCAGGCGCACGCCTCACTTGTCAGCGCGACGCCGACGAACAACGACAAACTGACGCGGCCGCCGACGCGCATCATCCTGCGGTTCAGCGAGGCGATCGAGCGCCGCCTCACGCAGATCCAGGTGCTCGACGAGAAGCAGAAGCGCGTCGACACCAACGACATGGCGTTCGATAACAGCGACCCGACGTTCGCGTCGGTCGGCGTGAAGAACCTCGCGCCCGGGCTGTACTTCGTCCGCTGGAGCAACGTGTCCGCCGTCGATGGTCACGAGCTGAGCGGTCAATATCCGTTCGTCGTCCTAAACCCGGATGGCTCGTTCCCGGCCGGCATCACCGCGAATTCGCTCACGGGCGCGACGTCGAGCGGGGGCCAGCTCCTGCCGGCGAACCTCGACTCGGCGCTGAAGTGGCTCTCGCTGCTGTCGCTCGCGACGGTCGCGGGCGCGGCGTTCTTCCTCTTCGCCGTCATGCGGCCGGCGGCCTCCTTCCTGGAGGACGAGGACTACCTCCGCGTGACGGACACCGCCGAGCGCTGGGCGATCTCCCTGGCGCACGTGCTCCTGCCCGTCGCGTTCATCGCCTCCGGGATCCTGCTGCTGCTGACGGTGCGGCGGTTCTCTACCGATACGAGCCTCTGGTCGTACGTCACGACGGTACGCGTCGGGCAGTTCACACTGGCGCGCCTGCTGTTGACCGCGCTGGCCCTGGGAGGCAGTGACCTCCTCTTCCTTGGGAACTCCCGCGTGAAGCGCCACGCCGGTCTGGGGCTCATGATCGCCGCCACGACCGGCGCGCTGTTCACGTACTCGATCGTGAGCCACGCGGCCGCGGACAACGGCAAGTTCTGGGCCGTGACCTCGGACTTCCTGCACCTGCTCGCCTCCGCGGCGTGGCTCGGCGCCCTGGTGATGATCCTGATGTTCCTGCGCTGGCGCCGGCAGGCGATCGAGGACGCGGCGCGCTGGCTCTACATCGCCAACGTGTTCGACCGCTTCTCGGTGCTGGCGGCGCTGAGCGTGGCCACGATCCTGGCGACCGGGACCTTCAACGGCCTCGCCGCCGTGCCGACGGCGAGCGCCATGATCGACACCGCGTACGGCCGCGTGCTGCTCGCCAAGATCGCGCTGCTCCTGCCGCTGCTGGCGGTCGCGGGTTTCAACGCCTTCATCCTGAAGCCGCGCCTCGTCGCCGCCATCGATACGCTGTACCAGCAGGGGGGCACCGCCTCCGAGCAGACGCGGGCGCAGTGGACGCCCCAACTGCGGCGGCTGCGCGGGCTGCTCGTGCCGACGGTGGCGGCCGAGATCGCGCTCGTGCTCGCCATCTTCGCCGCGGTCGGCGTCCTCACCCAGACGGCGACGGCCGCCGGCCAGATCGCTTCGGAGCAGGCGGCGAAGGCGGCGCCGACGAAGTTCGACCAGAAGGCGACGAAGGGCGGACTCAACTTCGAGCTGCGGGTGTCTCCCAACCAGGCCGACACCGTCAACGAATACACGCTCGACATCCGCAACCCGGACGGCAGCCCGACGACGACCGTGACGCTGGCGCGCCTCCGCTTCAGCTATCCGGACGCGCCGAATGCCGTCGCACCGTCGGAGATCCTGCTCACGCGCTTCAACCCCGGCGAGTACAAGGGCGCCGGCGTGTACTTCACGGCTCAGGGCAACTGGCGCATCGACGTGACGATCCGCCGCAGCGTGGGCGACGATGTCTCGGAGGCATTCCTGCTGCCGGTCGCGAAGGCGCCCGCAAGCATCGTGCGGGGCGGCAGTCCCTTCGAACTGCCGTTCACCGTGTTCAACTGGAACCAGGTCCTGGGCGCGGTCCTCGCCCTCGGCGGCGGGCTGGTCCTCGTCTACCGGCGCCAGATCCACGTGCTGAGCGCCGGCTACCGGACGACGGTCACGGGCGCGACGGCTGTCCTGCTCGCCGGCGCCGTGCTGGCGTTCGGCGTCGGCACGCACGGCACAGCGGCGGACCCGACCGCCGGTAACCCGGTACAGCCGACGCAGGCCTCGATCGCGCGCGGGAAGCTCTTGTTCCAGCAGAACTGCGTCCAGTGCCACGGCATCGACGGGCGCGGCAACGGCCCGCAGGCGGCGCAGCTCAGTCCGGCGCCATCGGACTTCAGGCAGCACATGCCGCTGCACACGGACCCGCAGTTCTACGCCTTCATCCACGACGGCTACGCGGGCACGGCGATGCCGGCGTTTGGTTCGGCGTTCTCGCCAACCGACATCTGGAACCTGGTGAACTTTCTGCGCGACGCGTTCACCCAGCGGCCGTCGCAATAGAGCCCAACGCGGGCGCGCCCGGAGTGTGAGATCATGGGGACCAACGCGATCGTACAGAACCTGACATTCTGGCACTGGTATCCGGAGCTGCTGGTGCGCGACCTCACGCCGGAGCAGCTTGCCTGGCAGCCGGAGGGCCACGATACGTCGGTCCAGTTCGCAATCTGGCACGCCTACCGGGCAGAAGATGAGATCCTGCACGGGCTCCTGATCGGCGGGCCGAGCGTCTTCACCTCGGAGCGATGGGCCGAGCGTCTGCCCGTCGAGGCGACCGGCGTGACGCCGTTCGGGAACGGCATGACGCGCGCGCAGATCGGCGCGTTGCGATTCGACGCCGGCGCGCTGCTGGCGTACGCCGCCGCCGTTGGCGCCCGCGTGACCGCCTACGCGCGCGACCTGCCGGACGCCGACGCGGCCGCCGAGATCGCGCTGCCCTTCTTCCAGCAGGTGTACCCGATCGTAGCCACGATGACGCGGGCCGACGCGATCGCCTTCTTCGCCATCGGCCACGTGTCCGAGCACCTGGGCGAGGTGCAGTTCCTGCGCGGGCTGATGGGCCTCAAGGGTGCGCCGCTCTAGTTCGGGAGCGGACGCCGCGTCAGGCCCGGCAACCGGCGCGGGCGATGGCGTAGACATCGTACAGCGGCCGGTGCTCGATGGCGCGCACGCAGACGCGCCCGGTGACCGGGCCGCGCGCCGCCATCGCGCGCAGCAGCGCGTGCTCGTTGGTGCCGTAGCCGCGGTCGTACGCGCCAAAGATGATCACGTAATCGATCGTGCGCTTTCGCAGGAAGTCGCCGTAGGCGTGCTCGGACGGCCAGCTCCGCAGCGCCATGCTCTCGGGAAAAAACTCCGAGTCCAGCACGGCGCCGTGACGCAGGGCCTGGTACATGCCGTATTTCGCATCGCCCGCCGCAAGGACGCGGTACGTCGCGCCGGGCACGAAGCGGCCGGACTGGAAGAAGCCGTCGAGGGAGCGGTCGGGCTCGCGCATCAGCCCGCGCCAGGCGTACGCGTCGTGCCGCAGCGGCACGAACGCGGCGTTGAGGGCGATCAGCACGGCGACGATGAGCAGCGGCGCGCGCGCCAGGGGCGTGCGCTGGAGCGCCAGGCCGATGAACGGCGCCGCCGGCACGAGGGCGCGCAGCCCGACGGTGCCAAAGAAGTTGGCGACGATCCGCGGCACGCTCGTCTCGCTGAACACCGGCGAGGCGAGCGTAAAGTACGCCGCCGGGGCCGCGAGGACGAGCGAGAGGACGTACGCCGCCACGAGGCGCCCCCGGCGCGGCTCCCACCGCATGCGGACGAGCACCAGCGCGCCGATCAGCGGCAGCAGCACCGCGGGATGGGTCGCGCCGGCGCAGCCGGCGAGCAGGCCGGCGAGCAGCGTCCGCCCGCCGCGCCAGGCGGCGATCGCGAACATCAGGAACGCCGCCGCCCAGAGGAACGGCATCTGGCCGAGCAGCGGCCCTTCGAGGAGCACCGGGTTGAGGATCACCATCGCCGCCCACCAGGGCCGGCGCATCTCCGGGAACCCGACGAGCGTGCCCGCAACAACGGCCAGAACGCCCAGCACGAGCCCGAGCGTCACGGCCCAGTCCCCCAGCAGCGGCCGCACGAGCGCGGCGAGCGTCCACGGGATGAACGCGTACGGGAACGCGTAGGCGCGCCCGTGGGCGAGCACCGGCATGTGCACCGGCAGGCCGTGTCCGGACCACAGCCGATCGGACACGTACCACACGTGCGCGTAGTCGTTCATCGAGTCGTTGGTGAGGAAGATCGGGTGGCGCAGGATGAGGGCGAGGATCACCGCCAGGGCGGCGGAGGCACCGAGCAGGACCATCCCCCCGGGACGGCCCATCGGACGCACGAGGACGAGGAGCGCCGCGCGCCCGCCCCGTGCGTTAGACTTTCTCCGCATGCGCAACGTGGGACATGGTATAGACGCGCCGCGTGCGGAACCAGCGTCGGCCGCGGCGGACACCGCGCTCGCGGGCCATGCACATATCCGGGCCTGGGTGCGGCGGCCGCAGGCGCTGACCGCGCCCGGGTTGCCGGGCGTGACCGTGCTCGCGGCCATCGCGATCGCGGCAAGCCCGGTGTACGCGTCGCCGCTGCGCTGCGCGGTGGCCGCCGCGATCGCGTTCGGGTGCTGGGCGCTGAGCGCGCGGGTGCGCGCCCCACGCCTCATCGGGCTGCTCGGGCTCTTCGGCGCGCTCGTGTCGGCGTGGTTGCTCGCGCAGGCGTCGTACTACGCCGCGGCATGGTTCACCGCACCGGCCCTGGGCGTCGGCATCGGCCTCGTGTCCGGCGCGGCGTCGGGCGCGCCCGGCGGGCGGCGACCGGCCGGCGCGGGCGGTTGGAAGCGCGGAGCAGCGGCGGCCGCCGTGGCGTCGCTCGTCGTCGCCGGGCTGCTGGTCGGCGTGCGCGCGCTCTTCGGCCGCGACGGGGCGATGGCCGCCGGGGCCGCGTACGTCGCGTTCGCCGGCGCCGCGGCGCTGCTTGCGATGCCGGGCCGCCGCTGGCGTGCCGTGGCGCTCGCGCCGGCGGCGGCGTTCTCGCTGCTGCTGCCGGGTGTCACCGCCGCCTACATCGGCGCGACGACGCCGCGCGCGACCTGGTTCGGCAGCCTGACGAGCCACGGCCCGCGCACGGGCAACGAGGTCGCCATCACCTTCGACGACGGCCCCAACCCGCCGTACACGGAGGAGATCGCCGCGATCCTCGATGCCCACGGCGTGAAGGGGACGTTCTTCACCGTCGGCAAGGCGCTGGACAAGCGCCCCGACGCCTCGCGGGCGCTGATGGCCGATGGCCACCTCCTGGGCAACCACTCGTACCTCCACGATGCGGTGCGCTGGCTCGACCCGCGCTACCCGGAGCTGCAGCGGGCGCAGGACGCTTTCAAGCGCAACCTCGGCGTCTGCCCGGCCTTCTACCGGCCCCCCCACGGGAGCCACACGCCGTTCATCGCGCACGTGGTGGCGGACCACGGGATGACGATGATCACCTGGGACGACTCCGCCGGCGACTGGGCGACCAACGACGGCCAGCTCGTCGCGCGCCGCATCCTCAAGGGTGTCCGGCCCGGCTCGATCATCCTGCTCCACGACGGGATCGATGGGAACATCGGCGCCAACCGCACCGTCATCCTGCAGGCGCTGCCGATCATCCTCGACGGCCTGAAGGCGCGCGGATTGCAGCCGGTGCGCCTCGACAAGCTGCTCGGCAAGCCGGGCTACGTCCCGTGCTGACGCGCGGCACGCGTGATCGGGGGGCGGCTGGCAGGCAAGGCGGGCCGGCGCGAAGCTCGATGCCGTGGCGGAGGCTTCGGCGCGTCCGGCACCCCGGCATTGGCTATCATGGACGGTAAGCGATGAACGCATTGGCCAGCCAGCGGGTCGCGAAGGCAGTTGTCGTCGATGACGACGAGCGGCTGCTGCGCGTGCTGAAGCGCGGGCTGCGCGTCCACGGCTTCGACGTCGAGACGTTCGCCGACGCCCAGGAGGCGATCGCGTACATCGAGACGAAGAGCGTCGATGTCGCCGTCCTGGACGTGACGATGCCCGACCTCGACGGCGTCTCGCTGTGCCGCCACCTGCGCCGGACCAACGATATGCCAATCCTCATGCTCTCGGCGCGGGACACCGTGCCGGACCGGATCCTGGGCCTGGAGTCGGGCGCGGATGACTACCTCACCAAGCCGTTCGAGCTGGCCGAGCTCGCGGCGCGCATGCGGGCGCTGTTGCGGCGCGCGGAGCGCCCTTCGGCGTCCGAAGAAACGCTGACCTACGCGGACGTCGTGCTGGACACGCGACGCCACGTGGTGACGCGCCGGGGCGAAGGGATCGAGCTCACGCCCACGGAGTACCGGCTGCTCGAGATCTTCATGCGCAATCCGGAGACGGTGCTGAAGCGCGATGCCGTAACGCTCCAGGTCTGGGGATACGATGGCGGCGACTCGAATTACCTGGACGTGCACGTCGGCCACCTGCGGGAGAAGCTCGAAGCCGGCGGCCGGTCGCGGCTCGTCCAGACGGTGCGCTCGTTCGGATACGTGCTCAGGCAGGCCTAGGTGTCGCTCCGCTTCCGGCTGACGCTGCTCTACAGCCTGCTCTTCGCGGCGGTGCTCGCCGTCTTCGGCGTGATCGTCTACCTGCGGATCTCGGCGCGGCTCTACGCGTCGGTCGATGACTCGCTGTACGTGCGCGCGCACCAGATCACCAGCCGCCCGCCGGCCGCCAACGGCAGCGTCCAGCTCAACCAGACGGTGCTGGACGAGATCGCCGATCCCGGCGTGTACGCCGAGGTCCTCAACCCGGAAGGCGTCCCGATCGAGAAGTCGAGCAACCTCACCTCGGAGCTGCCGATCGCGGCGAAGCACAAGGGCGGCAATGCCGCGGCGCTCGCGACGCACGACACCTCGAACGACGAGCGGGTGCGCATCCTCTACCAGCCCCTGCAGGACGGGAACACGCTCCTCGTCGCGCGCTCGCTCCACCAGACCGATGCCGCGCTCGACCTCATCCGCATCCTGCTGATCGGCGGCGGCGTGCTCGCGCTGCTCGTCGCGAACGGCCTCTCGTACGTCTTCGCCGGACCCGCGTTGCAGCCCATCCGCGCGGCGACGGACACCGCCGGCGAGATCGAGGCGACGGGCGACTTCTCCCGGCGGATCGAAGGCGAGGAGCAGCGCGGCGAGGTCGGCGACCTCGTGCGCACCCTCAACGAGCTGATCGCCAAGGTCGAGACGACCCTCGACGCGCACCGCGCATTTCTCGCGGATTCGTCGCACGAGCTGCGGCGCCCGCTCGCGGTGATGCGCGGGAACCTGGAGGTGCTGCGCGGCGGCGCCCTGCCGCCGGAGGACCGCGAGCAGGTCATCGCGGAGACCGAAGCGGAGTCACGGAGGATGAGCCGCATCCTCGCGGACCTGCTGCTCCTCTCGCAGGTCGACGCGCGCCTCATCCTGCAGCGGCAACCCGTCGACCTCGCCGACATCGCGCGGACGGTGGCGGAACGCGAACAGCAGCGCTTCCGCGACCGCCAGATCGACGTCCATGTGCCGGAGGGGCCGTTGCGCATTGACGCGGACGAACAGCGCGTCGGGCAGATCTTCGAGAACCTCATCGACAACGCGGCGTTGTACTCGGAGCCGGGGAAGCCGATCGGCGTCACCCTGCGCGCGAACGGCCGGCAGGCGATCGCCGAAGTCCGCGATGGAGGGCCGGGGATGAGCGAGGACGAGGCGCGCCACGCCTTCGAGCGCTTCTTCCGCGGCCGCGACGGGCGCAAGCGGCACGGCGATGGCAGCGGCCTCGGGCTCGCCATCGTGCGCCATATCGCCGAGGCGCACGGGGGCTCGGTCGCGCTCCACACGTCGCCGGCGGGCACGACGGTACAGGTGGAACTGCCGCTCGCGAATCCATAGCTTCCGTTCAGGTGGTCTTCACCCAATCTTCATTGTGGCTTCCCTACGCTTTCTAGCGGGCGTGGCCGTGCACACGGCGCCGCTCCATGAACCGGCCCGAAGGAAGGTGTATGCGAATCCCCCCCGCGAAGATCCACATCCCGGAAGAAGACCGGACGCAGATCCTGGCAGCAATCGACGCCTGCCTTGCCTCCGGGCAACTGACGCTCGGAAAGCACGGTGCCGCGTTCGAGGAGGCGTTCGCCAGGACGGCGGGCACCACGCACGCGATCGCGACGAGCAGCGGCACGAGCGCGCTGGAGATCATCTTTCGCGCCATCGGCGTCGCCGGCGGCGAGGTCATCGTGCCGACGAACACGTTCTTCGCCACGCCCGCCGCTGTCGAGCACGCGGGCGGCGTCGTGCGCTTTGCCGAGTGCGACCCCGCGACCTTCTCCATCGACGTAGACCACGTGCGCTCGCTGCTGGGCCCGAAGACACGCGCCGTCGTCGTCGTGCACATCGGCGGCGTCATCACGCCGCGCATCGCCGAACTCCAGGGCATCTGTGCCCGGGCGGGCGTGCCGCTGGTCGAAGACGCGGCGCACGCGCACGGCAGCACGCTCGGCGGGAAGCCGGCGGGCAGCTTCGGTATCGCGGCTGCCTTCTCCTTCTATCCGACGAAGGTGATCACCGCCGGCGAAGGCGGCATGATCGCGACCAGCGACGACCGGATCGACGAGCAGGCGCGCGTCTACCGCGACCAGGGCAAGGCCGGCTTCACCTCGAACTTCCACACGCTGCTTGGCAACAACTGGCGGCTCAGCGAGCCGCACGCGATCATCGGCGGCTCGCAACTGGCGCGGCTTCCGGAGTTCATCGCCGCCCGCCAGCGGGTGGCGGCCGTCTACGACCGGCTGCTCGCGGGCACCGGCGTCGAGCCCCTGCGCATCCCCGAGGGGTCGACCTGCAACTACTACAAGTACATCGCGATGCCGCCGGCGGGCGTCGACCGGAGCGCGCTCAAGAAGACGCTGCGCGAGCGGTACGACGTCGGCCTCAGCGGCGAGGTCTACGAGGCGCCGTGCCACCTGCAGCCGGTCTTCGGCCCGCAGGCGGCGGGCAGCCTGCCGGTCGCCGAGGAGCTCTGCTCCCGGCACATCTGCCTGCCGGTGTCCGCGGTCATGCCGGACGATGACGCGGCGTACGTCGTCGAGTCCCTGGTAAAGGCGCTCGCGGAGCAGCGCGTGGCGACGGAGGCGTAGATGAAGGTGGGTGTGACCGGCGGCTGTGGGTTCATCGGCTCGCACGTCGTCGACAAGCTGAAGGACGCGCACGTGGACGTGCGCGTGCTCGACAGCGTCGCGCGGCCGCACCGCGACGACGTGGAGTGCCTGGCCGTGGACATCATGGACCAGGACGCGCTGGACAGGGCGACGCGCGGGCTCGATGTGGTGTTCCACCTCGCCGCGGTGGCCGACGTGAACAACGTCGTCGCAGACCCGACCGGTTCCGTCGCCCTCAACGTGCTCGGCACGGCGCACGTGCTCGAATCGGCGCGGCGGAACGGCCTGCGGCGCGTCGTGCTGGCGAGCACCGTCTGGGTGTACAGCGCGGCGCGGGAGCAGCGCGTGGACGAGCGGTCGTGCTTCGACCCCGCGCAGACGGGCCACGTCTACACGACGACAAAGATCGCCTCGGAGATGCTCTGCCACGACTACCGGACACTCTTCAACGTCCCGTTCACGGTCCTGCGCTACGGGATCCCGTACGGCCCGCGGATGCGGCCCTCGCTCGTGATCCCGATCTTCATCCGCAAGGCCCTGAGCGGCGAGCCGATGACCGTGGCGGGCGACGGCAGCCAGAACCGCAAGTTCGTGTACGTCGAAGACCTGGCGGACGCCCACGTGCTGGCGCTCGCGCCGGAGGCGGAGAACGAGACGTACAACATCGATGGCGCCGAGGAGGTGTCCATCCTGCGCATCGCCGAAACGGTCCACCGGCTCGTCGGCGGCAAGGGGATCGAGTTCGTGCCGGCGCGCGCCGGAGACTACGCCGGCAAGCAGGTCTCGTCGGCAAAGGCCGCCCGCGAGATCGGCTGGACGCCCAAGGTGGACTTCGATACCGGCATGGAACGCACGGTGCACTGGTTCCTGGAGCAGGAGCGGGCGGTCCTGCGCAGCGCATGATCGAGTCGCCTGTCCGTCCGATGCCCGCGCCGAACCCCGCCGTGACGCCAGAGCGCGGCACGCGCCGGCCGCAGCTCATCGCCGTCATGCCGGCCTTCAACGAAGCGGCGACGATCGCCGGCGTGCTGGAGCGGCTCTACCCGCTGGTCGACCGCCTGCTCATCGTCGATGACGGGTCATCGGACGCCACCCGCGAAGTCGTCTTCGAGTGGCTTGACGACAAGCCGCATGCGCACCTCATCTCGTTCAACCGGAACCGCGGCATGTCGGCCGCGTACTACGCCGCGTTCTCGCACCTGCGGCGCATGGTGGAGACCGGGCAGATCTCCGAAGACGACGTCGTGCTCACCGTCGATGCCGACGGCCAGCACGACCCGGCGAGCCTTGACCTGCTGCTGAAACCGATCGAGGACGGCGCCGACGCGGTGATCGCGCGGCGTGACTTCCGGCTGTATCCCCTGTACAAGCGGGTCGGAAACTGGATCATGTCGGCGTGGGCGTCGATCTGGTCGGGGCGCCGGTTTCAGGACGTCGAGTCCGGTTACCGCGCGTTCAAGGTCGGCCCGCTCCTCGACGCGCTGGCCTACTACAAGGGCTACAAGTACAGCGAGACCGTCGAGGTCGCGGTGATCCTGCCGCTGCTCGGCTACAAGATCCACGACACGACTCTCGTCGATATCCCCGTCTTCCGCTCGCGGACGCGGCTGAAGGACGTGGTCATCGACCTCGTCGCCATGCCCTGCGCGTGGTGGCGGGTGATGGCGACGCGGCGCCTGCCACACGGCATGCCGCGCTGGCTCGCGTTCTACGGCCTGCCGCTGTTCTTCCTCGCGATGCTGGCGCCGGCGCTGGTGATGCTCTCGCGGACGATCTACCTGGCGAACGACACCATCAACAACTACGCGCACGTCTGGTACATCAGCCGGTCGCTCTATGAGACCGGGCGGATCCCGATCCGCTTCGCGGGGCTCGATGACGGGCGCGCGTTCACCTTCCCGTACGGCATGGTGCCATGGACCGCGAATGCGCTCGTCTATCCCCTGCTGGGCGACTGGTCCGTGACGCTCTTCCTGGTGCTCGCGGGCGCGGCGGTGGCGGTCGGTGCGATGATCGTGCGGCCGCGGATGCGCGACCCGTGGCTGATGCTGCTGTTCCTCGCCAACCCCTTCTACATCGATGCCGTCGCCGCCGGACAGTATTCGTTCCTCTGGGCGACGGTCGCGTTCTTCGGCGTGGTGTGGTCGGTGGAGCGGCAACGCTGGCTCCTCGCGGCCATCTTCATGTGGCTGACGGCGTCGACCCACCCCATCGAGGGAGGCCTGGCCGTCGGGGCGTACGTCGTCTTCTGCGAACTCTTCCGCCCGCGGACGCGGCTCCCCCTCATGGCGGTGAGCGGGGTCGTGCTGGCCGCGCTGACGCCGTTCATCTACTTCTCGCTCAACACGCCGGCGGTGGGCGACAACACCCGGCAGACCATCGTGATCTCGATCATGCAGGACCTGCCGCGGCGCGGGCTCGTGATGGGCGCGCCGTTCCTGCTGGCGGCGCTGGCGCCCCTGCTCGAACGGCACTTCCGGTCGATTGGCATGGCGTTCCTGGCGGCAACGGTGGCCGTCGTCGCGGTCAGCTCGGGCTTCGTCGGGCACACCGCGCTGGCCGACCTGCCGGTGATCCACAAGTTCGCGGCGGAAGGCAGCTACTACGGCCTCGTCCACCCCAATACGGACCCGTACCGCGGCTACCTGCGGAGCCCTGACTTCCGGCCCGGCAGGGTGTACCGCGTGCTCAGCCCCAACGAGCGCGAGCAGGGCGGCTACTACCTCCTCCGTGACCACGCCGTGCTCGCCAACGAGTTTTTCAGCGAGAGCCAGCAGCGCCATAGCTGGAAGCTCCCCACGTACCAGTGCTACCTGGCGGTGAAGGGGATCGACCGTGTGGTGGTGGAGCG
Organism: Chloroflexota bacterium; assembly: GCA_028872875.1. Classification (GTDB taxonomy): domain Bacteria; phylum Chloroflexota; class Dehalococcoidia; order DSTF01; family JACRBR01; genus JADMII01. Next base: position 36,537 of record JAGWOC010000007.1, on the reverse strand, counting down.
CGCGTACCTCGCGGAGTTCCCGACCAACGAGCAGCGGTTGCTGGAGTCGCTCGTGAGCCGGGGAGAGGCCCACGTCACGTACCGGAGCCGCCACGCGGGGATCACCGTCTACGACGTCGTGCCGTTCCGTGACAGCGAGCCGGCGCCGGCCACGCTGAAGGACTGCGGGAGGCTCTGATGCTGCACCGCATCACGGATGCGCTCGCAGGGTCGCGAGACATCGCGCGGCGGGCCCTGCCGCTGCTCGCGATCGGCTTCCTCGCGGACACCGCGTTCATCTTCATCTTCCTGATCGCCCTGCAGTCGTATCTCCCGGAGAAGCTGCACGCGAGCGCGGCGATCGCGGGCTACGCGCTGGCGGCCTTTGGCATCGCCAAGCTGTGCTCTCAGGTGCTGAGCGGCATGGTGTCGGACCGGCTCGGGACGCGGACGGCCATGATCGGCGGTACGGCGCTGCTCCTCGCGGCCGACGCGTCGATGCTGCCGCTGGCCCACGTCGCGCCGTACGCCATTGTTGCGGCGGCGGCGGTCGAAGGGCTCGGATCTTCCGTGCTGTGGCCGGCGCTGTACTCGGCGGGGACGTCGCGCTTCGAATCAGGCGAGAAGTCGCGATTCACGGCGGCGCTGACCCTGGCGACGATGGCCGCGCTCCTGACGGGGTTAGGGGGCGGCGCGCTCCTCAACATGTTCGTGCCCTTCAACATCGCGATGCTCATGTCCATCAGCCTGGTCGCGGCAGCGCTGACGGTCGCGCTGCGTACGCCGGTGAGCGCGCGCGAGACCGCGGAACGGAAGACGGCGGAGGTGCCGTCGCTGCGGGAGCTGCCGGCGGTGCTGCGCTCGCCGCAGCGGGTGGCGTTCTCCGCGATCATCGTGGCGGAGTCGATCGCGCTCGGCGCGCTCACGGCGATCTTCCGGGCGTACGGACGCGACATCGCCCATGTCTCGCTGACGCGCGAGGGGATCCTCCTCGCGCCGGCGGCGGTCCTGGGCGGGCTGGGGGTGGTCGCTGGCGGCGCGCTCGCGGACCGCGTGGGCGCACGCCGGGTGATGGCTCCGGGCTTCTTCACCGCCGGCATCGCCGTGCTCGTCCTCGCGCACTGGACGCACCCGGCGACGATCGTTGTCGCGGCGACGGCCGGGGGCATCGGGTTCGGGCTTGCGGTGCCCACCATCGCCTCGACGATGATGGCGCTCGCCGGCGGGGCGGGCGCGCGCGGTGGCATCATCGGCTGGTTCATGTCGATGGACGGGCTCGGCCACTCGATCGGGCCCGCGCTCGCTGCGCTGCTGCTGCCGGCGTTCGGGGCGGCATCGGTGATGCTCCTCGTGGGTGCATCGTTCCTCGCGGTCGGCGCGATCGCGGTAGTGCGGAGGATCGAGGACGGCGCGGACACGCGCGACGAAGGACGGACGCGACCCGTCGGGGCAGCCAGTGGGTCGCCACCGGTGATGCGTACTGCGGAGGTTGAACGGCGATGACGCAAAGGATTCTTGTGACCGGCGGCGCCGGCTTCATCGGCTCGCACGTGGTCGAGGCGCTGCGTGCGCGCGGCGATGAGCCGCACGTGATGGACGACCTGAGCAAGGGGCAGGTGTCGAATCTCCCGGTCGATGTGCCGCTGTACGTGCTCGACATGGCAGCGTCGCCGCTGGGGAGGCTGTTCGGGATCCCATTCGACGCGGTCGTACACTGCGCCGCGCAGACCAACGTCATGCGCTCGCTCGCCGACCCGGTGCTCGACCGGCGGATCAACGTCGACGGCCTGGAGCGGGTGCTCGATGGCGCCCTTGCAAGCGGAGTACGGCGGTTCGTGTTCATCTCGTCGGGCGGGGCGGTCTACGGCGAGACGCCGGTGCCCGCGAGCGAGGCGACGCAACCCCGCCCGGAAAATCCCTACGGGCGCCACAAGCTCGAGGGCGAGGCCATGGTGGCAGCGGCGCCGATCTCGAGCGTGTCGCTGCGTCTCTCGAACGTGTATGGCCCGCGCCAGCGGTCGGATGCCGAAGGCGGCGTGGCGAGCATCTTCAGCGAGCGCCTGGCCGCCGGCCTGCCGCTGCGCATCTACGGCGATGGCGAGCAGCAGCGCGACTTCGTGCACGTCGCCGATGTTGCGTCGGCGATCCTCCTGGCGCTCGACGACGATACGATGACCGGCGTGTGGAACGTCGGCACCGGTACGCCGACGTCGGTCAACGAGCTGGCGGCGCTGATGGTCGAAGCATCGGGTGAGCACACGCTCATCGAGCGCCTTCCGGCGCGTGGCGAGATCCGGCGCTCTTGCCTGGACGTCGCGAAGCTGCGTGGCACCGGCCGCTGGGCACCGGAGCACGTGCTCCGCCAGGGCGTCATCGAGCTGCTGCGGTCAGCGGCGCAGGTGCACGCGCTGTAGCCCCGGAAGGACGCAGGGGCGATTCTGCCGCGTTCCCGCCGCACGAAGTGTTCACGTTGTTTTAGTAGAGGCTTAACAGTTCGCTGCTAGAGTGGGAACGCAGGGATCGCCCGGGACATGCTCCCCCGTTTCGAGCGGTTCCAACAAGTGAGCCGGGTGCGCCAACCCCGCATGATGCGCATCCCGGCTCGCTTCGCGTCCGGAGGGCTGCCAGGTCGGCGCGCCGGCCATCTCACACACCTCATCCGGCCAACGCCGCGCGCACGCCCAGGGCGCGCGTACCCCCACACCTCAGGCCGGCGTAAAGACGTTCGTCGCGCCGTCGGCTGCCCGTACGACGCGCCCGGGCGCGCCGTGCATCTCGACGGCGGTCATCCGTTCGAGCAGCGCGCGGTCGGCCGGCGGGTTGGCGAAGAAGCGGCGCCCGTCGGCGAGGCGGCCGATGATGATGCCGCGCTCCGGCGCGCCGTCGCGGTCAAACAGCACGGTGTACGTCTCGACCGTCGCCGGGCCCGACGGCGCTTCCTCGAACGCCGGGTGTGGCTCCGCATCGATCGCCGCCTGGTCGACCGCGGGATCGGTCCGCTGCCACGGCTGCCGCGGCGGCTGCGTCGAGTAGACGCCGACGGCGTGCTTCGTGACGTACCAGCCGTTCGCCGTGACAAGGCCGACGCTCCCCGGCGCCGCGCGCAGGCGCTCGACCATCGCAGCGATGCTGTGCGTGACGTAGTTGTTGCCCGGGCCGCCGAAGTACGGCAGGCCGCCGGTCACCGTGAGCGGCCGCGGGTCGTCGCACCCGATCCCCAGGGCATCGCGGGCGATCTGCAGGGCGGCGGGGAAGCAGCTATAGAGGTCGAACAGGGCGACTTCGTCGATGCCGATGCCCGCCATCTCGAGCGCGCGGCGGCCGGCGGCACGGATCGCGGGCGAGCTGTGGTAGTTGACGCGCTCGCTCACGAACCAGTGGTCCGTGGCGTCGCCGCAGCCGCGGACGTAGACCCAGCGTTCCTCCGGCACCCCGAGCCGCCGCGCCGCGCCGACGCTCGTCACGATCAGGGCGGCACCCTGATCGACATCGATGATGGCGTTCATGTACTTGGGGTAGGGGAAGCCGATGTAGCGGTTCGACGCGTCGACCGTCGCGATCTCGGCGGCGCTCTTTGGCTCCTGGAACCAGGCGAGCGGATTGCGCGCGGCGACGGCGGAGAGCTTCGCGCACAGCGCGCCGAGCGCGGCGCGATGGGCATCGAGCGAGCGGCCGTAGTGCGCGCGAAGCGCGTTCTCGAACAGCGGATAGATGCGGGTGGGGAGCACCGCGCCGTGCGCCGCCTCGACGTCGTTGACGCCCGGACGCGGGTCGCCGGCGTTCGGCACCGGGTTGCCGCGCGGCGACCAGCCGAGGTCCACCTGCTGCGCGCGCGCCCGTCGCGCGGAGTAGACGGCCTCGGCGCCCGCGATGAGCGCGAGATCGATGTCGCCGCGGTGGATGCCCTCCGCCGCCTCGTTGACCTGCCACTGCGGCGTGTTGCCGCCGATGTGCGTGTAGATCAGCTCGCGCGGCGTCGCGCCGAGCGCCCGCGAGAGGTCCGCGGGCGGGTCCTTCGATGGCCACGAGATGATGTTGACGACACGCAGCGAGTCGAGGCGCCGGAGCAGCCCCGGCGCGCCCGCGTCCGCCTCCGCGAGGCGCGCCGCCGCCGCCATCAGCGCGAGCGGCTCGCGCGGGCGCTCCGTGCCGGGGCGCTGCGTCACCTGGCCGACGCCGACGATGATCGGAAGCCGCTCGTCCACGACGGCCATTGTGGCGCGGGCCGCGCCTTCGGCCAACCGCGCCGATGGCCGCCGGACGCGGGGCGCCGCTATACTGCGCGGCGAGGCGCCATCGTCTAGAGGCCCAGGACGCCGCCCTTTCAAGGCGGAGATCGCGGGTTCGAATCCCGCTGGCGCTACCACGATGTCGTATCTGTGAAGCCCTCTCGCCGCGCGAATTGTGCTGAGAGGGCTTCACAATTGTGGCCATGTCGTGCCATGTTCGCGGGGCCACTGGGTTGACCATCGAACCGTGGTGGCATTCGCTCCGCGGCGAAGCCCGCGGTCAGCGGGCGCGGATGAAGGCGAAGTTCTTGTGGCGCGTGGGGATCGCCTCGACAGCGCTGAAGCCGGCGGCCCTGAGCAGCGGCGTCAGCGCGTCGACCATGCGCTCGCCGCGCGCGTGGCCGAGGATCGAGCGCAGATGGCCCAGCGGGCGGCCGCAGCCGAACGGGGAGTGGCTCTGCGCGGCGAAGTCCATCGCCATGAATCGGCCGCCGGGCTTCAGCACGCGCCGTATCTCCCGAAGGCCCTTCGCCTTCAGGTCGTCGGGCAGGTGGTGCAGCATGAGGCTGCTGGTCACGAGGTCGAAGGAAGCGTCCGGGAACGGGATCGCCTCGATCAGGGCGACCCGGAAATCGATATCGGAGCCGTCCTTGGCCGACTTCTGTTTCGCGACCTGGACCATCTCGGGAGAGGCGTCGATGCCGTGCACCACGCCGGCGCCCACCCGCCGCTTGACGGCGATCGCGAGCGTGCCCGTGCCACAGCCGACGTCGAGCACATGCTCGCCGGGCGCGGGCGCGGCCAGCTCGATGAGCTTCTCGCGGAGCGCCCTGACCCGCCCGAACGAGATGACGGTGCCGAACAGGTCGTACCAGCGCGCCCCGTGGAGGACGCGCCCTGCCGTCCGCGGGCCGTGAGCGGTCTTGTGTTGCATGTTCGGGCCTCCTGTGGGACGCGTCCGCAGCGGCACGGACGCCGTGCCCCCTGGGCCACGGCAGGCGATGAAGCGTGGCTCACACCTGCCGGGCGACGACCTGCACCTGCAGCGTAACGCTGTCCCGTACGGACACGAAACCCGCGATGTGCAGCACCGGAAGATTGACGTCGGCGAACGTGAACTTCACCGTGGCGAGCGCCGGGAGACGCCGGCGTCGCGACGCATCCCCGAACAATAGCTTGTCATCGTGCCACCCGCCCGGTGCCCGCTCCCCTACGTGGATTCAGCGGCGCAATACGGGGAGCCGCGCGCCGCCACAGGGGCGCCGCCGCATGGGAGAACCGCAAGCCAGCCACAATACTGCACCTCGTTGACCGACACGCCTGCGACGGCGTCGCTGTACCGGTTCCTGCCTGGAGGATCGATGCCCAAGGCGCCCGCCGCTGTGGATGCGAACAACTCGGCCCGCGATGACGCCGGCGATGACGCGCCAGGCTTGGCCCTGCCCGCGGACCAAGACCTCTTCTCGGATGCCAACCTTACCAGGATCATCAAGGAGTACATGCCGCTCGTGCGGCACGCCGTGAACCGCATCGCCGTGGGTAGCACGAGCGCGGGCATCCTGCAGTACGAGGACATGGTCTCCTGCGGGGTACAGGGCCTTATCGAGGCCTACCACGCCTTCGACCCCGACAAGGGCGCGAAGTTCTCGACCTACGCGCTCCCCCGCATCCGCGGCTCGATCCTCGATGCGATCCGCGCCACCCACCCCCTGCCCCGTTCGCTGCAGAAGTTCGGCAGCGACCTCGAGAAGGCGACGGCGGCCCTCCACGCGAAACTCGGACGGGCGCCGACGCGCAACGAGCTGGCCGCCCATATGGGCATCGCGCCCGCGGACTTCGTCCATTCGCTGCGCACGAGCAACCTCAGGGTGATCTCCCTGGACAGCCTTGCGGAGACGGCGGCCAGCGGCAACACGGAAAAGCTCTGGGAGATGGCCGACGATGACCCGAACATCGACCCCGACAGCGTCGCCGAGGAGACCATGGTGCGCGTGAAGCTCGCGGAAGCCGTCGAGCTGCTGCCGGACCGCGAACGGGTGATCGTGCGGCTGTACTACATGAAGGCGCAGTCGCTGAAGAGCATCGGCCAGGCGCTGGGCATCTCCGAGTCGCGGGCGTCGCAGCTACGGCACCGCGCGATCCGCCGCCTGCGCACGGTCCTGACCCAGGAACTGCAGGACGCGGCGTGATGGAAGCCACACCTTCGCCGCGGCCGATCACGCTGACGCTCGCGGGCACAGGCCCGGAGGCGCACCGCTGGGCGCGCGCGCTGCGCGGCATCGAAGGCGTCACGCTCGACCGCATCGCGCCCGGCGACGAGGAGTTTCTGGCCGGTCTCTCGCGCGGGGATGTTGACGGCTTCGTCTTCGTCCCACCCGTAGCGGACCTGGCGGGCGCGATCCGGCGCGCGGTGATCGCGGGGCGCCACGTCTTCGTCGCTGGCGCACCGGCGCTGATCTCAAAGCAGATCATGGCGCTCGACGAGCTCTCGCGGCGGCGCGGGCGCGCGATCGTCTTTGACGGCGGTACGCTCGGCGACGAACAGATCCAGTTCGTCCGCAAGATGACCTCGGGCGCAAACCCCCTCTGGCGCCCGCGCTACCTGCGCGCGCTGCGCACCGGCTTCGCGGGCGATGCGACGCTCGACGCGCTGGCGATCGCCGACATCGGGCGGGTGCTCGCGATCGCCGGCGGGCTGCCATCCGCCGTCAGCGCGCTGACCCCGCGCGTCGACGACGAGAACGGCGTCGCGGACGTTGCCCTGCTGACGCTCTGGTTCGATGGCGGCCCGGTCGCGCGCATCGACATCAGCCTCGTCGAGCCGGCGCTGCGGCACGAGCTGGTGGTCGGCTGCGACGCGCGCACGATCGTGCTGCGACCGCTCGACCGCGAGGCGCCACTGCTCATCCAGGCGAGCGGCCGGCATCGCGGGCCGAAGTACGCCGGCCAGTGGGCCGAGACCGTGAGCGAGCATCCCGTCGACCAGGTGCAGGATCGCGCCGCCGCGGCGGCGGAGGTCTTCGTGACGGCGGTCCGGGCCGATGACGCGACGGCCACCAATGCCGGAGACGTCGCCCGCGCGGCGCTCGTCTGGGAGCGCGCGCGCGCGTCGATGTCACAGGACGGCGAGCAGGTCGGGGTCGCGGAGCGCGTCGCGTCGCGCCCGGCGTTCGAGGTGATCGAGGGTGGCGGGCACACGTCCGAAGGGCACGCGGCGCCGCGTCTCACCGTCGTGGCTCGCCACTGACCACAGGGCCGCCGGACTCTCTTGGCCGCAATCTCACGCAGAGGGCCGCCCACACGGGCGGCCTTCTGCCGGCACCAAACGCGTTGCCCGCTGTTACATCCCGGACGCGTGCGATGTTGGCTCGCGGCGCTCGAACGGCTTGTCGCCCTCGCCCTCGTGCCACAGTTCCTGGCGCAGCACCGTGATCTCGCCGGGCGCGCTGATGCCGATCTTCACCCTGTCACGCTCGACACCGAGCACCCGCACGAGGATGTTGCCCGAGATCACGATCCCCTGGTCTACCTTCCTGGTCAGAATCAGCATCGCCTGCGTCTCCTTCGCGTGGCCGAGACATGCCCTCAATGGCTCAGCGGCCATGCGGCGCCAGGCGCCGCTAGCCCACTCACGTATCGGCAGGCGCCGACGTGTTTCGCTGCGGGCTGCGGGCTGCGGGCCAAGAGAGGGGGGCGGGCACCCATGGCCGGCTGGGTGGAGGCGGTGGGGCTGCCGCCTCGGCCGGCCGTGGAGTGGTGGGCCCGGCAGGATTCGAACCTGCGCGCCACCGGTTATGAGCCGGGTGCTCTGCCGCTGAGCTACGGGCCCCTCCGGCTGATTCTACCCGCTCCCGCGCCACCGTCCGCCGCCGCCGGCAACACCCGCACGCGCCCCGAGTAAGGATGCGGGCCAGGTTGGATCATTGACACGTGCGCCCGCCGCAACGAGAATGAACGAAATTCAGCGAGCGGAGCCCGATGGCGGCAGCACCCGTCCTGGACCGAGGCCAGCGTGCGGAGCTGGCGAAGGCAGCGCGGCGCGAGGAGATCCTCGCGGCGGCGCGGCGCGTCTTCGCCACCCGCGGCTTCCGCGGGACGACGATCGCCGATATCGCCGAAGAGGCGGGGATCGCCCTCGGCACGATCTATCTGTACTACCCGTCGAAGGAGGCCGTGTTCGCCGCCCTCAACCAGCGCCTCGCCGAGCTGATCGCGGGCGCGGTGCGCGCCGTCCCCCCGCAGGCTTCGATGGAGGAGACCGTGCGCCGCCGCGTACGGGAGATCTTCGCCGCCTGCTCGGCGAACCGCGACCTCGTCCGGATCGCGGTGATCAACCTGGACCCGGACACAGAACTGACGCGCGGGATGCGGGCCGCGGCTGAAGTGCGCAACCGCCCGGTCGCCCGCGAGCTCGCCGCGGCCGTCGAGCGCGGCCAGGTACGGGCGTGCGACCCCCTCGTCACGACGCGCCTGATCGAGGGGATCGTGAGCATCGCCGTCTACCAGGCGTTCGTCCTGACCGGCGGCGAGGATGCGGACACATACAGGGACACGTGCGCGGAGATGATCGCCGCGTACCTGCGTCCGGCGGCAGGGACGCCGGGAGCTGGCACATCCGGGAAGGGAAGGTAGGGACGCGGCTATGACAACGATGGACCGGTTCGAACACACCGACCACACCACCTCCCTGCGCGCGCGGTCGATGAACCTCGCGCTCGTCAGCTCGCTGACCACGTGGTTCGCGCTGGCCGCGTCCGGCACGGTCATCGTCTTCATCGGGCTCGCCGTGGACGCCTACCGCCACAACCACAGCGCGGCCGAAGAGTCCCTGCTGAGCTTCTCGAACCCGGGGCATGTGGTGGTGGCGGCCGGCCTCGTACTCACGGGGGTCAGCACGCTCATCGGCCTCAGCATCTCCGCGTTCCGGGGCATCGAGACGCGCCGCGAGCTGCTGCGGCGGGTCGTGCCGGTCACGGCGGCGTGGGTGCTGACGGCGGCCGTCGCGGTAGCGTCGATCACGTATCTGGCGGCGTCCGGCGCGACGATCGGCCACAGCCACGGCACCGCCACGGCGGCCGCGCCCGCGCACGACCACGGTGCCGGCACCACGGCCGAGTCCGGCGGCATCGTGCAGGGCTTGCAGCAGAACGGCCTCGCCCCGGGCGCCGCGCCGACCGCGGCGGCAAACGTCCCCGGCGCCCTGACCCAGGGCGCGGACGGGAGCGGTCACAGCGCGCACGACAAGGGCAAGCAGCCGACCTACACGCAGATCGTGACGCTGACCGACGCGCAGTTGCTGCCGCTGTTTCCGCCCGGCACGATGACGCTCGCTGACATCCCCAGGCTGCGCCAGCAGCTCGAGGAGGTGCACCAGGTCGCGCTCAAGTACCCGACGCCGGACGCGGCGAAGGCCGCCGGCTACGTCCGCACGACGAGCGATGTGCCCTACATGGGCGAGCACTGGGTCAACTACGCCGTGATCCGCAGCGGCGTCTTCGATCCAAACCGCCCGAGCGGGCTGCTGTTCAGCAAGATCGACAACAGCGGCACCGCGAAGCTCGTCGGCGTGTGGTACCTGATGGTGCCCGGCGTCGGCGGCGTCACCGCCAGTGCGCCGCCCACGAACACCTGGGCTGGCAACCTGGCGCTCTGGCACGAGCACAACGGCCTCTGCCTCGTCGGCCTCAAGAGCGCGAGCGAGGGAGAGACCGCCGCGAGCTGCGCGGCCAAGGGCGGCACCTTCACGCCGAGCCTGAAGTGGATGATGCACGTCTGGGTGGCGCCCGGGCAGGACAACCCGGACGGCGTGTTCGCCTACCTGAACGGCGCCCTCTACAAGCAGCAGGTCGCGGCCGCGAACGCGTCCACGCCGGCCCAGCCCAGCGGCACGATCGCGCGCTGAGCGCATGCGCCGCCGTCGGGCGCCGCAGGCACACCCTCTCGCTCGAGTGAGCGCCCGCCCGCGTGGCGCTGGCCGCAGGCATGCGCTACGCTGCCGGCGTTATCGAACGGGCGCGCGCCGCCGTGGACGATGTCCCCGGGCCGATCGGAGAGCGCGCCTTTCCATTTGGACCGCGTCATGATCCGCGACGATCTCTCGGCGATGGTGGAGACAGCGGCGCGCGCGGCGATGGACCACGGCGAGTTGCCGCGCGTCGTGCTGCCAGAGGTCACGATCGAACGGCCCGCCCGGCCGGAGCACGGCGACTACGCGACGAGCCTGCCGCTGCGCCTCGCGCGCGCCGCGCGGGCAGACCCGCTGGAGATCGCCCGGCGGCTGGCGGGCAGACTGCCGGCGAGCGGCGCCGTCGCCGCGGCGGAGCCGGCGCCCCCGGGGTTCATCAACTTCCGCCTGTCGGAAGCGTGGCTGGCGAGCCAGGTCGATGCCATCATGGCGGCCGGCGCGGCGTTCGGCGACGTCGCGCTGGGCGGCGGCAGGCGGGTGCAGGTCGAGTTCGTCAGCGCCAACCCCACCGGGCCGCTGACCGCCGGCAACGGCCGCGGCGCCGCGATCGGCGACGTGCTCGCGTCGGTGCTCCAGGCCGCGGGATACCAGGTCGAGCGCGAGTACCTCGTGAACGACGCCGGCACGCAGACCGACGTCTTTGGCCGCACCCTGCTGGCGCGCTACCAGCAGTTGTTCGGCAGGGACGTCGAGATTCCCGCCGACGGGTACCCGGGCGAATACATGGTCGACCTGGCCCGGCGGCTGAAGGACGAGCTGGGCGCACGGTACGCCGACGCAAGCATCGACGCACCCCCCGAGGAGCTGGTCCTCCGCGGCATCGACGTGATGGTCGAGCAGATCGGAGAGGACATGAAGCGCCTCGGCGTCCGCTACGACGAGTGGTTCCGCGAACGTTCGCTGTACCAGGACGAGCCGGGCGGCGCCGGGAACGCCTACGACGCCGCGATGCAGACGCTGCGCGGCAAGGGCTACCTCGTCGAGAAGGAAGGCGCGCTCTGGTTCGCCTCGACCGAGCTGGGCGAGGACAAGGACAACGTCGTCATTCGCAGCACCGGCAAGCCGACGTACTTCGCGTCAGACATCGCCTACCACTTTGACAAGTTCGCGCGGCGCGGCTTTGACCTCGTGATCGATATCTGGGGCGCCGACCACCAGGGCCACGTCTCACGCATGAAGGCCGCCGTCGAGGCGATCGGCGTCGACCCGGATCACCTCGACATCATCATCTATCAGCTCGTGAGCTTCCGCCGCGGCGATGAGCTGGTGCGGCTCTCCAAGCGCGCTGGCAACCTCGTGCTGATGCGCGACGTCGTCGACGAGGTCGGAGCCGATGCGGCGCGCTTCTTCTTCCTCGCGCGCTCGGCCGACAGCCAGATGGAGTTTGACCTCGAGCTGGCGAAGAAGCAGGCGGCCGAAAACCCCGTGTACTACGTCCAGTACGCGCACGCGCGCATCGCCGGCATCCTCGCGAACGCCGCTGAACGCGGCTTCTCGGCGGAGGGCGGCGACGTCAGGCTGCTTGCCCATCCGGCCGAGCTGGACCTGGTGCGCAAGATGCTCCAGCTCCCCGAGCTGGTCCAGATGATGGCCCGCAGCAAAGAGCCGCACCACCTGCCGCACTACGCGCAGGACCTCGCGACCGCGTTCCACGCCTTCTACACGGAGTGCCGCGTGCTCGACGCCGACGCGCGGCCGCTGTCCGCGGCGCGGCTGAAGCTCTGCGGCGCCGCCCGGCTGACGCTCGCCCGCGCCCTCGGCCTGATGGGCGTCTCGGCGCCGGAGCGCATGTAGCGAGAACGTGCCGGACTGGCCGGCGGCGGGGGCGCGCCCCGCACCGTGTCCCGCCCCCCGCGCCGGCGGCGGATCTCACTTCCGGCTCCGTGTCCACGGTTGTATGATCCGGTTCCACACCGTTCCCCTCGGGTACCGGCGGGCCCGCGGGCGCTGTATCCAGGAGTCGTATCTGGGCATGAACGAGTACAAGACGGAGCAGATCCGAAACGTCGTCCTTGTGGGCCACGGCGGCACCGGCAAGACCTCGCTGGCCGAGGCGGCCGCGTTCCTCAGCGGCGCGACCACGCGCATGGGCCGCGTCGACGACGGTACGGCGATCTCGGACTTCGAGCCGGACGAGGTGAAGCGCAAGATCAGCCTGAGTCTCTCGCTCATCCCCTGCGAATGGGCCCACCACAAGATCAACATCATCGATTGTCCGGGGTACGCGGACTTCGTCGGCGAGGTGAAGAGCGGCATCGCAGCCGCCGACCTCGCCGTCGTCGTCGTGGACGCGGTCGGCGGGGTGCAGGTCGGCACGGAGCAGGCGTGGCTGCACGCCGACGAGGCGGGCCTGCCGCGGGTCATCCTCGTCAACCGCATGGACCGGGAGAACGCCAATTTCGGCCAGGCCATCGCCCAACTCCAGGCGAAGTACGGCAAGCGCGTCGCACCCCTCGCGCTGCCGATCGGCTCGCAGGACAGCTTCGCCGGCGTCGTGGACCTGTTGCGGCGGACGGCATACATGGGCGAGAAGGCCACCGCAGCGGAGGTGCCGGCAGACCTGGCGGATGCGGTGGAGGCGGCGCGCGAACAGCTCGTCGAGGCCGTCTGCGAGGCCGACGATGACGTGCTGGCCAAGTACCTGGATGGTGAGGCGCTGAGCGAGGACGAGCTGACGGGCGCCCTCCGCAAGGGGATCGCGAGCGGGGCGACGTACCCTGTCTTCGCCGGCTCATCGACAAAGAACATCGGCATCGCCCGGTTCCTCGATGCGCTGGTGGCGTATGGCCCATCACCGGCCGACGTCGCGCCGCGTCGGGCCCAGGGACGCTCCGGCGAGGAGACGCTCGCGGCGGAACCGGCCGGGCCGCTCGCGGCGCTGGTCTTCAAGACGGCCGCGGACCCGTTCGTGGGCAAGCTGACGTACCTGCGCGTCCTGTCGGGCACCCTGCGGGGTGACTCGCACGTCTGGAACGCCAACCAGGAGAGCGATGAGCGCGTGGGCCAGCTCATCGCGCTCAGGGGCAAGACGCAGGAGCACGTGCCCTCGCTCGTCGCCGGCGACATCGGCGCGCTGGCAAAGCTCGCGCACACCGTCACGGGCGACACGCTGTGCACGAAGGAACACCCGCTGAAGCTGCCGCCGGTCCGTTTCCCGCGCCCCCCCTTCAACGTCGCCGTGACGCCGAAGGGCAAAGCCGATGTCGACAAGCTCGGGCCGTCGCTGCAGCGCATGGCCGAGGAGGACCCGACGCTCGTCGTCCGGCGCGACGACATGACCGGCGAGACGATCATCTCCGGCATGGGTGAAGCGCACGTCGAGGTCGCCGCGGAGCGCATGAAGCGCAAGTTCGGCGTGGAGGTCGACCTGCACGCGCCGCGCGTCCCCTACCGTGAGACCGTGACCACGAGCGTCGACTCCGAGTACATCCACAAGAAGCAGACCGGCGGCCACGGCCAGTACGCGCGCGTGTCGATCAAGGTCGAGCCGAACAGGGGCGGCGGCTTCCAGTTCGTCGATAAGGTGGTCGGCGGCGCCGTGCCCCGGAACTACATCCCCGCCGTCGAGAAGGGCGTCGCGGAGGCGATGCATGAGGGCGCGCTCGCCCATTTCCCGATGATGGATGTGCGCGTCACGCTGTTCGACGGCAAGGAGCACCCGGTCGACTCATCGGAGATGGCGTTCAAGCTCGCCGGGTCGCAGGCGCTGAAGCAGGGCGCGCTGAAAGCCAACCCCGTGCTTCTCGAGCCGATCGTGGCGATGCGGATCCGCGTGCCGGAGTCGAACACCGGCGACGTGATGAGCGACCTGAACGGCAAACGCGCGAAGGTGCACGGCATGAGCCCCGACGACGGCGGCATGACGGTCATCGATGCCGAGGCGCCGCTCGCCGACGTCCTGCGCTACGCGACGGACCTCCGCTCGATCACGCAGGGACGCGGCAGCTTCGAGATGCAGTTCGACCATTACGAGGAAGTGCCGCAGCACATCGCCCAGAAGGTGATCGCGGAGGCGCAGAAGGCGCGCGAGGCCGCGGCCCACGCGTAGCAGCGCCGCCGCGCGCACAGCCCGGCGGTCGATCGGCGCGCACCGCGGCCCCCGGACCGCGGGCCCCCGGAGCGCGGGCGGCCGGCGCACAACCCCGCGCGGGCTGATCGAGCCCGCGCTTCGAGGGGACACGCATCGGGCGGTCGGCATGCGACCCCGCGCGGGCTGAAGGCCCGCGATCCGAGTAGGGAGCGTCCCCTGTGGAGCACGCGCACGGGCAACGGCGCGTCAGGCGTCGCGCGGCCGGCCGGCGCACAACCTCGCGCGGGCTGAAGGCCCGCGCGTCGAGGGCAGAGGTGATGGTTCATCGGCGCGAGCGTGCCGCCCCGCGGCATGGATGTCTGCCGTCCGGGGCGCAGATCAGTCGCGCTGCTCGCGTTCGCGCTTCCGGCGTCCCTCCCAGCCGAGGTCGCCGGCGCGATAGTAGCGGTGGCCCTCGACGCCCTCGGGACGGTGCTGCTGCTGGACCTCGTGCCCGGGGAAGTCGTGCGCGTACTTGTACCCCTTCCCGTAGCCCATCTGGCGCATCAGGCCGGTGACCGCGTTGCGCAGGTGCAGGGGCACCGGGTCGTTGCGCGTGCTCTCCACGTCGCGCAGCGCCGCGGTGTAGGCGCTGCCGACGCTGTTGCTCTTCGGCGCCAGTGCCAGGTACAGCGCCGTCTCCGCCATCGCATAGAAGCCCTCCGGCAGGCCGATGAAGTGCACCGCCTGCTGGCATGCTGTCGCGACGACGAGCGCCTGCGGGTCCGCCAGGCCCACGTCCTCGGACGCCAGGATCACCATGCGCCGCACGATGAACAGCGGGTCCTCGCCGGCTTCGATCATCCGTGCCAGCCAGTAGAGCGCGGCGTCCGGGTCCGAGCCGCGCAGCGACTTGATGAACGCCGAGACGGTGTCGTAGTGCGCGTCGCCCTGCCGGTCGTAGAGGTACGTGCGGTGCTGGAGCGCCTCTTCGACATCCTCGACCGAGACGCGCGGCATCCCGCCATCCCGTGCGCGCGCGCCGAGCACGGCCGCCTCGAGCGCGTTCAGCGCGATGCGCGCGTCGCCGCCCACCGACGCGGCGAGCGCGGCCAGCGCCTCGTCGTCGACCGCGACGCCACTGCGGCCGAGGCCGCGGCCGCCGTCCTCGAGCGCGGAGCGCAGGATGCGCTCGATGTGTGCGGGATCGAGCTGCTTCAGCGCGAAGACGCGCGACCGCGAGAGGAGCGGGCCGATCACCTCGAACGAGGGGTTCTCGGTCGTCGCGCCGATGAGCGTGATGGTGCCGTCCTCGACGAACGGCAGGATGGCGTCCTGCTGCGCCTTGTTGAACCGATGGATCTCGTCGATGAAGAGCACCGTGCGGCCGCCGCCGGCGTGCAGCCGCTCGCGCGCGTCGGCCACGGCCTTGCGCAGGTCGGCGACCCCGGCCGACACGGCCGAGACGGGCACGAACGCCGCCTGTGTGCGCGTCGCGATGATCCGCGCGAGCGTGGTCTTGCCGGTGCCGGGCGGGCCCCAGAGGATCATCGATGGCAGGTTGTCCGCCTCGACGAGCCGGCGCAGGATGCGCCCGTCGCCCACGAGGTGCTCCTGCCCCACGTACTCATCGAAGCCGCGTGGCCGCACCCGCGCGGCGAGGGGCGCCCCGGCGTCGGGCACGGCGTCCCTCTCGGGCGCGAGCATCGGCGCGGCGCTGGCGGACTTCCGTGCGCGCGGCATGCCGGCAGTGTACTGCGGCCGCGCGAACGATGAGCGGTGAACTCGTGCCTAGATGTTGTTCAGCCGGTCGAGGAACGGGAGCCGCGAGAAGTAGGTGTTGAACATCGCCAGGTTTCCCGTGAAGAGCAGGATGCCGGCGAAGATCACCAGCACGCCCGTCGCGATCTCGACCGCCGGCATGAGGCCGCGGATGCGACGCAGGGACGACGTGATCGGCACGACGGCGAGGCCGGTGATGATGAACGGCACGCCGAGGCCGAGCGAGTAGACGAGCAGGAGGTAGGTGCCCCTCGCGACCGATGCGCTCTGCGCCGACCACGTGAGGATCGCGCCGAGGACGGGGCCGATGCACGGCGTCCAGCCGATGGCGAACGCCGAGCCGACGCCGAACGACTTCGCGTAGTCGAGCCCTCCGAGCCAGGCGGGGAGCACCATGCCGCGCCCGGCCGGCCCGCCGGCCATCGTCAGCGCGGCCGTGCCTCCGCCGCTGCCACCGCTTGCGGCCGCTGCCGCCGGCACGCGCGCGGTCGCCGTCTCCAGCGTGTACGTGCGGTACAGCAGCGGGATGCGGATGACGCCGATCAGGTTGAGGCCCATGACGATCAGGAAGACGCCGCCGATCTCGCCCAGCAGCCGCTGGTGGTCGCGGATGAAGTAGGCGTTGTCGCCGCTGAACAGGGCGCCGATCAGCCCCGCCGACGCGCCGAGCGTTACGAAGACGGCCGTGAAGCCGGCGACGAACGTCGCCGCGTGCGTCACCATGCGCCGCCGGCTGACGCGCTGCGGACCCTGCGCCGATGCGGCCGTGCCGGTGAGGTGCGCGAGGTACGCCGGCACGAGCGGCAGCACGCACGGCGACAGGAAGGACAGCAGCCCCGCAGCGAAGGCGAACGCGAACCCCCACGGTCCGTTGAGATAGTCGACCCAGCCCTGCGTCATGCCAGTCCGCCCCGTGCGGGCCTACTCGAACGGCGAGCCAGCCGCGGGCGCGATGCCCAGCAGCGCCAGCCGCGCCTCATCGTAGCGCTGCTTGGCACGCGCCTCGCGGTTCAGCAGCCCCTTCATCTTGTCGCCCGCGAGCGGCTTTCCTTCGAGGAATACCTCGTGGAGCGCGGCGAGCTGCTTCTGCCAGTCCTCGTAGGCCCGCAGATACGCCTCGCGCCGCTCGCCGCTCACCTGCATCGATGCTCAGTCTATCGGTTCGGGCGCCGAGGGGCGTGGCCCGGGATGGCGTTCAGCGGAGCCGCCGCACGGAGTAGCCCGCCGCCGCGAGGAACAGGCCGAGCGCGAGCGCAAAGAGCGGCGCCGGCATCCCGGGGCCATCGCTGCCCGCGGTGCCGCCGGTGCCGCTGCTCGGCAGGCTGAGGGCCTGCGCGTCGCCGCCGCCGCCCTGGCCGGAGCCGGTGCAGGCGCCGAGGACCGCACCTCGGTCGCCAATCGCGGCGGCGGTCATCGTGCGCCCGCCGTCGTCGCCGGCGGTGATGACGACGGCCGGGTACACGAAGGGGCAGGGCTGTCCGTTCTGCATGAAGGCCAGGCGCCAGAGGGCCGTCCCCCCGGGCGCCAGCGGCCGCGCGATGGCCAGTGCATGGCCGTCACCCTCCGCCGTCCAGCCGCCGAGCGGCGACAGGGCCGCCGCCGGCCCGTAGCCGATGTCCACCTTCGCCCCGCGGATCGTCGCCCGGCCATTGTTCGTCAGGCGCAGTTCGTACGTCGCGGACGGCACGGGCCCGAATTCAGCATCCGGCGGGGTCCGCGTCAGGGACACCGTAAGCGGGGCCGTAGCCGGCGGGTCCGGGTCCGCGCTGATGGTGACGCTGGCGTAGCGGACGTACGCAGGCCCGGCGACCAGTAGGGCGTCGGCACCGGCCCGGTGGGTGCTGCGCACGATGACGTCGATGTCGAGCGTGCTGCTGGCGCCCGGCGCGAGGTCGCCAAAGGCGTAGTCGAGGGAGTTCTGCGTCGCGGCGAGGTCGACGCCGTCCCGCCTGGCGCGGAAGAAGTAGTATGCGTCGGGGATGGCGAGGTTGGCGGCCGGCTGGAAGGAGAGGCGGGCGTTGGCCAGGACGGCCTCGCCCGTGTTCCGCGCCGTCAACGTGCACTGCATCAGCGTATCAACCCCGGCTGGCACGCTCTTCGGCGTGCAGCGGGCGTCCAGCGTCGCCGACCCGATGCCCTGCGCCCGCACGACGAACGACCCTCCGGCGGCGAGGATCAACAGCAACAGCCCCAGGACGAACACCAGCGTGCGCATCGCACCACCTCCCGTCTTCGGTATGGCCATCATCGGCCGCGCCTGCCGTGCGGCGCCCGTCGCGCGGCGTACGCGTGGGCGACGCTTCGCCGACGGGAGACGACCGCGGCCAAGCGGGCGGGCGGGCCCGATGCGATCGGCACGAACCGCGCGGGCTGAAACGCCTGCGCCAGGCCGGGATCGCGTCGGGCGAGTGGTGCGCGACCGCGGCGGGTGCCGGGCGGTGGGCGCGCGACCGCACGGGCTGAAGGCCCGCGCTCCGGAGGCGGGTACCGGGCGGTGGGCGCGCGACCGCGCGGGCTGAAGGCCCGCGCTCCGGAGGCGGGTACCGGGCGGTGGGCGCGTGACCACGCGCGGGCTGAAGGCCCGCGCTCCGATTCGCTCCGAGGCCCGCGCTCCGAGTACGGGGGTGACGGTTCACCCGCGACGGTGCGCTCCGCACGGCGTGGCCATCCGCGACCTCTACCGGCCGCACCATCGACCCCCGGCCTTCGGGCGGCCTACAATCTGTGTCCATCCGTTACATCTGTGGAAGGGATCAAGCATGGCCGGCGGACCGCCGCGTATCGACTGGGACGCGATCACCGAGGAAGCGACACAGCTCCTCTCCGACTTCATCCGCATCGACACCTCGAACCCGCCGGGGCGTGAGAAGGCGGCCTGCGACTGGCTTGCCGCCATCTTCCGTCGCGAGGGCATCGACGACATCGCGTTCTACGACGCGTCGGACGGCCGGGAGCATGGCGCCGAGCGCATGAACATGACGGCGACGCTCTCGGGCGACGGCTCGAAGCCGCCGCTGATCCTCCTCAACCACACGGACGTCGTGCCCGTCGAGCGCCAGTACTGGGACTTCGAGCCGTTCTCGGGCGCTGTGACCGATGGCGTCATCCATGGCCGCGGCGCCATCGACATGAAGTCGATGGGCGTGATGGAGCTGATGGCGATGTTGATCATCAAGCGCCACCGGCTCCGCCAGACGCGCGACATCGTCTACATGGCGCTCGCCGACGAGGAGGCCGGCGGCACGTGGGGCATCGAGTGGGTCGAGCGCCACCACCCGGAGCTGCTCGACGCCGAGTACGTGATCAACGAGGGCGGCTGGGGCAACGCCGAGATCTTCGGGACGCGGCGGCCGTCGTTCAGTTGCTCGATCAGCGAGAAGGGGCCGCT
Organism: Chloroflexota bacterium; assembly: GCA_028872875.1. Taxonomy (GTDB): domain Bacteria; phylum Chloroflexota; class Dehalococcoidia; order DSTF01; family JACRBR01; genus JADMII01. The sequence continues at coordinate 17,185 of JAGWOC010000007.1, read as the reverse complement.
CTGGCTGCGCCTCGTCGCCGAGGGGCGCCCGGGCCACGGCTCGGTGCCGCACCCGGACAACGCGCTCGAGCGGCTCGTGCGCGCGCTGGCCCGCGTGCAGGCCTGGGCGCGGCCGGTGACCGTGGTGCCGGAGCTGCGGGGCTACTTCGACCGGTTGTACCGTCACAACATCCTGCCGGAGCCGACGCAGGGCGCGCTCGAGACGCTGGCGGCTGACAACCTGATCGCGAAGGCCATCCTGACGAACACGGTCAGCACGACGACCGCGCGCGCCGGCTTCAAGCACAACGTGATCCCCGGCGTCGCCGAGGCGACGCTGGACTGCCGGCTCCTGCCCGGCCAGGACCCGGACGCCTTCATCGAGCAGGTGCGCGCCATCGTCGATGATCCGAAGGTGCGCGTCGAGACGGTCTACGTCTCGAACACCCCGGCGTCGCCGGCACAGACGGAGCTGTTCGGGATCATCGAGGACGCCGTACACGACCACGTGGAGGAAGCGCTGGTGCTGCCGAGCGTCTCCGCCGGCTTCACGGACTCGCGCGTCTTCCGCCAGCACGGCATCACCGCCTACGGCTTCATCCCGATCCTGCTGGAGCAGGAGGAGGCGATGACCGTGCACGGCCACAACGAACGCATCTCGGTCGAGAACCTGCGCCTGGGCACGCAGATCCTGTTCGAGACCGTGCACCGGCTCTGCTCGTAGGTTCCCGGCGTCCCCGGGATCTTGGTTCCGGGCCCCCGGTGCCATACGATCTCGCTGAGAAACCACACAGGGCCGCCACGTCAGGCAAGGGGGCGAGCACATGAACATCGAAGACATCAAGCTGGTGGGGGTGATGGGCGGCGGGGTCATGGGCGGCGGCATCGCGCAGACGTTCGCGGCGCACGGCTTCCGCACTGTCGTCCGGGACCTGAGCGACGAGCTGATCGAGAAGACGCGCCAGTCGATGGTTGAGGGGCGGTTCGGGCTCAGGGGCGCGGTCGAGCGCGGCAAGATGACGCAGGCGGAGTTCGACGCCACGCTCGCGCGCTTCTCCTTCACGCAGGACGTCGCCGACCTGCGGGACTGCGACCTGGTGGTCGAGGCGGTGCCGGAGAACCTTGACCTCAAGAAGAGCGTCTTTGCTGAGCTCGACGCCACGGTCAAGAAGGCGGCGATCTTCGCCTCCAACACGTCGGGCTTCGCCATCTCGGACTTGAACAAGGCGGTGGCGCGCAAGGACCGCTTCATCGGCTTCCACTGGTTCAGCCCCGCCTTCATCATGAAGATCGTGGAGGTCGTCTACGCGCCGGAGACGTCGGAGGAGACGATCGCGACGATGGAGGCGGTCGGCGAACGGCTCGGCAAGACGACGATCCGCGTCAAGGACGCGCCGGGCAAGTACGGCTTCGTCGCCAACCGGATCTACTTCGCCATGGTGGCGGAGGCGCACCGGGTGCTCGAGGAGGGCGTCGCCTCGGCCGAGGACATCAACACGGCGATGCGCCTCGGCTTCAACTGGCCAGCCGGCCCGCTGGAGATGGTGCAGGGCGCCCGCAAGGGCTGGCAGTAAGCTGGATGTTGGATGTTGGATGTTGGATGTTGGATGTTGGAGGGGCGATCCCCCTATAGCAGCACCTTCTTCGGCGCGCCGGAGGGCTGGCGGCGGACGCTGGAGATCAGCCAGCGCTTGGAGCCGTCGGACTCGACCTCCGTGATGCGCGCGCGGCCGGGGTGGTCGAGCAGCTCGTCGACGCGGGCAGCGTAGGCGGCGTAGGCCGCGTGCAGTTCCGGCGTGATGTTCAGGACGTCGTGCATGTGCACGGCGACGGCGAGCTGGCGCTCGCACAACCGCAGCAGCCAGCCGAGCTCGATCTCCGCCCACGCGACGTGGAACGACGCGTCGCCGAAGGTATACGCGAGCCGCAGGTTGTTCGACTCCGGCGCGACCTCGAGCAGCGTCGCCCCGAAGTTCGGCCGGCCGAGGTCGCTCGACGCGCGGTAGACAAGCCGGAGCTGCTCGTCCGCGGCGAGCGTGGTGCCTGCGAAGTAGTGGCCGAGACCGATATCGAGCGCCTTGTGCTCGTCGTCGGGCCGCAGATGCCCGAGCAGCCAGCCGACGTACTCGCCCATCTCCTCGTGCTTCACCTGGTACTCCGCCGCGAGCAGCTCGCACGCCGACCGCACGAGGTTCGGCACGCTGGCGTACGAGCCGCGCGTGACGAGCAGGCAGGCGTCGGCGAGCGCCGCGTAGGCGCGCGCCCACGCGCCGACGACGGCGGCGTACGCGTGCGTGCGATAGCGCGCGTGCGACGACTCGTTGAGAACGCGGAGCTGGAGCGCCATGCCCTCGGCGAACAGGTGCAGGTCGGCGCCCAGCACGAACTGCGTCTGCCGGTAGGCGTCTCGCACATCCGCGGCCGCCGAGGCGTCGGGCTTCCCCGGCAGCACGTACTGCGACGGGAAGGCGATGCCGCTGACGCGCTGGCCCGGTGTCGGAAGCGGCGGCTGGGCCATCAGCGGTACTTCGCCCACTTCTGGCGGCGCTGGCGCACGTACGGCATGTCGGCCGCGTACGGCGGGCGGCGGCGCTTCGGCTCGTAACCGGTGATCTTCACCGGCACGACGCCCGTCCAGCCCTTCGTTACGAAGAGCGCGCGCGACAGGCCCGGAAACTGCACCTTCCGCGCCACCACCTCCACGTCGAACGTCGCCGATCCCCCGGGCGGGACCTCGAACGTGCCGATCGGGCCCCAGAGCCACGGCTCCGACGTCGAGACGTCGCCCCGCAGCGTGCAGTCGCAGGGGTTGGTGATCGTGATCGGCCGGCGGATGCGCGCCCCGTCGCGCAGCTCCGACAGATCGACCTCGATCTCCTCCGGCTCGATGGTCGGCGCCGGGTTGTGGACGTGCGCCGGACGCTTCGGCGGCACCTGCGCCGCGACGACGTCCTCCCATCCGGGCTCGACGGCCCACGAGCCATAGGCGCCATCGCCCGCGCGGCGGGGGCGGGGCCGCACCCCGGTCACGACGGCAGCATGCTCGCGCCGCGCCGCGTCGTACGCGCGGCGCTTCTCGGGGCTGCCGAGCGTCTCGAACGCGCGGTTGACGCGCGCGGCCTTGCGCGTCGCATCGGGGTCGCGCATGTTCGCGTCGGGATGCACCTCGCGCATCAGCGCGCGGTAGCGGCGCTTGATCTCGGCGTCGCTCGCCGCAGGCGTCAGATCCATCACGATGTAGTGGTCTTGCTCGGTCATCTCGTGTCTGGTCCGCGCGCCTCAGGCGCAGGTCCCGCCCGAGGCCCCAGGCGAAGGCGCACGCGTTGCGCTTATTCTACCAGCGCTGGCAAGCTGCGCGGATGCGTCACGCGGCGGCATCCGGCGCGAGAGGGTTAGCCGCCGGAGTGTCCTGCGCCCGGGCATCAAGTTGCACTGGCGCTAGCCCGTTCCGGCCTCGGGCGCCTGGCCTCCACGACCCTTCCCCAGCGCGCCCCATCCGGCGTAGTGCGCGCCGCGCCCCAGCTCCTCCTCGATGCGGAGGAGCTGGTTGTACTTCGCCGTGCGCTCGCCGCGCGCCGGCGCGCCGGTCTTGATCTGGCCGACGCCCGTGGCGACGGCCAGATCGGCGATCGTGCTGTCCTCCGTTTCGCCGCTGCGGTGGCTGATCACGGACGTCCAGCCGGCATCCGACGCCATGGTGATCGCCTCCAGCGTCTCCGTGAGCGTGCCGATCTGGTTCAGTTTGATCAGGACGCTGTTCGCGGAGTGCTCGTGGATGCCGCGTTCGATGCGCTTCGTATTGGTCACGAAGTTGTCGTCACCGACGATCTGCAGCCGGTCGCCCAGCCGCCGCGTGAGCAGCGCCCAGCCGTCCCAGTCGTCCTCGGCCATGCCGTCCTCGAGGCTCACGATCATCGGGTACTTCGCGCACCACGCCGCCCAGTGGTCGGCCATCTGCTCGCTCGTGAGCGTACGGCCCTCGATGGCGAGCACGTAGCGCTGCCGCTTCGCGTCGTACAGCTCGCTCGACGCCGGGTCGAGCGCGATCGCGACCTGCCTGCCCGGCTCGTAGCCCGCCTGCTGAATCGCCTCGATGATCACCTCGAGCGCGGGCTCGTTGCCGCCCAGGGATGGCGCGAAGCCGCCCTCGTCACCGACGTTCGTGGCGTGGCCGGCCTTCTTCAGCACGCGGGCGAGCGCGTGGTAGACCTCGGCCGCCCAGCGCAGCGCCTCGCGGAAGTCGGGCGCGCCGAGCGGCATCACCATGAACTCCTGGAAGTCGGTCGAGTCCGTCGCGTGCTTGCCGCCGTTGAGGATGTTGAACATCGGCACCGGCAGCGTGCGCGCCGACGGCCCGCCGAGGTAGCGGTACAGCGGCAACCCGGCCGAGGCGGCCGCCGCGCGTGCGTTCGCGAGCGACACGCCGAGGACCGCGTTCGCGCCGAGCCGCGCCTTGTCCGGCGTGCCGTCGAGCGCGATCAGCGTCCGGTCGAGGCCAGCCTGGTCGCCGGCCGGCATGCCCACGAGCTGCGGTTCGATCTCGCGGTTGACGTTGACGACGGCGTTGAGCACGCCCTTGCCGCCGTAGCGATGGATATCGCCGTCGCGCAGCTCGACCGCCTCGTGCTCGCCCGTGCTCGCGCCCGAAGGCACCGCGGCGCGGCCGAAGGCGCCGTCGGTGAGGCGCACGTCCACCTCGAGCGTGGGGTTGCCGCGCGAGTCGAGGATCTCGCGAGCGTGGATGCTCTGGATGTCAGCCATGCTGTCTCGTCTCCCGCACTGAAGGGTCGGAGGTGGACGGTGGAGTGTAGAGGCCGGGATCCGGTGTCCCCAACTTCCAACCCTACGCTGTGTCTCACCAGCGCTCCCTATCTCTCGCCGCCGAGCCTGATCACCGCGAACGAGCCGGTGGCGGCCGCCACCAGGGTGCCGCGCTCGTCCGTGACCTTCGACTCCAGGAACACGGCGTTCTTCCCCTGCTTCACGATCGAGGTGTCGCATGTCAACGCGCCGCCGCGCACACCGGCGAAGTAGCTCACCTTGATCTCGATCGTCGCGCAGATCTCGCCCGCGGGCAGGGCCGCCATCGTCACCCCGCCCATGCTGTAGTCGATCATCGTGTAGACGGCGCCGCCGTGCAGCAGGCCGTGCGGGTTCACCAGCTCCGGCGCGACGTCGAGACGATAGCGCGCGTGACCGTCGCTGACGCCGAGGTTCGTGATGTGCAGCATCTCGGCCAGTGGGCCGATGCTGGTGCCCGGCGCCCGCGCATCCTCGACCGCCCGCTGCATCGAGCCCGCCCAGCCGAGCAGGCGCCGGCGCTGCGCATCGTCGAGCAGGTTGATCGCGGCATCAAGGCGCTGCCGCAGGTCATCGTCAGGCACGCCGGGAGGATAGCGCGGGGTGAGGGGAGGCGCGAGACAGCGTGCGGCGCCGGGTCGGGCTCCGTCCTCAGGCCAGGAAACTGAAGAAGCGATCCTGTGCCACGATGCGGTGCAGCCCCCAGGCGATGCCCAGGGCAACCAGCGCAACGACGGCGCCGGCCGCGGCGTCGAGGAAGTAGTGGTTGGCCGTCATGACGATGCCGCTGAGCATCAGCAAGGGCAGGAACGCCGCGAACAGTTTGAGCGGCCGCACCCGCGCGTTCGTGCCGATGGCGATGGCGACGAGCAGATCCCAGCCGAAGTGCAGGCTTGGCATCGCCGCGTACTGGTTGACGATCTTCGGGTTCTGGAAGACGTAGTACGACTGGGCATGGACGATCGTGTCATGAAAGCCGAACTCCGGCATGAAGCGCGGCGGCGCCAACGGCACGACCGCGAAGCCTATCAGGGCGATCAGCCCGGAGATCAGGAACGCGTTCCGGAACAGCGCGTAGCTGTTCCGGTGGCGCATGTACAGCCAGACGGCGACGGCGATGATGACGGGCAGGTGTCCCCAGATGTAGAGGTAGTTGAAGAAGTCGACCATCCACGGCTTCGGCAGGATCAACTGCTGGAGCGAGGCCTCGTGGAAGATGTGGAGGCGCTCCTCGAACTGGATCACGCGGGCGGCGTTGTCGAAGGCGTCGCCCGCCTTGCCGTGCACGGCCGCGCGCACGAACTGGTACGCGGTGTACGCGGGGACGATGAACAGCAGTTCGGCGATGTGGCGCCAGTTCTTCTCGAGGAGCGCCTGCAGCCGGTTCTGGTGGGCGACGGCGATCGCGGATTGGCCCGACATGTCGCGTACAGTATACCGGCCGCTGTCCAGCTTCATGCTCCTCGTACCTCCGCGACGACCGCGTCGATGGCGTCGCCCGTCGCATCCACGATGCGGTCGATCTGCGCCTCGGTCGTGACCAGGGGAGGCGCGAAGAGGATGCTGTCTCCCTTCACGCGGGTCAGGACGCCGCGCTCGCGCAGCGCCGCGACGAGCTTCGGCCCGGCGCTGCCGCCGAGCGACCGACGGCTAGCCTTGTCGGCGACGACCTCGACGGCGGCCATCAGGCCCAGGCCGCGCACTTCGCCCACGTTCGGCATCTCGAGCAGACGCGCCAGGCCGTCGTTGAGCCGCCGCCCGAGCCGCTCCGCGCGGGCGACGAGCCCCTCGTCTTCCAGGATCTGCACGTTGCGCAGCGCGACGGCGCAGGCCGTCGGATGCGCCGAGTTCGTGCAGCCGATCATGAATTTCGCGTCGGCGGGGGCGTCGAGGATCGCGCGGTGCACGCGCTCGGACGCGATGAAGGCAGAGAGGGGCACGTACGCGCTCGTCACCGCCTTGGCGATCGTCATGATGTCCGGCTGCACGCCCCAGTGCTCCAGCGCGAACCAGCGCCCTGTGCGCCCGAACCCCGTAATCACCTCGTCGGCGATCAGGAGCACGTCGTGGCGGTCGCAGATCGCGCGCAGGCGCGGCCAGTAGCCCGGGTCGGGCGGGATGACGCCGCCCGCACCGTGCACCGGCTCCGCAATCACGGCGGCGACGCTATCCGCGCCCTCGCGGACGATCGTCGCCTCGATGTTGTCGGCGCACGCGAGGGTGCACGATGGCTTGTCCGCGCACCACTGGCAGCGGTAGCGGTAGCACGTCGGCACCTGGACAAAGTCCGGCGGCTCGGGGCCGAAGCCCTTGTGGAACGGCGCCATGCCGGTGACGGCGGTCGCCGCCATCGTGCCGCCGTGGTACGCCTCCTCCCGCGAGATAATCTTCACCTTCGACGGCTCGCCCGAGACGGACCAGAAGTAGCGTGCGGCCTTGATCGCCATCTCGTTGGCCTCGGAGCCGCTGCTGGCGTAGAAGATGCCGGACATGTTCGGGTAGACCAGCGACAGGAGCTTCTCGGTCAGGTGGATCGAGGGGACGTTGGCGTAGCCGGTGTAGCTGTTCGAGAAGCCCAGCGTGGACATCTGCGCCGCGGCCGCGTCGGCCAGCTCGCGCCGCCCGTGGCCCGCGGCGACGTTCCACAGCGACGACAGCGCGTCGATGTACGTCCGGCCCTCGGCGTCGGTGAGGACCGCGCCCTCGCCCCGCTCGAAGATGATGGCGTCGCGGTGGTCGGCGCGGTGGAACTGCGGATGGATGATGTGCGCGATGTCGTAGGCCCGGAGGCGGCCGGTCTCAACTGCGTCCAATTGCTCACCCGCTTATGCTGAACAGTCGAGTCAATTATACGCCTCGCAGCTCCTGCAGCAACTCCCTCGCCACGCGGCGCTCGTTCCACGGCAGGTGCGTCGTCCCGATGACGATCGAAGGCTCCGTGCCCTTGCCGGCGAGGAGCACGGTATCGCCGCGCCGCGCCCGGCGGAAGGCGGCCTCGATGGCGCGACGGCGATCGGGCTCGCGCACGAACTGTGCGCCCTCGCGAAAGCCGCCGGCCGCGAGCGCCCGGGCGATCTCGTCGATGATGGCGTCCGGATCTTCGCCGCGGGGGTCCTCGTTGGCGATCACCGCGAAGTCCGCCGCCCTGGCGACCGCCCGCGCGATGCCGCTGCGGCGGGCGACATCGCGCTCGCCGGCCGCGCCGAACACGACGATCAGCCGCCCCCCGGTCGCCGGGCGCAGCGCCCCGAGCACGTTGCGCATCGCCGGCTCCGTCGATGCGATATCGACGACCACGCGAAACGGCTGTCCCTCGTCGATCAGCTCCATGCGGCCGGGCACGCCGGGGAACGTCGCGAGGGCGGCGGCAGCGTCCGGGACGGCGACGCCCTGCGACGCGGCGACGGCAACCGCCGCGAGGCAGTTGGCGACGTTGAAGTCACCGGCCAGCGGCGTGGCGGCGGGGAGATCGGCGTCGCCGGCACGCACGATGAAGCGCGTCCCGGAGCCCCGGCGCGCAATCTCGCGCGCGGTGACGTCGGCCTCCGCGTGCAGCGCGTAGGTGAGAGCCCGTACGCCGGCGGCGGCGGCGCGCATCGCGCCGGATGCCGGGTCGTCGGCGTTCAGCACGGCGGCCTTCGGCACGCCCTTGCCGCCGCTCGCCGCGACCATCCCGAAGAGCTTCGCCTTCGATGCGCGATAGGCGTCCATCGTGCCGTGGAAGTCGAGATGATCCGGCGTGAGGTTCGTGAAGACGCCGACGTCGAACGCGCACTGGTCGACGCGGTGCAGCTCCAGGCCGATCGAGGACGCCTCGACCACCGCGTAGCGCGCGCCGGCGTCCGCGATGCGGCGCAGCTCGCGCTGCACGTCCGAGGCCTCGAGGGTGGTCATGTGCGAGGCGTTCAGCTCGGAGGCAGCGCCGTCGCCGAACGCGACGCTGCTCAGGTACCCGGCACGATGGCCCGTCGCCGTGAGCACGTGGGCGATGAGGTGCGTCGTCGTCGTCTTGCCGTCCGTGCCGGTGACGCCGATCATCCCGAGCGCGCCCGCCGGATGGCCGTACACGGCGGCGGCGGCCTGCGCCAGCGCGGCACGCGCGTCCGGCACGGCGATGAACGCCACGCCCGCCACGACGTGCGGCTGCCAGCGTGCGCTCCGGTCCGACTGCACGATGATCGCCGCGGCGCCGCTGGAAATGGCCTCCGGGATGAAGTCGTGGCCGTCGGCCTGCGCGCCGGGGATGGCGACGAAGATGCCGCCCGGCCGTATGCGGCGGCTGTCGTGGGAGATGCCGGCGGCGTTGCGCGGTACGCCAGACACGATGCGGGCGCCGCTCAGGGCGCTGAGCCAGGGGGGTGGAGGAGAGGGCTCCGAGGCGGCCACGCGGCGATTGTATCGGACATCGCCGTATTCAGAGCGGCTGCCGGCCACCCGATGATCCTCGTAGGCACCGGAGGAAGTGGGGTTGGACATGGTCGCGCTTCGCGCCCCCCTGCGCGCCCTCGACGATGCGCCGGACGGCGGGGGGCTGTTGCTCCCTCGCCCGCCGTACAGCACGTCCGGGAACGCGCGCGACTGGCTGACGCTCGAGCAGGCCGCGTGCGAGCTCGGCGTCTCGGTCAGCACGGTGCGCCGCCGCATCCGCAACGGCCAGTTGCGCAACCGGATCATCCCGCGCAAGGGCGGCTTCGCGTACCGGATCTACATTCCGGATTCCCGGCACGGCCGCGAGCCGCTGGCCTGCGTCACGCCCGGGCGCACGGTCGCCGGGCCGGCGGCCCTGGCGCCACGTGACCTGGAGGCGTACCGGCGCGAGCGTTCCGCACGCCTGGGCCGCGTCCAACTGCCGCCGGGGCGCGGGGAGCGGCCGGTGAGCATCGACCGGCAGCTCGCCCGTGTCGCCGAGGCGGTGGCGCGTGTCCTCGGCTCCCAGCGCATGCCGCTTGTGGAGGGCATGCCCGCGCCGGCCGTACGCCCCCGGACGGGGCCTGTTGGGCCCGCCTGGGCAGCCGCCGACCCGTCGGCCCCGTACGCACGCTACCGCGCGCTCGTACGCAGGCGCCGCTGGTGGCAGCGGTAGTCTCGCGGCACGGGGGACCGGCTGGACGACGGACGGGACAGATCGACCGGACGATAGACTGGTCGGATGCGCATCGCTGTTGTCGGGCACGTCGAGCACGTGACGATCGCGCGAGTGCCGGCGCTGCCGTCGCCGGGCGACATCCTGCACCTCCCAGACGGGCCGCACGGCGACGGGCCTCTCTGGATCGCCGGCGGTGGCGGCGGCATCACCTTCGCGCAGCTCGCGCGCAGCCCGGCGGACTTGCACCTCTTCACGGCGTTCGGCAACGACGACGCGGCGGCCGCGGTCCGTGCGCGGGCCGACGCCACGGGCGCCACCGTCCACGCGGCGCACCGCGGCGAGCCGCAGACGCGCGACATCGTGCTGCTGACCCCGGGCGGCGAGCGCACGATCCTCGTCGTCGGACGGCCGCTGCACGCCACGCTCGACGATCCCCTCGCCTGGGACATCCTCCCAACGTGCCGCGCCGTGTTCTTCACGGCGCAGGACCCGCGGGTCATCGAGCGCGCGCGGGCGGCCGAGATCCTCGTCGTGACGGCGCGACGGCGGCAGGCGCTCGCGCGCTCCGGCGTCGTCGCGGACGTTGTCGTCGGCAGCGCCAGCGACCCGCGGGAGGCCAGCACACGCGAGGACTACGCCGTGCCTCCGCAGGCGCTGGTGATGACGGAAGGCGCGCGCGGCGGCCGCATCGAGACCACGCGCGGCGTCGTGCGCTTCGCCGCGCCGCCGGCGCCGCCGGCGACCGGCGGGGCGTACGGCGCCGGCGACAGCTTCGCCGGCGCGCTCACCTGGTATCTGGCGTGCGGGCTTCCGGTCGAGGAGGCATGTGTGCGCGCGGCGCCGCACGGCGCGGCGGTGCTGCGCGGGATCGACCCGCTGGAGCATCAGGTGGCGCTGAACCCCTCGCCGCCCGAGTAACCTCCCGCGTGCGGCCGCGCGGCGTCGTTCAGCGGCCGGATGGCCGGCGGCGGCGCAGCAGGACGCCGCTCGCGAGCAGGCCGGCGACGCCCAGCACGAAGAGCGTGCCCGCGCCCCAACGCAGCCAGCGGCCCAGCCTGTCCGGCCCGGACGCGGGCGCACCGAAGCCGCCGCCGACGCTGGGCGGGTGCTGCACGACGAACGTGGTGAGCAAGCCGAGGTCGACGCTCTTGCCGGGCTCGAACCGGAATATCTGGCACTCAGTCGCGCCCCAGCAGATGCGCAGGTCGCCGAGCCTCGGTGGCCCCGCACAGGACGCTGGATCGACGATGAACGTGGCGCGCGATGCCGCCGCGGACGACGGGTCGGCGACGGTCGCCGCTTCGCGGCACAGGACGGTTCGGAGTGTCTGCCCGTTGATCGCCTCCAGCCGCACGGTGGTGCCGGCGGGCACCGGCGCGAGCGCCGTGACGACCATCGATCCCGCAGTCGCGGCAGGCGGCGTCTGCGTGGCCGTCGTGGGTGTGGGCGTCGCGGCGGGCGGCGTCTGGGCGGCGGCTGCCGCCGCGAGCACGGTCGAGGCCACGAGGGCGATGATGCTGGAACCGAGTAGCCGCTTCATGGGATGCGTTCCTCCTCTGTCATGCCGTCTCGCATGCAGACCAGGATCTCAAGCTGGCGGCTCGTCAGGTCACCTCTGCACTCACACGCAGCCGGCATCTCTCCCTCCCCCAGGCGGCCCCTCGACTGACACAGCATAGTCTATACACATTCGTTATCAACATGCTGGTACGCGAACCTTTCCGTCGGTCTCTCTCCCACGTGCAAACGTGCGACTCGGGGCGCCTCGTTTGAGCTAGTCCCGCCGGTACTCCAGCAGTTCGCGGCAGCCGCCGTCCTTCACTTCGTAGACACGGGTGGCGACGCGCTGCAGGATCGCCGGGTCGTGGCTCGCACAGACGATCGTGCCCTCGTACGTCTCCAGCGCCTCAATCAGCTTCTTGCGCGTCGGACGGTCGAGGTGGTTCGTCGGCTCGTCGAGCAGCAGCACGTTCGAGCGCTGGATGAGGAACTTCGCCAGCGCGACGCGGCTGCGCTCGCCGCCCGACAGCACGCCGATCGTCTTGAACGCGTCGTCGCCGCGGAAGAGGAACTGGCCGAGTACCGTGCGCAGACGCACGTCCGGCTCGTCCTTGGCGACGGAGCGCACCTCGGCGAGCACGGTGCTCGACCGGTCGAGCACCTCGTCCTGGTGCTGGTCGTAGTACTGCGCCCGCGCGCGCTCCGCCCACCGCACGCTGCCCTCGCTCGGCGCGATGGTCCCGGCGGCGATGCGCAGGAGCGTGCTCTTACCGCTGCCGTTCGGCCCGACGAGCACCACCTTCTGCCCGCGCTCGACGTGCAGGTCCACGTCCACGAGCACGACGTTCTCGCCGTAGGCGTGCCCTACGTGCTCGAGCAGCAGCACGTCGCGCTCGCTGCGGCCGTGCGCCTCGAGCGTGAAGTGCACCTCGGCGTCCTTGCGCGTGCGCGCGACCCGCTCGACCTTCGCCACGGCCTTCTCGCGGCTCTTCACGGCGGTGGCCTTCGACGCCTTCGCGCGGAAGCGCTCGATGAAGCGCTCCTGCTTCGCCAGCTCGCGCTCCTGCCGCGCCGCCGCGCGGTCCTGCTGCTGCAGGCGCTCCGTCTTCTGCCGCTGGTAGTCGCTGTAATTGCCCGTGTAGCTCTCGACACGGCCGTCGCGCAGCTCGAGGATGCGCGTGGCCACGCGGTCGAGGAACTCCGCGTCGTGCGTGACGATGAGCGCCGCGCCCTTGTACTTCTGCAGGTCATCGGCAAGCCAGTCGCGCGCGGCGGCGTCGAGGTGGTTCGTGGGCTCGTCGAGGAGCAGGTTCTCCGGCCGCCGCACGAGGATCTTCGCCAGCGCGATGCGCATCTGCCAGCCGCCGCTGAAGTCGCCGCAGCGCTTCGTCCGGTCGTCCGGCGCGAAGCCGAGCCCGTCGAGCACGCGCCCGATGCGGCTCTCGATGCGATAGCCGTCGAGCGCCTCGAAGCGCTCGAACAGCTCGCCCTGGTGCGCGATCAGCGCGTCGAGGTCGCCGCCGCCGCGCTCGATCGCCGCTGCCACCTCGTCGAGCCGGCGCTCGACGGCGCGGGCGTCCGGGAACGCCGTCCACAGCTCTTCGAAGAGCGTGCGGCCGGGGTCGTGGCCGGCCTCCTGCTTCAGGTAACCGATCGCGTCACCGCGATGGCCGCAGGCGCCGGCGTCGGGCGCGTCCTCCCCGGCGACGAGCCGCAGCAGGGTCGACTTGCCGGCTCCGTTCGGGCCGACGAGGCCGGCGCGCTCGCCTGCGGACACGGAGAACGAGACGTCCGCCAGGACGTCGACGGGGCCGAACGATCTTGCGATGCCCTCCGCGTACAGCACGATCGGGATCTCCGCGTGACGAAAAAGCAGCGCCGCCCGGGCGCGCGCTGCCATCCCACTATAGCGCGCGCGGATCTGTCCGATATACTGGCGTATTCGCCGCAACCGCTCCTGAGGATGCGCCTGCTTGCTGATCGACCTCCATGCCCACACGCGCCCGCTCTCGTGGGACTCCTACCTCACGCCGGATGACCTGATCGAGCGGTCGAAGCAGGCAGGGCTGGACGGCGTCTGCCTGAGCGAGCACGACTACTTCTGGGATCCGGCGGAGGTCTACGCTCTGGGGAAGCGGCACGGCTTCCTCGTGCTGCCGGCGGGCGAGATCAACACCGACGACGGGCACATCCTCGTGTATGGCATCGACAAGTACGTGTACGGCATGCACCGCTCGGGCGAGCTGGCCGCGCACGTGCGCGCGGCGAACGGCGCCATGGTGGCGGCGCACCCGTACCGCCGGCAGATGCCCTGGTACATGGACAACGAGCGCGACTATCGCGACGCCCTCGACCGCGCGGCGCGCAACCCCGCATACCAGCACTGCGCCGCGCTCGAGCGGATCAACGGCCGCGGCACGGTAAAGGAGAACGCCTTTTCCGCCGCGCTCTGCGAACACATGCGGATGCCGGGCACCGCCGGCACCGACTCGCACGCCCGCAGCGACATCGGCCGCTGCGCGACGCGCTTCGAGCGTGACATCCACAGCCTCGAAGAACTGATCGCGGAGCTGCAGGCCGGGCGGTTCGAGCCCGTGGACCTCGCCGGGGCGCCGCACCGTCTCGACCTGACGGCGCTCTCCTCCGGCGAGCACCCGTAGGAGCCGCACGCTGTCGATGGACCTGCACCCCGTCGTCCCCGGCATCTACGCCCTGCCCGGCATGAAGACGGGGCGCAGCTACCTCATCGAAGACGCGCGCGGACTCGCGCTCGTCGACACGAGCACGCAGGGCTGCGCCGCCCGTATCCTCGAAGCGATCGACGCGCTGCGCCGTCCGGCGCGAGAGCTGCACACGATCGTCGCGACGCACTATCACCTCGACCACACCGGCAACGTCGCGGCGCTGCGCGAGCGCACGGGCGCCCGGCTCTACGTGCACGCGGCCGACGCGCCGTACGTCGATGGCCGTACGCCGTGGATGGCGATGCGCGGGCCGCTGGGCGGGCTCGCGGCGCGCTTCGGCCCCAGGCCCTACAGCATCAGCGTCGATGGCGAGCTGCACGATGGCGACGTCGTGCCCATTGCCGGCGGCCTGACCGTCGTGCACCTGCCGGGCCACACGCCGGGGAACATCGGGTTGTACTCGCGCGAGCGGGGGCTCGTGTTCACGGGCGACGCGCTGATGAACGTCTTCGGCCTGCGCACGCCGCTCGATATGTCGACCCACGACCCGGCGCAGGCGCGCGACTCCGTGCGGAAGCTGGCGACGCTGGACTTCGAGATCGCGCTGCCGGGGCACGGCGCGCCGATCATCGGGCGGGCGAGCGAGAAGATCCGCGGGTGGACGGAGCGCTGGTAGGCGCCGTCAGGCACGCGACGCGGACGGAGGACGGAGGCCAGGTGGACAGGCGGACGAGAGGGGAGAGACGAGAGACGACAGACGACAGACAACAGAGGGCCGCTGCCGAGCCAGCGGCGTAACCGCGCGACCGCGTCGCACGCATGAACGCATTAGGGAAGGGGCCCGCGTATCGCGGACCCCTCTGTTGTCTGTCGTCTGTTGGTTCGGCGAATGCGGCTCTCATCACGAGTTTGCACAGCCATAGCCAGGTGGCGCGTTGCTTACCGGCTCTTTAGCAGTGCGAAGTAGAAGGCCACGAACAGCGCGACGACGCCGGCGTTTACCAGCAGACGTTCCCAGAACCGATTCCTGAAGAACAGCACATCTACGGTAACGATGACTACGACCATTACCGTCAGAAAGGCGAGCACGACAGGCACGTTTCGGGTCATGTCGGTGGTCAGGTAGCCACTTGGCCGGCGTCCCTCCCCGCTACGGTGTGTGCGGCTGCGAGCGGCCGGACCGGCGGCCGGCGTGCAGCGTGTTGACGCCGAAGAGCGCGTAGAGCGGGCAGTAGCCCGTCAGCCCCGTCAGCAGGGGCACCAGGCCGACGACGCCAACGACAATGCCGGCGACGCCCTGCACCACGCCGAATCCGATGACGACGAGTGCGACACCTAACACCACACGCACCGCCCTGTCGATCAAGCCTTCGTTCGTCCTCATGGCAACCTCCTTGTGCGCTGTACAAACTCTTGCGCTAAATCTAGTATAGCACACGGCTGATCCGCGGGCGGCGTGTGGTTGGGCGGTGGCAGGGAACGGCGAACCTCGCCGTGGCGGGCATCGTCTGGGGAGGCAGGGTGCTTCGAGGAGCACGCGTCAGCCTACGCGCACCCGAGTCTCGGGACGTTGAGCACGACCGCGATGGTGCAACGAGCTAGCGTTCGAGCACGTGCACGGTCATCGCGGCGGCCTCGCCGCGCATCATGCCGCCGCCGTTCTGCGTGAGGCCGATCTTCGCGTTGCCGCCCTTCACCTGGCGGTCGCCGGCCTCGCCGCGGAGCTGCCAGACGATCTCCGTCAGTTGCGCGCAGCCGGTGGCGCCGATCGGGTGGCCCTTCGAGAGCAGGCCGCCGCTCGGGTTGACCGGGATCTTGCCGGTGATCTCCGTGACGCCCTCTTCGACCAGCCTGCCGCCCTCGCCGACCTTGCACAGCCCCAGCTCTTCGTACTCCATCAGCTCCGCCGGCGCCGACGCGTCGTGCAGCTCGATGACGTCGATGTCTTCCGGGCCGACGCCGGCCATGGCGTACGCCTTGTTCGCGACACGCGTCGTGACGCCGGGCTCGCCGGGGGCGCGGTCCTTGCCCGAGCCCAGCACCGACGCCGTCACCCAGACGGGCTTCGTCGTCAGTTGCCGCGCCTTCTCCTCCGAGCAGAGGACGAGTGCCGCCGCACCGTCGCCGATCGGCGAGCACATCAGGCGCGTCAGCGGTTCGGCGACCATCGGCGAGTTGAGGATGTCTTCGACCGTGTACTGCTCGCGGTACTGCGCGTAGGGGTTGAGCGACGCGTTCTTGTGGCTCTTGACGGCGACCTTCGCGAACTGCATCGCCGTCGTCCCGTAGCGCTTCATGTGCTCGCGGGCGCCGGCGGCGTAGAAGTCCATGAACATCGAGCGGCTCTCGCCGGCGCCGCCGCTCGATGCCTTCGCCTTCTCCGCGTCGTCGCGGCCGCGGGCGGCGGTCTGCTTCATCAGCTCCTGGATCGCCTGCACATCGACGGCCGAGCCGATCGCCTGGAACGAGCGCCGCTTGTCCTCGTGGTAGAGCTTCTCGACGCCGAGCGCGAGCACGCAGTCGTACATGCCCGACGCCACGTACATCCACGCCAGGTGGAACGCGGTCGAGGAGCTGGCGCAGGCGTTCTCGGTGTTGATGATCGGGATGCCGCCGAAGCCCATGTCGCGCAGGATCACCTGGCCCCGGATCATCTCCTGCCCCGTGATCAGCCCGGCGGTGGCGTTGCCGACGATCGCCGCCTCGATCTGCGGCTTGTCGACGCCCGCATCCTTCATCGCCGCGTCGACCGCTTCGCGCCCGAGATCCTTCAGGCTCTTGTCCATCCACTTGCCAAAGCGGGTCATCCCCGCGCCGGCGACGGCTACCCTGCGCATGTCACAGCTCCCTTCGCGTGCCGAGGGGCACGATGCCCCGTCACCCTACATGGTAGGACCGGCGCACCGTCTGTGTCACGCGTTCAGGCCGAACGGCGCCGCTTCGGTGCGGGCTTGCGCGCGGGCGTGCGGCGGGCGGCCGGCCCCGGCGCGCGGGCGGGCAGGCCGCGTAGCTTCTCCAGGATCCACATGCGCGCGAGGGTCGTTGGCCCGATTCCAAGTTCCCGGGCTTCGCGGTACAACGCGTCCCAGTGCGCCGTGGCGAGACGCACCGGGATCACCTTGTCGAGCGGCTTCTT
>JAGWOC010000129.1 GCA_028872875.1 Chloroflexota bacterium | reverse complement strand
CCCGTCTCGCCTGGCATCTGCCCCGCTGGCTCTGGCCTCGGCGCCGGCGGCGTTTCGGCCTCGGCTCTCGGCTTCGGTGCCGGCTTCGGTGCCTGTGGTTTCGGCACCGGCGCCGGCTTCGGCGTTGGCCTGCTCGTGTCGTCCATCACGCCACCGATCCGAAGGGGCTCGGCGCTCCCGGTACAGGCCCGTACGCGGAAGGCGGTCCCGAGGGCGCCGTCGCTGGCGCCGTGTGCGGCTCGACGTAGAGCCAGTAGAGCAGCAGCACGCCGAAGCCGATCAGCGCTACGCCGAGCGCGTTCATGCCTTCGGCGGCGCGCCCGTCCCCGAGCCGTTGGTCAGCGTGCCGAAGAGGAATGCCAGGGCGGCGCTGAGCGCCACCGTCACGGACGTCGGCTCCGTGTCGTGCAGCACGCCGATCACGATCGCGCCGATCAGGGCGATCAGCGCGACCACGCCGGCGATCAGCAGCCGCAACCTCTGCTGCGTCATGCTGGCTTGCCCGCGACCATGTAGTGGCCGACGACGTAGTAGCCGATCAGGGCGCCGATGATCAGCGCCAGCGCCATCTCCATGTTCATCGCCTACCCTCCCGCCTTCGGCTTCTTCATCCAGAACGCCGCGAGGCCGCCGAGCGCGACGCCCACCGCGAACGCCCCCCAGTGAATGCGCATGTCTACCTCCGTGTCCACCAACTGAACGCTGTCAAGCCCGCCGCGACGATCAGCAGCAGCACGAGGCCGGTCGTCCCGGCCGCGCTGACGCCGAGGGACCCGGAGATCCCCACCGAGCCGCCCGTGTCCGTGCCCGTCGGCGGCCCGTAGAGCGACTGCGCGGCGAGGTCGGGGCGGCCGATACGGTCAGCGATCATCGGGTGCATCTGGACTCCCTACGCGACATTGAGCAGCTCGTCGGTGATCGCCGTCAGGCTGTTGTTCGTCGACCCGAACCCCGCCGGGTACGTGATGTTCAGGTACAGCGAGGTGAGGTCGCGCGTGTGCAGGTAGTCGTCGCCCACCTCGTCGCCGGCCTTCTCGCGGAAGTCGTGGATCCAGTCGAGCGGCAGCACGCCGTTCGGCATGTCGACGCCGTAGCGCCGGAACGCCATCTCCTTGAGCGTGAACCAGTCGAGGTTGAAGATGGTGGCGCTGCCCGCGATGAGCTGGATGTTCGTCGGGTTGTTCGTCTCCGCCGTCGCGCGCGAGCCGTTCGAGCGGAAGATGAGCACGAGGCCGCGGATCGTCTGGCCGACCTGGCGCAGGTTGTGGCGCACGACGCTGCCGCCGTTCGGCACGTCGAGCGATGCGCTCGACAGCCGGTGGATGATCCCCCAGCTCGGCGGGATCACGTCCTGCGGCACGCCCGTCGCCGAGGTCGTGTTCGGCACGGCGTAGTTGACGTAGGCGCGGGTGATCGCCGCCTGCGGGACCGTCGTCGGCGCCGTCGTGTAGATGTTCGTGGACGGCGCCACGGTCTCGGTGAGCGTGTACTTGATCGTCTGGCTCTGATTGGCCGCGATGCCCACGAGGTCGCGGTGGTTGAGGCCGACCGGGTAGCGCACGCTGAAGGCGTACGAGCCGCCCGTGCCGACAGCACCGCTGGTGAGCGTGAAGAGGGAGCTGTGCGCCACCGAGTCCGGCAGGAACACCGCGAACTGTCCTTGCAGTAGGTTGGACAGGTAGAGCTCGAAGCCCGAGAGGTTGATCAGGTCGCCGCTCACGTCGTTGAGCTGGACGCGCTGGAAGAAGCTCCAGGGCGCGTCCTCGGCGTAGGCCACCGCGGCGGCGTTGCCGCTGGCGTTGGCCACAACACGGTCGATGATCGCGTACATGTAGCCGTCGCCGACGACCGTGTGCTGGAGGATCTGTTGGGCGGCGCCCGGCGTCACCGTGTCGCCATCCATCGGCTGGCCGCGTTCGTAGGTGGCGCGGCGGAACGGGATGCGCCCCTGCTGCTGGCCGCTGATCGCCGCCTGCGGGATCGGCGTCTGGACGTTCGGGGCGATAGCCATGCTGTCCTCCTAGGTGGCGAGGCCGCCCGCCGCGAGCCCGATCTGGCCGATCAGGCCAGGGCCTTTGGCAAGCTGCGCCGCGACGATCCGGATCAGGTTGAAGACGAGAAGTGCGGAAAGGCCGATGAAGACGATCTCCACGGCGTCATGGTGAAAGTGCCCTTCCATGCTTTATGTCTAGAAAGGGCCGGGGGGATCTGTCAAGACGCTCAGCTCGTCCAGGTCTCTCCGATGTCCTCGACGCGCTCGCCCGGCCGCTCGACGGGGAAGCGCCACCAGTTGCGCGTATGGATCACGGGCTTACGCAGCCAGGCGCCGTGCTGGAAGAGATCGAACATCTCCCGGTAGATGTCGTACCGCTCGCACACGAGTAGTGTCACTGGATGCGGGCCGCCGGGGCCGCCGCCGGCACAGGTGGGGAGCGGCCGCTGGTGCCGGTAGTAGAGCCGCGCCACGCGGAAGCATAACGGGCATTTGAACCGGTAGACAGGCTCAGCCACGGCCCAGCCTCGCACCCTGGGTGAGGGTGACCCGCCGGCGTCCGGCGTGGCGCCCCGACTCGACGATCCAGGGCTGGTCGCAGTTCGGACAGATGAGCGTCCAGCGCTGCCGGTCACGGTGGCGCATGCACCAGCCGCAGCAGGGCGTTGTCAGCCAGATCATCGGCGGCTCGCGCAGCGGCGGCTTGCCCTCTCCGGGGCGAAACATCGTCACGTCGCCACCAGCCGGCCCGTCTTGATGTCGAGGCGCCCGGTCCAGATCCGCCGTGAGACGCTCTCCCGCCAGGCGAACTCGTAGCGCCCGAGGTCCTCGACGACGCGCTGCATCCGGTCGCCGCACGCCTCGCCGATGATCTTCGCGTCGCGCCGTTCGAGCGCAAACGAGATCACGTGCATGCTCTCGGAGAGCGCGAATCGGGAGACCTGCGCGGGCCTCTGCATCCCCACCACGACAGAAATGCCCTTGGACCGGCCCTGCGTCAGGAGCTTGTCGATCGCCGGCGTGAGCGCCATCTGCTTGTCGACGATCAGCAGCTCGTCGATGTAGACGCACCAGTGCTCCGTCCGGTAGGCGTACTCCAGCGTCTGCCAGATCTCCTCGGGCTGCCGCTCGTACTCCGGGTCGAGGACGAAGGCGTCGACGTCGCGGCGCGCCATCAGCTCCGCCGCCGTGGACACCACGAGGGCGTCCGGGTACTCGATGTCATCCGGCTTCGTCCGTATGAGGATCCGCCAGCGGCGTTGGGAGAGCAAGCGGCTCGCGAGCATCGACTTGCCCGACCCGTTGCGGCCGACGATCGACATGTGCTGGCCGACGCGCCA
>JAGWOC010000128.1 GCA_028872875.1 Chloroflexota bacterium | reverse complement strand
ACACCGCGTACAGCTCCTGCGCGTACGCCACCGCCGCCCGTGCGGCCGCGCGCGTCACCATGCGGTTCTGGCGGTCGCTCGCCGGCAGCCACGGCTTGATGAAGCCCATGCGGATCGCGGCGTAGAGCTGGTCCGTCTCCAGGTGCACCGTCCGGTCGTAGCGCGCGCACAGCGACTCGCACACGCTGCTCTTGCCGCTTCCCGGCGGCCCCGAGACGATGACGATCTGCGACATCAGGCCTCGCCGGCGTCGAGACTGATGTCGAGCGCCGGCGCCGAGTGCGTCAGCCGCCCGACGGAGATGTAATCGACGCCCGTCTCCGCGACCGCGCGCGCATCCTCCAGCGTGACGCCGCCCGACGCCTCCGTCAGCGCGTGACCGCCGACGATCTCGACGGCCCGCCGCAGGTCGTCGACGCCCATGTTGTCGAGCAGGATGATGTCCGGCTGCCCTTCGAGCGCCTCAGCCGCGTCCTCCGGCGACGACACCTCGACCTCGACGCGCATCGTGTGGGGTGCGGCGGCCCGCGCCTGCGCGACGATCGCGCCGAGGCCGCCCGCGCCGCGCGCCCGCGCCGCCGTGATGTGGTTGTCCTTGATGAGCACGGCCGACGACAGCCCGGAGCGATGGTTCTGGCCACCGCCGCAGCGCACCGCGTAGCGCTCCAGGCGCCGCAGCCCCGGCGTCGTCTTGCGCGTGTCGAGGATGCGCGCCCGCGTGCCGGCGACCGCGCGCGCGTAGGCGTCCGTCAGCGTGGCGATGCCGGACATACGCTGCAGGAAGTTCAACGCTACCCGCTCGGCCGCCAGGATCGCCGCCAACGGCCCCTCGACCTCCGCCAGCTCGGCGCCCGCCTCGACGCGCGCCCCGTCGGCGACGAGCGGATAGAACGCGATCTCGGCGTCGAGCGCGGTCATCGCGGCCGCGGCGACCGGCAGCCCGCAGACCACGCCGGCCTCCTTCGCGACGAAGGCGCCGCGCCCCCACTGGTCCGGCGGCACCAGCGCGCGCGTCGTCACGTCGTCGAAGGCGCCGTCCTCCTCGAGCGCGGCCATCACCGCGGCATCGATGATCCGCCGGGGCGGCGGGAGCGGAGCGTTCATCGCGGAGTGCCCGGGCTTGCGTTCATCGTGCATCGTCCACTGCATGAGCGTGCGTCATCACGCACGGCGCATCGTACACTCACGCGGCATGCGGGCTCTCGCGCCGAAACACGACGTGCCGCCGCCACTCCTCGCGCGGCTCGGGGAAGTCCGTGCGATAGTGCGCGCCCCGGCTCTCCTCGCGCACCAGCGCCGCCTCCGCCATCAGCCGGCCGGCGAGCAGCATGTTCGCCAGCTCGTGCGACGGCCGGTCGTGCGGCGCCGGCAGCCCGGCGCGCCATGCCGCGAGCTGGTGCGTTGCCCGCCGCAGCCCGGGGCCGTCGCGTACGATCCCTACCGTATCCCACATCAGCGCCTGCAGCGACGGCCGGTCGGGGGTCCCCGCGCCCTCGTGCGCCAGCGGCGCCAGGTCGCGCGCGCCGTCCGTCGGCGGCGCGGGCCCGCCGTCGCCCGCCAGCGTGCGCTCGACCACGCGCTTCGCGAAGACGACCGTTTCGAGCAGCGAGTTGCTGGCGAGGCGGTTGGCGCCGTGGACGCCGGTGCAGGCGACCTCGCCGCAGGCGTACAGCCCCGCGAGCGTCGTCTCGCCCCAGGTGTTCGTGCGCACGCCGCCCATCAGGTAGTGGGCGGCCGGCGAGACGGGGATCGGCTGCGTCGTCATGTCGACGCCGTGGTCCAGGCAGTAGCGGTAGATTTGCGGGAAGCGTGCGGTGATCCGCGATGCCGCGAGGTGGGTGACGTCGAGGAAGACGCGGTCCGTCCCCGTCGCCGCCATCTCGCTGACGATCGACCGCGCCACGACGTCGCGCGGCGCCAGCTCCGCCTGCTCGCTGTAGCGTGGCATGAAGCGCTCGCCCGCCGCGTTGCGCAGCACCCCGCCCTCACCCCGCACCGCCTCGGAGATGAGAAAGATCGGCACGCCGGGGATCTTGAGCGCCGTCGGGTGGAACTGGATGAACTCCATGTCCTGCACCTCGGCCCCCGCGCGGTAGGCCAGCGCGATGCCGTCGCCCGTCGTGACGTCAGGGTTCGTGCTGACGCGGAAGAGCTGGCCGCAGCCGCCCGTCGCCAGCACGATCGCGCCGGCGTCGAAGCGCTCCGTCGCGCTCGTCCGCGTGTCGAGCGCCATCAGTCCGGCCGCGCGGCCCCCTTCGACCACGATCTGCTCGACCTGCACGTACTCCTTGATCGTGATGCGCGACATGCGCGCCAGCGCGCTCAGCGACAGCTCGATGTGCGCGCCCGTCGAGTCGCCGCCCGCGTGCAGGATGCGGCTCCGGCTGTGCGCGGCCTCGCGGCCCAGCGCCACCTCGCCGTCGCTCGAGTCGAACGGCACGCCGAAGTCGACCAGGTCGTGGATGCGGTCCGCCGCCGCTTCGACGAGGATGCGCGCCGCGTCGACGTCGACGAGACCGGCGCCGGCCGCGATGGTGTCCTGCAGATGCAGCTCCGGGCCGTCGTCGCGCCCGACGGCGGCGGCGATGCCGCCCTGCGCGTACTTGGTGTTGCACTCGTCGATGCTGCCCTTGGTGAGCACGCAGACGCTGCCGTGCCGGCGGGCCAGCAGGGCCGCGTACAGCCCGGCGATGCCGGACCCGACGACGATGTAATCGAACCGCTGTGGCATGGGACCTCGCTTCCCGGGACGACTTAGTGTCAGGTGTACACTAACTCCCGGGAGTGGGGAGGGTCAACCGGGGTGGGGAGCGGGAGACAGGAGGGGGAGGTGGGAGGTGAGCCAGCCGCGGACCACCCGTGGCGGCAACCCTGGAAAGGGACGGCGACAACATCACTGGCCACTTGAGGTGACAGATTCACTGACCAACAACAGTGGGTTTGGAGCCGATCTTGATGAGGCTCATCACAGGATGGGCGTGTGCCACCCGCGGCCCCTCACCGGCGGCGGAGGAGGCGCGCGAGGAGCCGGTTGCGCACGGCGCGCCACGCGGCGTCGAGGCGGTCGCCCTCGCCCGCCGCCAGCTCCTTGCGGCCGAAGGTGCTCCGCTCGTACGCGTCGGCCAGGTCGGAGACGGGTGCGATGC
The DNA here is from genome assembly GCA_028872875.1 of Chloroflexota bacterium. Classification (GTDB taxonomy): domain Bacteria; phylum Chloroflexota; class Dehalococcoidia; order DSTF01; family JACRBR01; genus JADMII01. Next base: position 215 of record JAGWOC010000128.1, on the reverse strand, counting down.
CGCCGATGTCGCGCTGGAGCCGCGCGGCGAACTCGCGCGGCGTCTCCGAGACCGGCGCCCCCGCCCTGCTCCAGCGCGCCAGGCGCTGCGTCTTGCGCCAGAGCCGCGCCGGCTCCGGCAGGTCCGCCATCCCGAAGTCCCACGCAAGCCTGCCGCCGCCCGCGAGCGCCAGCGCCAGGGCGCCAATCACGGCCAGCGGCAGCCACAGCGGCCAG
>JAGWOC010000127.1 GCA_028872875.1 Chloroflexota bacterium | reverse complement strand
TGACGGCACTTCCTACAGAATGCCCGGTCCTCTGTGCGGTAGGGAGGTGACCACCTAGATTTTCGGAGCTGCTTCCTGTTAGCGGGCGTTCCTGATGGCGCGCCGGAGGCAGATTTCGATCTAGCTGGATGACGGCGACGCGGGCGGGGACGGTGCGATGACCGCCGTTGGCATGCCCGTTGAGGCGCCGCGGGAGGCGGGATAGGGATCCGGCCCGGTCGTGGGGGCGATGGCGGCGGAGCGGGTCAGAAATAGGTGACCGGAGGGACGTTGCCGCGTCCCCCCGGTCGAGGCCCCGCGGCCGTTCATCCATGCGCAGACGCGGAGCCCCCAGATCAATCGTTCGAAGCGGCGTAGATATCAAGAGGTGGCGGACGTCGCCGCCGTCCGTGGAGGCGCTCCGGCCTGGCCGCTGCCCGGCTTGTGGGGCGGCCGGCAGCCCCGCGGGGCGGCCGCGGGGCCTACACGGTCACGGATCACGCGAGCGCCAGTTTCGCGGACCCGCCAGCCCGGGCGCGCCGCCTGAGATCGTCGTCCTGCGCGTCCGGCGGTACCGATGTCAGCCCTGTGGTGTCGTGGTGACGGTCGCGCCGCGAGAAGCGGCGACCAGCCGGCTTTACACGATCAGCGCCGTGGCGTGGGCGCTCGCCTTGTTCGGGGTCGGTCGGTTGCCCGAGCGAGAGGTCCGCCGCAGCACGAGCCCTTGGCGGATCGTCGGCGCGTGCGCGACCACACGTTGGATGTCGCTGCGTCGCTGGGTCGTCGCCGTCGTCGCGCGACGGCTCTTCGGTCGACTCCGGCGCCCGCCAGACGGGTGCGACGCACGGAAGGCCGCCGCGCAGATCGCCATCGCCGTATCGGCGCACGCGGCGCCGACGGAGGCGAGCTTGCCCGTGCCGGCACGCGCGTTTCTGGGCGCCGCGCGCGCCGCCTGACGGTCAGCGAGGACGACAGCGACGAGACGGCGGCCCCACCCAGCACGATCCCTCCCCGCGGATGCGAGGTCGAGGCATCGGTGTCCCTGCGCCGCAAACACGCGGCGCGGAAAGGACCACGATGACCCTGGCCCCGAAGGACCATGCCGAAGCGGTCGCGATCTTCCGCAGCGAAATCGTTGGCGGCCTCACCCGACGCGAGATGGATCGCGGCGAGCTGCGGCGGGAGCTACTCGCGCTGACCACGCAGAGGTGGCGCGCCCCCGACGCCGACCACACGCGGACGTACGGTTTCCGCACGCTCGAGCGCTGGTACTACGCCTACCGGGACGGCGGGCTCGAGGCGCTGCGCCCCACACCGCGCAGCGACCGGGGCCGCGCCCAGGCGCTCACGCCCGAGCAGCGCCAGCTCCTGCTCGACATTCGCCGCGAGTACCCGTTCGCGACGGTGCCGACCATTCTCCGCACCCTCGTCGCCGACGGACGCGTCGCGGCCGACGCCGTCTCGGACACCACCGTGCGCCGGCTCTACGCCGAGCACGGCCTCGACAGGATCCCACTGCGCGACGGCCCCAGCGGCAAGGCGCGGCTGCGCTGGCAAGCCGAGCGGCCCGGTGCCTTGTGGCACGGCGACGTCTGTCACGGGCCTGCGCTCCTCGTCGGCGGCAGCACCCGACCGCTGCGCATCCACGCTCTGCTCGACGACGCCTCCCGCTACGTCGTCGCGCTCGAAGCTCACCACACCGAGATGGAGACCGATATGCTCGGGCTCCTCGTCCGCGCCACCCGCAAGCACGGCGCGCCCGACGCCCTCTACCTGGACAATGGCTCCACGTACCGCGGCGACATCCTGAGCACCGCCTGCGCGCGCCTCGGAGTCTCGCTCCTGCACGCCCGTCCGTACGACCCGCAAGCCCGCGGCAAGATGGAGCGCTTCTGGCGCACCCTGCGTGAGGGCTGCCTCGACTTCCTGGGCCAGGTCGCCTCGCTCCATGACGTAAACGTCCGCCTGTGGGCCTTCCTCGACCAGCACTACCACGTCGCCGCCCACGCCTCGCTTGTCGGCCGCTCGCCCGCAGCCGTGTACGAGGCCGCCGACAGACCCGCCGAGCCCATCGACGAGACCATGCTCAGAAATGCCCTCACCGTCAGGGTCCGCCGCCGCGTCCGCCGCGACAGCACGCTCCCCCTCGACGGCGCCGACTGGGAGACCGACCAGGGCTTCCTCGCCGGCCGCCTCGTCACCGTCGCGCGCTGCCTCGTCGAGTCCACTGAGCCGCCTTGGATCGAGCACGAGGGCAAGCGTCTCTGGCTCCGCCTCGTCGATCCCATCCGCAATGCTCGGCGTAAACGCGCCGTCGTCCGCGTGCCCGCCGACGCCCCGGCCACCGCCGTCGCGTTCGATCCGCCCAAGGCGCTGCTCGATCGCGCCACCGGTCGCGCCCCGGCCCACCACGTCGACGACGAGGAGCTCTTCTGATGAGCGCCGCCTATCTCACCCATTTCGAGCTTCGCCAAGCCCCGTTCTCGAAGGAGATCGCCGACGAGGACCTCTGGCTACCGCCGTCGAAGCAGGCGCTCGTCGAAGACCTGGTCGAGGCGCTCGACGATCGCGCGTCCGTCACGCTCACCGGCGAGCCGGGCGTCGGCAAGACCTGCGTCCTGCGCGCGCTTCGCCACAGACTGCCGACCGCCGGTTTCCGCCTCACTTACTGCCATAACGCCACGCTCGGCCGCCGCGACTTCTACCGCCAGCTTTGCCTCGCGCTCGGCCTCCCCACCTCCGCCAGCGCCGCCGCTGTCTTCTTCGGCGTCTCACGCCATGTCGAGGATCTCGGACGCGACCGCGTCCACCCAGTCTTTCTCCTCGACGAAGCCCACCTCCTGCACCAGGACATGCTCGACCACCTGCATATCTTGCTCAATTACCAGTGGGACAGCCGCGCGCTCCTCTCCCTCGTGCTCGTTGGCCTCCCCGAGCTCGATGATCGGCTGGCTCTGCGTCGCAACCGGTCCCTCTACTCGCGCCTCCATCGGCGCTTCACCATCGACGCACTCTCCCCGGAGGACACCGGCGAGTACTTCCGTATGCGCCTCGCCAAGGTCGGCTGCGACCGCGACCTCTTCACCTCTGACGCCACCGCCATGATCCACGAGGCCGCCCTCGGCTCCCTGCGCGACATCGACCGAGTCGCCACCGCCGCCCTCCGCGAAGCCGCCAGACGCAAGCGCAAGCTCGTCGAGCGTGACGCCGTCGCCCGCGTAGTCGCCCTCAACCGCGACGACTGATCTCGACGCCCACGTGGCGGGCCGCCATCCGAGCCAACGCCTATTGGCGGCCCGTCATCAAGCCGGATCCGCTCCCCGCCATCCAGGGTGCCCGGTAACAATCATGGACCGCCTGCACGGCTGGCTCGTCGAGCGAAAGGATCAACACGCACCCAAGAGCCCCATGGGCAGCGCCCTCCGGTACGCCC
>JAGWOC010000126.1 GCA_028872875.1 Chloroflexota bacterium | reverse complement strand
CCAGCTCCGCGTCGAGGACCGCGGCGTGGGCGTGCCCGCGGACGAGCACGAGCGGATCTTCGAGCCGTACTACCGCTCGAGCCGAACGCGTTCGGGGTCCGGCACCGGGCTCGGCCTCCACATCAGCCGGCTCCTGGCCGAGCGCCACGGCGGGCGGCTCTGGCTCGAGCGCAGCACCGAGGCGGGCAGCGTCTTTGCACTGGCATTGCCGCTCGCCGATGCGCAGGCGGCGATCCCGCCGGCGGGTGAGCGCGAAGGAGGGACCCGATGAACATCACCAAGCACCTGGGCATGCTCGTGCTGGCGATCTATCTGATCGTCGTGGGTATCCTCGGGCTGGGCATCGTCTCCATCGGAGGCCTCAGCGTCGTGGTCGCCCTGCTCGCCCTCGTTGCGGGTGTCCTGATCCTTCTGGGCAGGTGACCTCCGGACTCGCGCGCTGAGTGACATCGGCGCACCTGTGAGCACGTCGAATGCGCGCCCGCTGTTGCGCGGCTACCTGCACGCAGGCGCCGCGCTCGTCGCCGCGGTGGGTGGCGCGTATCTCGTCGCGCTGTCGAGCGGCGATCGGCCGCGGCAGCTATCGATGCTCATCTACGGCGTCGGCCTGACCCTGCTCTTCGCCGTCAGCGCCTTCTACCACCTGCGTACGTGGGCGCCGGTCCGCAGGGCGATCCTGCGGCGGATGGATCACGCGAACATCTTCGTGCTGATCGCGGCGACCTACACGCCCCTGGCGTTCAACATGCTCGCGGGGTGGTGGCGGATCGGCATCCTGGCGGCGGTGTGGGCTGCGGCGCTCTTCGGGGTCGCGGCCGCCGTGGCCGGCGTGCAGCTGCGCCGAGGCACGCGCGCCGGCCTGTACGTGGCGATGGGCTGGATCGCGCTCGCGGCTTTCGGACAGCTCCCGACCGCGCTCCCGTGGCCCGCCATCGCACTCCTCGTGGCCGGCGGCGCCCTCTACTCCGCGGGTGCGCTGCTCTACGCGCGGAGGTGGCCCGATCTCTGGCCGCGCATCTTCGGGTACCACGAGGTCTTCCACCTCTTGACCGTCGCGGCGGCGGCCGCGTTCTACGTCGTTGTGCTCGTCTACGTGTTGCCCGCGCCGCGCCCGTAGACCGCGCTGGACCGCGCGGGCCCGGGCGCAGCCCGATGAGCGATAGCTCGCTGGATGGTCCCGCAGCGGATGACGGGTTCGTCATGCGCCGGCCGCGACCCGATCCGTAGCCTCCTGGAGCGCACCGCGCGAGGCAGGCGTGCGTGCCCGGGGGAGGCGCGACGAGTGGATCGACGCGGGCGGCCTCTGCGCATCGCGTTCCTCAGCACGTGGGTCCCCCGACGCTGCGGCATCGCCACGTTCGCCAAGGACCTCCGCGACGCGGTCGAGGCGAGCGATCCCACGACCACGACGGGGGTCCTGGCGATCGACGAGCCCGGCTCGCGCCGCCCGTACGACGCCACCCTGATCGCGCGGGTCCGGCAGCACGACGCGGCGAGCTTCCGGCAGGCGGCGGCCCTCGCCATGCGCTGGGGCGCGGACGTCGTGAACGTCCAGCACGAGTTCGGGCTCTACGGCAGCGATGACGGATCGACGCACGCCGACCATCTCGCGGGGTTCCTCGAAGACCTTCGCGTGCCCTCGGTGACGACCTTGCACACCGTGCTGCCGAGACCCGCGGTCTGGATGCGGGACGCCGTGCGACGGATCGCGCGGCTGAGCTCGGCCGTCGTCGTCATGTCCGCGACGGCGCGCCGTCTCTTGCACGACGACTACGGGATCGACCATCCCGTCACGGTCATCCCGCACGGCGCACCCCCTGTCCCGCGGATGCCCGGGGGGAGGAATGCCGCGAAGGAGCGTCTCGGCCTGGCCGGTCGCACGGTGGTCTCGACGTTCGGGCTGGTGGATCCGCGCAAAGGCCTCGAGTACGCGGTCGAGGCGATCGCCGCCGTCGCCCGGCGCCACCCGGACGTCCTCTACGTCGTCGCCGGCCAGACGCATCCGGAGCTGGTCCGCCGCGACGGCGAGGCGTATCGCGGGGAGCTCGTGCGCCGGGTCGCGGAGCGGGGCCTCGAGCGGAACGTTCGCTTCGTCGACGAGTACCTCACGCGCGATGCGATCGTCGAGCTGCTGCGCGCCTCCGACGTGTACGTGACGCCCTACCTCGACCCGGACCAGATCACCAGCGGGACCCTTGCGTACGCGCTGGGCGCGGGGTGCGCGATCGTCTCCACGCGCTACCTCCACGCGCGCGAGGCGCTCGGCGACGGCCGGGGCGTCCTCGTGGACTTTCGCTCGTCCGCGCAGATCGCGGCAGCGCTGCTCGCCATCCTGGGCGCTCCGGCCATGCAGCGAGCGCTCGAGGAGCGGGCGTACGCCTACGGGCGTCAGGCGGCGTGGCCCCGTGTCGGCGCTCAGGCCCTCGCGCGCATGTCAGCACTGTCGGCGCGATCGAGCTCCGCGCCGATGTTGCTGAGGATGCCCGTCGACCTCGCCGCGCCGTGACCTAGACGAGGAACCTCTTCTCGTGTCCCGAAGACGGATCGGGTGGATGGAGGGAAGCGAGGACCTCCCGCACGCTGAGGTCGGCGGCCGCGATCACCAGATCGGCGGCGCCGTAGTAGACGCGGATGCGGTCGCCTTCCGCAGCCAGCGGCACGTGGCCGCAGGTGAAGACGACGTTCGACAGCAGCCCTGCCCGCTCGTACGGCGCCTCGGGTCGCAGGATCGGCTCGGCACTTCGCGCGAGGACCACGCGCGGATCGTCGCCTTTGAGCAGCACCGCGCCCAAGGCGTAGGTGTGATCGGCATCGACACCGTGGTAGATCTCGAGCCAGCCCGTTCCGCATCGCATCGGCACCGTGCCCGCTCCGGTCTGCCGCTCGTCCCAGTAGCCTTCGCGGGGCAGCACCAACGGTCGGAAGCCACCCCACGGGAGCCCCTGATCCGGAAAGCTCAGCCATATCCCGAGCACGTGGCCGAACGAGCTCGGCATGGGCCGCGTGAGCGCCGTATACCCCGCGCCGCTCCGGAACGGGAACAGCACGACGTCCTTGTTGTCCGGCGACAACAGCGCGCCGCACCTCTCGAAGGCACGGAAGTCGCGCGTCAGAGCGAGACAGGGCGTGACGCCCACGCGAGAGACCGCGACGTAGGTGATATGCCACACGCCGTCGATGAGCGTGGCCCGCGCATCCTCGCAGCCGTACTCCTCGAGGTGCGTCGACGGCGCGAGGGCCGGCGCCTCGTCGATGGTGAAGTGGACTCCGTCACGACTGCGCGCGCACCGCAGGTGCGAGATCTGGGTCAGCAGCGTGAGCGTCTTGCCGAGCTTCCGATCCGTGAAGGTGACGCCGCGCGGATCCGAGGTGTCCAGGCCGGGGAGATCGCGCGGAAGATAGACGGCGACGTGACGCAGCGAGCTGGACTCCGGATCGGCGACCGCGATCGGGACGACGTCCTCCTTGCGGTAGCCCGCGGGCAACGGCACGAC
>JAGWOC010000061.1 GCA_028872875.1 Chloroflexota bacterium | reverse complement strand
TAGCCGTCGCCGTCGCCGTAGCCGTCGCCGTAGCCGTCGCCGTCGCCGACGGCGTCGCCGTAGCCGTCGCCGTAGCCGTCGCCGTAGCCGTCGCCGTAGGGCGCGCTCGCGTCCTTTAGCTCCATGCGTCCTCGCACGCCATGCGCAGGACGATCGCCTGCGGGTGCGCCTGCACGGTGCCGCACGGGTCGAGCACCGTCTCCGGCTGCGGCCCGTGCAGCGCGAGCTGGCCGAGCCCCGCTGTGGTGCCCCAACGCCGGATCACGCTGGTGTCCGTGAGGCGCACGACGCGGTCGTCCTCATACGCGAGCGTGCCGACGACGACCCAACCGCGCGGCAACACGAGGATCACTCTCGCGCCTGTGGCCGTATCCGTCTCCGTTGTCACGATCGTCCTCCTGCTCTACACCGCACCTGCGGGGCTCATTCGGGTCTAGGGCTTCGCGCGCCGGAAGGCTGCGGCCCCCGGGCACGTCGCGAAGTGCGTGATCCAGACCTTGCCGCCCTCGCACTTCTCGCAGCCCGCGCCGCCGCACCGCGGACACTCCTTCTGGAGCGCGTCGAACGGCGCGCGCTTTCCGTCCTTCGTCTCGTGCCAGACGATCATCGCGCCGCAGCCGCTACACGTCGCCATCGGGCTCTCCCTCCGTCTCGGGCTGCGCGCTCAGCGCGCCGATCAGGTCTTCGACCTGTCCGTCCTCGAGCCGGTTGATGACGATGCTCTTGCCCTCCTCCGCGGCCGCGGCCGGGTACGACGTCGCGAGCGCCTCCATGAGCTGGCCGAAGCCCTCCGGGCCGAGCGTGTTCCTCTGCTCGACGAGGATCTCGCGCAGCCGCTGGCGCGGCCCGTGGTCGCTGGCCGTCTGCGCCGCCTGGCGCGGCCTTGGCGCTGGCGCGTTGCCACGGTTGGGCGGCATCTCCTCGGCCGGCGTCGCGTCGTATCCGGCCAGCGTCATGACAAACCCGAGTGGCATCCGGAGGGCCTTCGAGGTCGCGCGCGTCTGCGCCATCGACCGCAGCGCGAACTCATCACGCTTCGACCACGAGCGCTCCTCGCGGGTGCACATCGCCTCGGCGGCGCCGACTGTCTGGCCGCTCATCGTGCGCGCCTCCACGCGCGCCTCCCAGCCGTCCGGGCAGGGGCGTGTCCAGATCAGCACCGGGAACACGCCGACCATCGACCCGAGCGTTGTCCACCCCTCGCAGCGCACGTATTTGCCGGGGACGCCGGGGATCGTCATCAGCAGCGGCTTGCCGTCGGAGCCGTGCGCGCTCTCGATCACGCTCTTGAGCGCGCGCGCCGTATCGCGCATCCGCGCCGCGACGGCTTGAGGCGTTTCACCGGCGAACAGCGCGCCCGGCTGCTCATGCACGACGACCTCGCGGCCTGTCACGTCGATTACATCCGTCCCGTTGCGGTTGGTCATCTCTCCTACCTCACTCTCACGTGGTAGCCGTTGCGGACCTCGCACCCGGGCGGGATCACGCCGTCGGCACGCAGCTCGTCGTTCATCGCCGACTTCATGACGTCGGTGCGCTTGATGTAGGGCACCCACTCGACCGGCACGTCCGCGAGAGGCATCTCGATGTGCGCCCGCTTGTACCGCGCCGGGACGAGCGCCTCGTCGACGACGTCGAGCGACGCCGGGTTCTTCTGCGTGTAGACCGTGACCTCGGCGTCCTTGACCTTCTGGACGCCGGCGGCGTCGAGCTCGAGAAGCAGCCAGCGCTTGAGCGCCTCGATGCGGCGCCGGCGCGCGGCCGCGCGGTCAGCGATCGCCTTTGCGTGCAGCTCGAGCATGGCCGCTTCGGCGTCGAGTTCCTTCCAGAGCCGGCCGAGCCCGAGCACGGCCTTCTCGGCGCCGAGCTTCAGCTCGCGCAGGCGCGGTTCCAGCGCGAGGAACATATCGCCACAGCACGCCGGGCACGGCTGCTCGGCCCCGTTGTCCGCGGTGACGGTGTTGCGTCCCTCGCACTCCGTGCATTCCGCGTCGGCGAGGCCGGCGATGCCCTCGGGCAGCTCGTAGATCGTCAGCGCCGTCGTCATCGCGACAGCCTCCCGCGCAGCCCCGACGCGATGGGCGCCGGGACGAGTACGCGCTCCGCCTGCTCGATGAGGTATCGCGCCTGGTCGCGCGACAACGTGAACTCGACCGCCGTATTGGGGCGCTCGCCGAAGCTCTCGATCACCGTCGCCCGTGCGCGCAGGAGCCGCGGTGCGAAGTCGTGGGTCAGGACCTCCGTGACCGCGACGAGACGCGGCCGGCCGCGCCAGCCGAGGTCCAGGCAGAGGCGCGCGCCGGCGTCGATCGCGGCGTTGATGCGCGCGACGTCCGGGATCACGCCGACGACCTCGAACGAGCCCCGGGCCACCATCCCGGAGCGGAAATGCAGCGTCTGGAACATCATGAGCGCGACCTCGCGGGGATGTCGATGCGGGGCCGCTCGCGGAGCTGCGCGAGCTTGCGCTGGGCGCGCGCGAGCCGCATGGCGCGCACGTCGCGCGTGAAGCGCCAGTCGCGGAAGAGGCCCACGAGCCAGAGCGCGCCGAACGTCGTCGCGCAGCCCGCGACGGCGCCGAACCACACGGCGAAGAACATCTGCGCGTCGCTCATGCCGGCACCTCGACGGATGCGAAGGGCAGCATCTTCGTGAGCTGATCGGCCAGCGACGGCATGAGCATGGCGTCGGCCGCGTTGTGCGGCCGGTATTCGGCGATGACCGCCTGCGCGTACTCCGGATGCCGCGCCATCAGCTCCATTCCCATTCGCACCGCGGCGGCGATCACGGCGTGCCGGGCTTCATTCGGCCGATCAAGCAGGCACGCGATCGTGACGAGCTTCGGTTCGGCATTGATGCTCATGCGCCCTCCCATGCCCAGCCGCAGAGGCCGCAGCCCGCCTCGTCATACGGCGGCAGGTTCTCGGCCCCGCAGTGCCGGCAGACGCGCGCCACGCTGCCCGAGCCGCCGCAGTCCGTGCAGTCGATGGTCAGCTCGGCGCCGATGCGTCCGACCGGGCCCTGCGTCGCGTAGCGCCCGTGCCGGTAGAGGTTGGCGCCGCGCGCCGGGAAGAGCGTCAGCGTCCCCGGCCGCGTGACGCGGCCCGTCCCGCCGCATGTGGCGCATGCCGTCTCGTGGGGTAGACTGTCGTTGGCCATGCCGAACCTCCTATGTTCGCTTGGCTTCGCACACGCCCCCGTCGGTCGGGGGCGTCCGTGCGTCCGCGAGTTGCTCAGAGGTCAGGTGATTGGATCAGAGGAGGCAACAAAAAACCGCTTTTGTTGCCCGTCTCAGCCGTTCACCCGGCCCGGCGCCCCTTGCGCCTCGCGCCGCTCTTCGAGGCCGAGTAGCCGCCGGAGGGTGTCATTGTACGCCTCTCTCGGGCCTTGTGCCTTGCGGATCGCGCGCATCACGCCGAAATCCACCCGGATCAGCACCACAGCTCTCGTGTCCTCAGTCATGCCCCCATAATACGTCTACGGTGTAGACGTGTCAAGGGTGCCGCCAAGGAGTTTTCCTCCGCGCCATGACGCCCGGATCGTGCGTCAAGTGCCATCGGACGCTAGGCACTCTCGCCGCCCCGTCGTACCCTCGCATCCTCACTAGTATCTCCCCGTACTTGACGGGTGGCTGTGGACGCGTTCAACGATGCGCCGTATCATCGCCTCTGCTCAGATGGCACGGAGGCCCACCACGCGCCGCTCGTTCGGAGGGCAATGGACGAGCGGCTGCCGACGGCGGCCGAGGCCGTCGCGGCGTACCTCCGGGATAGGCAGTTGGGCGGCGCCCCGCGCCAGTCCATCATCACCGCGCGCGCCAGCCTCAAGCTGCTCGCCTCAGCCGAGCCGCTCATGTCGATCATCATCCGCAACCTGCTCTACGACCGCTGCGCCACCGTCGCGCCGAACACGGCCATCGGCATCATCTCGACCCATCGGACGTTCGTCCGCTACTGCCTCGCGCGCGGCTGGCTGCTCACCGACCCGCTGGCCGGCGTCCAGGCTCCCCGCAAGCGCGACCCCGCGCACCGCTTCCTCACGCCGATCGAGGCGCAGAAGGTCTGGGAGGCCGCGCACGATCTGCTTGATAAAGGCGCCCTGATCTTGCTTGGCCACGGCCTGCGGGCGGGTGAGGCGTGCGACGTGCGCAGAGACGACGTGCGCGAAGACGCTGACGGCGCGTATCTCTATGTCCGCACAGAAAAGGGTGGCCCGGCGCGCCTACTGCCGCTGGACGCCGCCGAGGCCAGGCTCCTGCTCTCCCTGCCCGTCCGGGGCGCCGGCGTGCTGGGGATCAGCCGCAACCAGCTCTGGCGCCGCGTCTCGCGGCTGGGCCGCAAGGCGGGCATCCGGCTGCACCCGCACCTCTTCCGGCATTCCTGGGCGTTGCACTGGATCGAGGAGACGGGCGACCAAGCGACGTTGCAGACGCTCGGCGGCTGGCGCTCGGACAGCTCACCGCGCTGGTACGTCCGCTCGGCGCTCGAGCGCGTCGCCCTCAGGCGGGCGCGTCAGGCGGGGGTGGGGCTCTTCGGGATGAAATCCGCAGACGCGCAATCAGATCCGCCAACCCCTTGACAGCGTACCACGGGACTGGTACAATAGGGGTGTCAGATAGAGATGCCCCGCGACGCAGGTACGTCCGGGGCGCGAGTCACAGGAGCGTGAGTCCCATGACCAGCAAGCAGTCTACCAGCGGCCACCCGGAGTGCGGACACCAGCACAAGCCGCTCGGCAACAGCCCGCTCGCGCAGGGCGACCTCATCAGGATCGGCGACCGCCGCTACACCGTCTGCATGCATATCCCGAGCGAGCGCGACAGTGAGGGGCTCGACTGGGACGAGCGCGGCGACTACTGCGGCGCGCTGGTGGACGTCACCGACCGCCCGCGCGTGTCGGCATGCTGCGGCGAGCACCAGTCATGACCAGCGAGTACGAGCGGGGGTACGCGGCCGGCTGGCGGGCCGTCCGCATGGAGGCCGAGGGCCGCTCGCTCGAGAGCGCCGACCTCGCACTCGACGAGGTCGCGGCGCAGCGGGCGCGCGAGGCGCGGCACGAGATCACCGACGAGCAGATGGGCGACTACTGGCTCGGCTACTACCACGGCCGGGGCGCGCAGCGCCGCGACATGGAGGGCCGATGACGGCCGATGACCTCCGCGCCTGGATGGCCGCACACGGGTACAGCGTGCGCGGCCTCGCCGCCTCCCTCGGCCTGGCGCCGGCGACGGTGCAGAACTGGCGTGACGGGACGCACGCACCGCCAGCGGACCTCGCCGACCGTCTGAGCGCCCTCCTCAGGCCGTACGAGTACCTGTCGCTCTCGTCGGCCGAGGCGTCGCTGGTCGTCGATGCGCTCAACGGCCATATGGCGGCGGGCGGCGCGCGCCGCGACCTGCTGCTCGCCGTCTACGACTCCGTGGGCCTGCCCGACTCTGAGGGCGCCGACCTGGCCCGCACGTGGGGCGTGACGGACCGCCGCGGCCTCGTGGCCCGCATCGCCGCGCTCAGCGACGCGCAGGCCGGGGGCGTGCTGCGCGCCGCGCAGGCGTACTGGCGGCAGGACGGCGAGCACGCCGAGCGGCTGTCGGCGGCGGGGCTAGTCTAGCGCGCAGTGCTGGAGGACGGGTGGCGGGCGGCGGCGCGCGCCGCCCGTCGCGATGTGGCTGCGCTAAGCTACGGTGAGGGTGAGGATGAAATCCGCAGACGCGCAATCAGATCCGCGGCGCCCGCGACGCGGCGGCGCCCGCGCAGGCGCCGGCCGCAAACCGAAAGCGGTGCTGCTCGCCGGCTCGATCGAGCGCATCAAGGGCGACATCGACGCGCTCGCGCCGCTGGTCGGCCCATCCCTGCGTGAGCTCGTCGAGGGCATCTACGTCGAGGAGACGGACGCGCGCGGGACGCGGCGCGTCTACCGCCAGCCGCCCAACCTCGGCGCCCTCCAGACGGTGATCGACCGCACGCTCGGCAAGTTGGGCGACCGCCATGTGCTCGTAGGCGACCGCGCGGCCCCGATCATCATCACGGTGCAGGACGAGGCGCCGCCGCTCGAGCCCGAGGTCGAGCGGTGAGCACGCTTCTGTGACCGCCGTCGCCTGCGCCGTCGTGCCGACGCCGGCGGAAGCGGCCGAGCTGGTGGCCTGCGCCCGCTCCTTCCGCCGCTGGCTCTGCCACTGGCAGTACGTCCGGCGCGAAACGGGCGAGGTGGGCTCGTTCGCCCGCCTCTGGGCGGGACAGGACGAACTCTCGCGCCTAATGGAGCGCGAGCCGTGGCTCTTCGTCCTCAAGGCGGGCAAGCTCGGCTTCTCGGAGTTGGAGTGCGCGTATGACGGATGGCGACTTCGATTCGGGCAGCCTAATGCTCGTGTTCACCTGTTCTCACGGAGCGGCCAGGCTGCGCGTGAGCTGTTGGCCTGGGTCCGCTTCGGCCTTGATCACCTGCCACCGTACATGCGACTGCCCACCCTCGAGGATGAGGCAGGCAGCGATACGAGCGTTGGCCTCAAGCTGCGCGCTGGCCCCGACGATACGCGCACTGTTGTCAGTTACGCCAGTACGCCCAACGTCGCCATCGACCAGACCGCCACCCACTCCCACGTAGACGAGTTCGCCCGCATGCCGTGGGGCGACCGCACCTGGCAGGCCGTCGAGACGACCGTCTCGCCCGCCGGCGGCACCGTGCACATCGTCACGCGCGGCGCCGGCCCCAACTTCGCCGCGGCGATGTGGCAGGACGCGATCGCCGGGCGCTCCAAGCTGCGCGCGTTCTTCGCGCCCTACGACCAGCGTCCGGGGCGCGATGACGTGTGGTACGCCGCCGAGGCGTCGAGCCTGACGCAGGCGGGCATCTGGCAGTACGCGCCGCGCACGTGGCAGGAGGCGATCCAGGGCGACGCCTCGTACGTCTACCCGCAGTTCGACACGCCGGCCGGACGCCACATCGTCCCGGCCGACCCCTGCCAGCTGGCGGAGTGCCGCCGCGCCGCCGTCGGCCTCGACCCGGGCGCCGTCAACCCGACGGCGATGGTGCTGCTGGGCGAGCGCACGTCGGGGCGCTGCCACCAGTACGCCGAGTTCTATCGGCCCGGCGTGGGCATCGACGAGATCGAGCAGACGCTGGCCGAGTGGGCGGGCTGGGCCGGGCAGCCGCTCCGCGTATTCGTCCCAGGCGACGAGAAGACGATGGCGGCGACGCTGGGGGCGCACGGTCAGGCGCACGGCTGGACGGCGCACCCGGCGATGCGCGAGATCAACACGGGCATCCAGCTCGTGACGGAGCGGCTCAACACGGACGGCTACACCGTCCACGCCGGCTGCCGGTACACGATTGACGAGTTCCGGGACTACCGCAACAGCCTCGTCACCGACCGGTTGACGCGCGTCGAGTACGCGGGCGACCGGCCGATCAAGCACCACGCGGACGCAATGGACGCCCTGCGCTACGGGATCGCCGGGCTGGCGGCGTGGGAGGCCGACCCGGTGCCGGTGCGGACGCCCGGGGGGCGCGTCTACTACGGCCGCTAGGCCGTGATACACTCGCGGCGATAGAGGCCGACGGCCCGCTCCCCATGACCAGAGGGGACGCGGGCTGTCCTGTTGTTGGGGCAACTGATGGGACTCGACCTCAAGGATGCGGAGGACGTCAAGCGGCTCCGCGAGGAGCTGCGCACCCGCGACAAGCACGAGGCGCTCCGCAACTGGCGCGACGTGCGCGACCGGGCGATGGACGGACGCCTCGGCGTCTTCGGCGGCGTCCTCGGCGAGGCGTACAACAAAGCCTTTACGCCGGTGCAGTCGCAGGAGCCCGACCAGGAGATCCAGGACCGCAAGCACATCCTCGTGGCCAACGAGACGGAGATCGAGTGCGTCGTCAAGACGACCGAGTCGGGCGTCCGCGACAAGGCGCAGAAGTTGCAAGACGCGCTCGACGCCGTGCTCGATCAGCTCTTCCCAATCGAGGTCGCGGAGGACGAGGTGGACGCCATCCTCGGCGACGGCGCGGCCGTCATCTGCATCGAGCGCATCCCGTCCACGGCCCTGGCCGGCTACGCCGACCGCGAGGCGCTCGAGTACGACGCCGAGCAGCCGGACGAGGAGGACGGACACGACTGCGACGACTGCGCCTTCTTCCGGGGCGACGGCACGCCGTGCGCCGTGGTCAGCGCGCCGGTGTCGGCGGACGGGACCTGCGACTGGTGGACGGACGACGAGGGCAAGACGCCACCGCGCCGCAAGCTGTCGCCGGACGCCGCCCACTACCGCGACGACGCGGACATCACGACGCGCCGGCAGGCCGTGCCGCGTCAGGCGCGCGACCGCTACCGCGCCGCCTACGCGAAGGCCGGCAACCACGCGAAGGCGTACCGGCAGGCGACCAGCGACGCCGAGAAGGAGGGCGGCTTCACGTACCGCGGCCGCGTCGTTGACCGCGAGACGTTCTGGGGCTGGGAGGACCAGCCGTACGAGTTGGCGATCGGCATGGAGGACGGCGACATGCCGCTCGCCCCCGTGCTCGACGTGATCGGCGGCTTCGGCTGGCACGCCGACGAGGACGGCTGCTTCTTCAAGCTCCAGAAGGAGAACAAGGACACGGGCATGCTGGCGCTCGGCGTCAGCCTCCACCCGCTCAAGGAGGGCGTGTCCGAATTCCTCACCTCGAACAAGGTGCGGTACACCCGCATCGCCGACCGTGACACGGTCTACGTGCTCGTGGAGCACATGAAGGGCGAGACGGCCTGTCAGGACTGCGAGTCGCCATTCCTCACGTTCGAGGGGATCATGGCGGGCCGCTCGACGGCGTACTACGTCGTCCCCGGCGATACGAAGGCGCGCGGCAACACGATGGACCGCTACAAGCCGCCGGTGCTCGGGCAGCTCGTCATGGCGGAACTCTCCAACATTGTGGACACCGCCAACCTGACGATGGCGATCTACGAGGCGTCGCGGACGCCGCTCCAGAACATGCCGGCGCCGACGCAGGCCGGCGCGCCGCTCGACCCGACCCTCGACGCCAAGAGCCGGGTCGGCAAGGACGGCCGGCCGCAGCCGACGGTCGCGGGCGAGGTGACGATGGAGCCCTCGTCCGAGATCGACATGATGAAGCTGCGGCAGATGATCGACGAGCAGACGCAACGCTACCGCTCGCACGACTTCATGGTCGGCTCGGGTTCGGCGGGTGAGCCGGCGGCGCACCTGGCGCTGATGCAGACCGCCTACCTGACGACGATGACCCCAATCCAGATGCGGCGCGCCGCCGCGCGCAAGCGCATCCTGGAAGACCTGCTCGCCTCCTGGGCGAAGTCCGGCGAGACGCAGTACGTCCCGTACCTGCCGAAGGGGCCGAACCGCACGCACGAGGTGCGCGTCGCCGCGCCGCGCGAGATCACGCCGGAGATGGCCGCGCTTCCGGTGGCCCTGCGGGTGACGATCGGCGCCGAGTCGCCGGCGACCAAGTGGGCGCGCGAGCAGGCCGTCCGCTCGCAGATCGAGTTCGGCATGATCAGCATGACGACGGGCATGGAGGAGGCGGGCGTCAAGGACCCCGACTTCGAGTGGGAACGCAAGCTCAAGGACAACGCGCGGGCGCTGGCGATCGGCACGCCGATGCAGCCGGGCCGCTTCGCCATCTACGTCGAGCAGCTCGTCGAGCAGTACGTCACGCAGGCGATGCAGACGATGTACCCCGCCGCGCCGCCTCCGCCTCCAGCAGGGGCGCCGATGGGTGGGCCGATGGGCAACCCGATGGCCGGCGGCACGGACCAGGGCCCGGGCATGACGCCCCCGGGCACCATGGCCAACCCCGCGCCCGTCCTCAGCAACGGCGGCACGCCCACCGCGGCCGCCGCGCCGCCGGGAGTCGTCGGGTGAGCCAGGACGCGGGCGAGATCCTCTCGGGGCCCGTGGCCAACCGCGTCGCCGGCGAGTTGATCCGCGAGCTGCTGGAGATGGCGACGAAGCCGGGGGGGCTGTTGCAGGCGTACATGGAGCCGTACCCCTTCAAGACCACGCCGACGACGCTGCGCTCGCTGCTCGCGCTCGACGCGCCCGCGGCCGCCGCGAAGCTGGAGACGATGGTCCGCAACCCGCAGACCACGAAGCAGGCGCTGGAGATGCTGCCGCGCTATCGGGACGCGATGGCGAAGAAGGAGGCCGCGGATGCCGCTCTCGGACCTGGCTAACCTGACGTCGCAGCAGGCGGCGACGATCAAGGGCATCGCCCGCCTGCGTCAGCAGGGTTGGAGCGACCAACAGATTTTTGCGATGGACACGCCATCCGTGCAGGCGTTCGGCATGGATCCGGCACCCGACGCTGCCTCGCCATTGATGCGCCTCAACAACATGACGGCGGCGGAGGAAGCGCAGGTCGCGCAGTCGAAGGCCGACCTCGGCCAGAAGATGTACGACTCGGAGATGCAGCGGGCGGCGAACCCGTACAACGTCGTCGCCGCCGACGCCGCGCAGTCGCAGTACCATCTCGGCAACCCGCTCCTGACGAAGTACCTGGGCAACACGTCGAACGTGCCGTCCGACCAGGAGATGCAGTTCTGGAGCCAGTGGCTCAAGGACTACATGTCGAACCCGGGCGCCGACCCGACGCAGCTGGCGCAGGGACGCATGCACGGGCTCGACCCGGACACGGTGGACCGGATCAACCAGGCGTACAACACCGACCCGCAGGCGGCGCAGCAGTTCTTCTCGCATCCGCCGGGACAGGCGGCCGGTGCGACGACGCTCGCCGGCCCGATCGCGGCCTTCGACACGCGCGGCAACCCCGTGTTCACCGCCGGCGAGAATGGGCCGGAGAAGGTCAAGGTGACGCCGATCGGTGGCGTGTCGAAGAAGCTTCGGCCCGGGCAGACGACCGCAATCGCCCGCAAGGCGGCCTCGGGCGTGGCGCGCAAGGTAGAATCGATCGGCGCGCCAAGGGGCTACGCCGCCGGCAAGAAGAAGATCACCGTGGACGCCGACGGCGAGGCCGACCCGATGGACGACTCGCTTGCCGTGCCGGGCTACGCCTCGGGCTACACGGCGTACACGTATGGCACGGCGACGCGCGCCCCGACGCGCGCCCCGGCGCCGGCCGGCCTGTACGCGGGCCAGCCGATGGGCGCTCCCGGCGCTGTGGCGCCGTTCGGCGTGATGGCGCCGATGACGCCGCCGAGCGCGCAGCGGATGCCCGTCGCCACCATGTCGCCGGCGGTCCCGCCACGTCCCTACATTGACCACGGGAATCCGACTGGCACGCTCACGCCACCCGCCGCGTATCCGGGCGTGCCGCCTGTCGCGCGTCCCGTCGCCACGCCGCCGCCGCCCGCGCGTCCCTTCATCGACCCGCGTGAGGCGAACGGGCAGCTATTCCAGCAGACGGTCCAGCGTCAGTATCAGCCGGCGTTCGGCTCGCGCATCGGCAGCGCGAACTACAATCCGGCGCTCGACCTGAACCACGACGGCATGATCACGATCGGTGACGTCGCGCGCGCCGGCATGGGCGCGCCGCGCGGTATGGCGGCCGGCGGCGACCTCGCGAGCGGACTGCAACAGCTTGCCGCGGCGGGCTACTCCAACCCGGCGCAGGTGTACAGCCACATGTACCAGACGCAGGGCGCCAGCGCGGCCTACGACGCCTATCGCCAGAACACGGGCTATCAGCCGCCGGCATCGCTGGGCGGCATGGACGCGGCGCGGCAGCAGGACTACCGCTTCAACGACATCCTGCCGGGCGGCGCCGTCGCCGGGAGCTACGGCGCACCGCGTCAGGCGTTCACGACGGCGCTCGGGATGGCCAGCATGGGCGCCTACGCGCAGGCGCACGGCGGCGATTACGGCATCCAGGGGCTCGGCCAGGGCGCGGCGCAGCCGGCCTCGTCCTCGGCGACAGCGCCGCTGGGCTCGAGCAATCCGAACCAGCCGGGCACCTACACCTCGGCGCAGCAGACGGCGGCAAAGCAGCTCGGCGGCGTGCTCGGGTCGAACGCGATGATGCCGCCGGGGATGATCAGCGCGCTCAACGCCGGCCAGGTGCCGGGGCTCGCGTCCGTCTCGCCGACGGTCTGGAACCAGCTCAAGGCGCAGAACCCCGACCTCGC
This sequence comes from Chloroflexota bacterium, assembly GCA_028872875.1. Taxonomy (GTDB): domain Bacteria; phylum Chloroflexota; class Dehalococcoidia; order DSTF01; family JACRBR01; genus JADMII01. Next base: position 7,376 of record JAGWOC010000061.1, on the reverse strand, counting down.
CAAGCAGCTCGTCGGCCTCTGGCAGTCCACCGGGCAGATCTCCGACCCGTCGGAGGTGGACGCCGTGATGGGGAGCGTGCTGCCGGCGCAGCCGGTATCAAGATACCTCATTGGCGATACTAGTAGCTTCTAGCTATGCGAGGTATCGTGATGCCGCGCTCGCTTCCACCGCTACACGATCGGGGATACAGCCGTGCTACTCCTTGACGCCTTCGAGCCGGACGTCTCGGACGCGATGCCGCAGCCGAAGCCACCGCCCGCACCCGGCCCGGGCGACATGCAGGCGATCGCCGCGCAGCCGATGGGGCGCTACGCGCTCGACCAGTTCCAGGCACCGCCGGCACCGGCACCGCCAGCGGATGCCGGGGACTACACCGGCTATAGCGCGTTCCCGGACTTCTCTTCCGTGCCGGACCAGGCGCCGCCGATGACAAGCCAGCAGCTCGCGCAGGCCGGGCAGCAGATCGGCCAACCGCAACTCGCCGCGGCATCGACGATGTATGAGGGCGACTACGGCACGCCACACATGAACGACCTCCAGGCCGCCGCCTCCTTCGCCAACATCCCGTTCCAGGTCACGGCGGGCCTCGTCAAACCAGCGACCGCCCCCGTCACGGCGCCGGTCGACCAGGCGCTCCCCTCGTGGGCGCAAGGCCCGGCCGAGACGGCGGGCAACCTGGCCGCGGGCGCGCCGGCCATGTTCATCCCCGGCGTCGGGCAGCTCGGCCTCGCCGGCATGGGGCTCAGCGCCGCCGACGTGATCAACCAGATGCGGCAGGGCAACATCTCGCCCGGCACGGGCGCGAAGATTCTCGGCGAGCAGGCGGCGCCGATGCTGATCGGTGAGGGGCTCAAGGTCGCCGCTCCGCACGTCGCCCCCGCGCTCGAGAACTTCGTGCCGCGCACGCTGGCCCGCCTGACGCCTGAGCGCGTGGCCTTCGCGGACACGAAGAGTGAAGGCCCGGGCCTCTTCGAGGACGCCCCTCAGCCGCCGCAGGAAGCCGCTCAGCCGCCGGCAGAACCGGCAGCCGTGCCGGAGGCCGCTCCGCCCGCAACCGCCAGCCCAGAGGCTCCCACGTACCAGCCCACCAGCCACCTGCCGACACTCGTCGGCCGCTCCGTCGCCGAGCAGCCCGCCGTTGACCAGGCGCTCCAGCAGGCGATCGCTGATGTGCCGGGCGCCCACATGGACAGCGTCGGCGGCGACTCAGCGCTCGGCACGGACGTCAAGGCCACCAACCCGGAGGGCGGCGGCCTCGCGCGCATCGTCGAGAAGGCTGACGAGCGGGGGGCGGCGGGCGTCTCGGACTACCTGCGCTCGCGCATCGCCGTGGACACGCCCGCGGACCTCGTGGCCGTGCGCGACCGGCTGGCGCAGCAGTTCGACGTCGTGCAGGAGGACAACAAGCTCGAGAGCGACCCCGCACAGCCGGGCTACCACGCCTACCACATGCAGCTCCAGGCGCCGGACGGCGGGCTCTCCTTCGAGGTGCAGCTCGTCCCTACGGACGTGGCGCGCGTGCAGGAAGGCCCGATGCGCGGCTTCTACGACAAGTGGCGCGATGTGCCGGAGAGCGAGCGCGGCGCCGCCTTCGCGAAGGATGCCGCGCCGGTCGCGCAACAGGGCGACCAGGCGTACCAGGACTGGCTCGCGAAGGACAGCACGGCCCCCGTGCCCGCAAGCGGAGGTGCGGGCGGCGTGCCGCCAGCGCAGCCGCCAGCGCCGCCAGCGGGACAGCCGGAACCGGAGAAGCCCGGCGACTGGATCACGAATTTCGAGCCGAGTCAGGCGCCGGGACGCGCGACGTTCTCGCGGCCCGGGCCGCTCGCCGACGTCGGCCCGGGCGGGCAGCCGGTGGTGCAGGGCATCGGCGAAGGCAGGCCATCGGTTCCTCCCGGAGCCGGCGGCGCCGACGTGGCCGGACAGGCCCTCAACCAACTGCTCCGCGATCGCGTCGCCGCGCGCGGCCGCGCCGACCTCACGCAAGGCATCACGCCGGATCTGAACGGCCCGCGTCAGGCGCAGCCGGGCGATCCTGTCGGCGACTTCTTGCAGCGTGTGCAGCAGCGGCAGGAGATGGACGCCCGCATGGGCACCGAGCAGCCGCAACCGGGGGCGCCGGACGTCGGCGGCCGTGACGTCGGCGGCAACGCGCTCGACGCGCTCAACCGCCGGCTCGCCAACCAGGCCGCCGCGGAGCAGGACGTGCACCGCACGGGCGAGATGATCGCCGACCGCGCGACGGCGCTGGGGGCCGACTCAACCGTCGCGGCCGCCGTCCGTAAGTCGTTCGAGAACACGGCACAGACCGTGCAGTCGCTGAGCGTACGCACGGCTAACTCCTTCGACCGCGTGGTCGCGCGTATTCAGGGCACGTTCCCGGGCGCCTTCGGTGTCATGGCCGAGGGGAAGGTCAACCTCCAGGCGGCGCTCGACCAGGTGACGGGCTCGTGGGAGAAGGAATGGCTGCCGATCATCCAGAACCTGCTCGACAAGGAGGGCGACGGCCTCACATTCCACGGCCCGGCGCGCCTCGCCGATGAGATCACCGCCAACAAGAACCTGCGCGACTACACGATCGTCACGCACCCCGAGCAGTTCTCGGGCATGTCCGTCTCGCTGCGGACGGCGCTCGCCGAGGCGCAGCGGATGCAGGACGCCTACAGGCTGGCCGTGGTGACGAATCCGAAGTACGCCGACCCGGTCGAGGGCAACTACCTGCCGCAAATCTGGGACATGGGCGACCGGGGCGCGGCGCAGACGCTGCCGCGGCCGAAGGGCGCTGAGGGCATCACGAAGCAGCGCGCGTGGAAGGACTGGCAGCAGGCGTATGGCTCGCCGGACTGGCCATACAAGCTTAGAGATATGCCGGCCTCGGAGTACATCCACGCCGGCTTGCAGGGCACGAACACCGCGATCGCCGACGCCGTAGCGCGCGCCGAGATCCTCGAACGCTGGGGTACGACGAAGCCCTCGGCGGACGTGGTGCCGTTCAACAACGCGCTCTACCGTGGCTGGTACGCCGACCCGGAGACGGTCAACATGGTGGACCAGATGTACGAGCCGCCCGCCGGCGTCGTACGGGAGGCGTCCACGCTTGCTGCGCGCATGCGGAACAGCGCATTCCTCGTGGACCTCAAGGGCGTCGCGCTGCGCGTCGCCGGCGCGATGCAGCAGGGCGTCCCGATCACGGAGGCCCTGCTCAATCGGAGCCTCGCCGCGCTCCACCTGCCACACCTCGACCTCTACAGCGACGAGATGCTGCCGCACACCGTCGAGGCGCAGCTCGCGGGCGGGATGCAGGGCGTCGCGGGCGCCGGCTTCGAGTACGACCCGAACGCCGGCACGCTGCTCCGGTACGTCCCGGGGCTGAGGCGGCTCGACCCGGCCATCCAGAGCGCGCTCAAGCACACGACGATGACGCTCTGGCAGAACACGCTGACGCCGCTTCGCAACCTGATCGGCGAGGGCAACCTGATCGCCCTCAAGCTCGGCGGGCAGGACATCACCGACGCCGCTGTGCAGCGCCGCGCCTGGCGCGCCGCCGACGCGACGACCGGCGCCTCGATCGGCGCAGCGAAGGCGGGGCGGCGGACGGGCGAGGGCATCCTGATGACGTCGCCGCAGAACCGTCGCGCGATGTTCTCGCAGCTCGGCGTGCTCGCCAACATCGCGAACGTCCGCGACCATCCGGCGCAGATCGTTGCCGCCCAGACGCTCGCATCGATGGGCGTGACGTTGTGGGGGCTGGGCTCCGCGGTCAATATGAAGTGGGGCACCGGGCAGCCGCTGTCCTTCAACCCGGCCGACCCGAAGTTCCTGACGATGACGCTCAACGGCGTGAACGTGCCGCTGATGCCGGACCAGGCGCTTGCGAAGGCGATGGGCAAGAGCATCACCGACCTCGCCCAGCAGAACCCCGAGGACGCCGCGAAGGCGTGGGCGGCGTTCGGCTACGGGTCGCAGTCGCCGGCCGTCAAGCCGCTCACGTCGGCCCTCGGCTTCGGCTATGGCCCGCACGGATTCTCGGCGGGCGGCCTCTCGGGCCGTGAGCGGCTCATCAACGCCGCCCCCGTGCCCGTGCAGGCGTCACAGTACGTGCAGAAGCCGGACGACTTCTCGAACCCGACGGTGCAGGTCGCGCAGAACCTCGGCTTCCCCGCGTACGCCGAGGCGGCGCGCGACGCCCAGGCGCAGAAGGCGGGCTACACCGACTTCAACTCCGCGCCTCCAGGTGTGCAGCGGACGATCGACCAGGACCCGCAGGTGCAGCAGGAGGCGCTCGCCAACCTGACGCCGAAGGAGCAGGCGCTCCGGGGCGAACAGCAGACGGATGACACGAAACTGGCCGCCGGCACGCTGACGCCGATCCAGTGGCGCGACAACATGCACACGCGCGAAGCGCAGGCCGCCTTCGACCGTGCCGGACAGGCGCAGACCACGACCGGCAACGACGTGCTTGACGGCTACTACGCGATCTTCCGCGACCCGGCGCTCGTGGACCAGCAGACGGGTAACCCGGTGGACCAGCAGGCGCTCTTCGACGCGCTCGACGCCTACCGCGCGCAGCATCCGGACATCGCCCAGATGACCGGCTTCGGCGCGACCAAGACCGGCGCCCAGCAGCAGTACGCCGACGACCTCAAGGCGATCAACGCCAGTGGCTACTTCGGAGCTGCCGACGCCGCGGTCCGATACTGGGCGCAACAGCATGGCGCCAATTTCCAGACCTACGCGCAATTCATGTCGGCGCTTTCAGCAGAGGCGAAGAAGTGGAACGCGCGTCCACAGGACGCTCAGGCGTACCAGGACGTGCAGAGCCTCAGTACGCAGGGGAAAGACAGGTTCCGCACGAACAACCCGCACATCGACGCCCTGCTCGTCGCGTGGGGGATGGCAAACAAGCCGCGCACGGACGTCGCGGCGTCCGAGGTGAAGCAGTTGACCGGGCTAAGCGTCCCGGTGGCGGCCCAGTGACGATGCTAGCGTCTAACGACCCCCGTGCGGTCCTCGACGATGAACGTCCCGAGGTCCACCAGCCGGGACGGAATGTACGGCTCATTGCCGCTGCTGAAGGTGACAACAGCCCCACAATCGATGAACCAGAGCTGCGTGTCTGGATGGTAGGTGGACAGTGGGTCATCCACGGGAGGCCCGCAGTGGATCTGGGCGGACTCCCCGCCGGCGGGGAGGAGATAGGGGTTGTCCTGGACGAACTGGGCGGCGCGGGCGCGCACCTCGTCAGGCGTCAGCGCGGGTGGTGGTGGCAGCAGTGGCATCACTCGGTCTGGGGCGGCGGTGGGCGGCGGTGCGCTCGCGGGCGCGGGCGGCGCCGGCGGGATCGCTGTAGGACGTTGCCGCGGCTGCGCAGGCGTTTCGGTAGGTTGTGCCGCGACAGTCGCCATCGCTTCAAGGGCCTGCGCCTGTCCGACGGTGATGGCCGCGGTCGGCGTGCCGCTGGGTAAGGCGATGATCACCCTCGTTGTGCAGCCAACAAGTGCCACCGAGAGAAGGGTCAATCCCAGGCCGATGACGCGCATGCATCCATCGTCCGCCCCGCGCTACCATGCTGTCAATGCGACAGGTGTGCTAAATGGCGAATATTGACATCCTGCTCCAGCCCGCCTACCAGGCGGCGGCGGAGGTCACGAGCCCGGCCTACTGGGCGCAGCAGGCGTACGCCATCGGCGCTGGCGCCGCCGCGCAGGCGGGCTTCGACCCCAACACCTTCGGCCAGATCTTCGTCCGCCAGATGCAGGAGGAGTCGGGGCTCAACCCCTACACCGGCACCAACGCTTCCGGCGCGACCGGCATCGCCCAGATCGTCGGCGCCGTCCATCCGGACGTTGACCCGACCGACCCGATCGCCTCGCTCCACTACGCCGCCGGCATGATGGTCGGCGCCCTGCAACAGTACGGCGGCGACTACGGGCGGGCGCTGGCGTCGTACAACTGGGGCTCGGGCAACACGGCGCATGTGGCCGGGCTCGACGACGCGACGTTCTACCGTGCGCTGCCCGGCGAGACGCAGAAGTACCTCTCGGACATCCTTGGGGGCGTCCGCATCACGCCGCCGGACACCGGCACGGAAGGAGATCAGAACATGGCACAGCCGACACCGACACCGACAGCGGACAACCCGTTCGGTTTTGGCCAGACGCCCGGCAAGACGAGTGCCCCCCAGCAGCCGCGGGCGCAGTCGAACCTGCCGGAGGGCGTGTTCTTCGACCCCTCGCTGCCGGGGTACGTCTACATCGACCCGGCGACGGGACAGAAAGTACCGTGGACGCCGGACCCGACGGGGATGCTCGACCCGCAGTCGCCGTACAACCAGCACCAGTCGGCGATGGCGGCGGCCGAGACGCAGAACGCCAACACCACTTCCGGCCGCCTTGCGCTCGACGCCCGCGACGCGGCGATCAAGAACTCGCTCGACCTGATCAACTCCCTCCACCAGCTCAACCAGATTGACCTGACCCGGCAGGAGGACGTGAAGAAGAACATCCTCTCGGCGCTGCCCTACACCTCGCAGGGCAACCAGCCGTACAATCCGAACGCGGTGCCGTTCGACCCGTCGATGAGTCCGGGCTACGACGCGCTGATCGCCTACCACCTGGCGCAGCTCGAGCCGCAGGTCGCGGCGCAGCCGGGCGCCGCGACCTACGCGCCGCCTGTCATGTCCGCGGGCTACAGCCGGGGGGCGCCGCCTCCGCCCGCCGCCTCGCAGGCGCCGGCCTTCGGGATGGGTTCGCCGGACTACGGCGCTCCCAGCGGCATGTTTACGCAGTCAGGCAATGCCCCATGACCAACGAGGGCGCCGTCGGCGGCATCACCGAGCTGATCCCCGGCAAGCTCTACCAGTCGGGCAGCATCACCGACTACGCCCGGCTGCCGTCGTTCAGGCCGCAGAGCGTGATCGTGGACCTCGACCGCAAGATCGACGCGAATCCGCCGCCTCAGCTCACGTACATCCACTGGGCGGTACTCGATATGCCGCAACTCCCCGACATGCAGCGGATGGACGACATCGCGGACTTCTGCATTCGCGCGATCGGGCACGGCGGCGCGGTGCTCTCGCACTGTGCGGCCGGGCTCAACCGGTCGAGCCTGCTCTCCGGGCTGATCATCCACCGGCTGATGGGACTCAGGGGGCCGCAGGTGGTCGCCTACCTCCGGCAGCATCGCGTCGGGGCGCTGTCCAACGAGACGTTCGCGCGGTTCCTTGCGGGGCTGACGTGACGATCGTCTGCCGCTGCGGCAAGCGGCTGGGCGCGCGCACACAGGACGGCGCCGTGCTGGTCGTGCGCGGCGGCTACGTGATCGCCGTGCGCGGCGGCGCCGTCACCCTCTCCTGCCGCTGCGGCCGCTCATACCG
>JAGWOC010000125.1 GCA_028872875.1 Chloroflexota bacterium | reverse complement strand
CTACTACAGTGACAATCCAACGGCGTTCGTATTCACTGACACGGAGTCGCCAAAATGACAGCCTCATCTCACGACTTCTGCCGCCTCTACCTCGCACGCGTGCGCGAGGAGGTGCGCGCCGCAGGCGCGATCGGGAAGACCAGCGCGCGCACGTACGCCGAGGCAGAGGCGGTGCCGACGCGCCTCACTGCGCTGCACACCTTCCGCGACAACTGGACCGTCGAGGGCGACCACGGCTTCGTCGAGGAGGTCGAGGCGTGCTGCGCCTGGTACGCGCGGGCGCTGGTGCTCTCGCGCTGGCTCGACAGGATGCAGGCGCGCGAGCGGCAGCGAACCACAGCGCAGGCACCTGCGCGCAAGGCGAGAGGACGGAGAGGATCGTGAGTCAACTGGCCGAATGCGCCACGTGCGGGATCTTGCCACCTGCCAGTGAGATGCCACCTGGACTCATCGCTGGTGGCGGCTGTCCATTCTGCGGAGGGCCGCTCCGACGGCCGAAGCCGAAACTGGTGTCGGCCGTCAAGGCGACGCACGCCTTCGTCGGCAGCGGCGCGAAGTGCGAGTACGACTGGCCCGACGGCGACGAGCCGAGCGATGCTTGCGGGCGACCGCGCGAGGAGCATTGAGCATGACGAAGTGCGACGTCTGCGGACACAAGACGACGGCGTCCGGATCTCGCTGCCGGAGGTGCCAGGGGCGCGTGCGCCACGCCTATGCGACGGCCAAGGAGCGCGACCTGACGATCGAGTGGATCAGCGGTGCGTGGTGGGTGTTCGACAAGTACGGTCGCACATTCGCACCAGGACACGAGAACAAGGGATGCGCGGTGCTAGCAGCCGTCGAGGCGATGGATGGCTGACGACCAGCCTCCAGGACCAGGCTCGTGGCGCCGCGAGAACGGCGGCCCGTGGCAGAAGATCGAGCTGAAGACGGCGCGCTGCGCGCGCGACGGCTGCGGCCACTCGCAGGCGCAGCACGCAGGGCGGTCGAACAGGGGCGCGTGCGCGGGGTCGGTCCACGGAGGGTACAGTTCTCGCTTCTGCTTCTGCGAGCGCTTCAAGGCAGAGAAGACCGACGACCCGACGCCTGCGCAGGTCGCCGACCTCCGCCGCTGCGTCGCCCGCTGCGACGCGACGAAGGGCAGCTTCGACTACCCCAGCGGTGACGCAATCGCGCTCCGCACTGGGGCGGCGCTCGAGCGGCGCGGGTGGGTCGTCTGGGCCAACAAGGGCTCGGCCAACCGCCGCAGGCGCTGGCTGCCGACCGAGGCGGGGCGCGCCGCGCTGGCCGAGCTTGATAAGGCACATCATGCGTAAGCGAAGATGCCCTGCATGTCAGCGTTCTACGGCTGGTGTGTTGTGTGCATGGTGCTGGCTGTCATTGCCGTCCGAATTGCAGAATCTTGCTCGCCGTAGTCGCCGCAACTTCGCGTGGTTGGCAGCCGCGGTGGCGTGGCTCCACGCGATGGGGCGCACACCTGATGCGCGAGTACGTCTGCCTCATGTGTTCGGAATGCATTCGTGACCGCCACCAAGCGATCGAAGCGCGTCAAGGACCCAGGCACCGTCTACCTGCTCCACTTCGACCGCGCCTACAAGCACGCGCGGCACTACCTCGGCTGGACGACCGACCTCGAGGCCCGCCTGCGCCGCCACCGCGGCGAGGGCGAGAAGGACGGGCGCGGCTCCCGCCTCGTCGAGATCGTGATGGCCGCCGGCATCGACTTCGAGGTGGCCCGCCTCTGGCGCGGAGACCGCCACCTCGAGCGGCGCATCAAGGGGCGCGGCCTGGCGGCGTACTGCCCGATCTGCTCGCAGCGTCCGCGGCGCCCTGTGGGCGCGGTTGAGGTCCCTCTGGGGGATCGCGATAAGGCCGCCGGCAGACCAGCGAGAGGGAGTACTGAGCACCACGAGCGCAGCCGACTCCTCGTCCCCCCGTCGATGCGCGCGACGCAGATGGCGTCAGGACCGATCGCCGTGCTGCCGCTCGGTCCCGTCTCCGCCTCCGAGATCGACCTTGTCGAAGAGGTGGTCGGCACGTTGCTTGGCGCCCGCGCGCTCCGGCTGCCAGAGCTGCACGTGCCCGCCTCGTACTTCGACGTGGCGCGCGGTCAGTTCGACGCCGACCAGCTGCTCGAGCTGCTCTTCGACATGCTGCCCGACGGGGCGCTGCGGATCGTCGGCGTGCTCGACTCCGACATGTTCGCGGTGGGGCGCACCTTCGTCTTCGGCTACGCACACCTCCACGACGGGGTCGCGGTCTACAGCACGGCGCGCTTGCGCGAGGAGTGGTACGGGCACCCCACCGACGAGGCCAAGCAGCGCTCGCGTTCGTATCGAGCGCTCGCGCACGAGTTCGGCCACACCTTCGGCAACCCGCACTGCAAGGAGGCTACCTGCGTGATGCACGCCGTGTCGCAGGTGGAGTCACTGGACTCGCTCGGCCCGAGCTACTGCGCTCCATGCCTGCGGCGCGTGCGCCAGGGCCTCACCGTCTCGCCGACGAGCGCGGAGGGCCGCTTCCTGCGCGCTGGGGCGCTGCGGCGCCGCCGCTACCTGCCGCGCGCCATCCAGACCTACCGCGAGGCTGTGCAACGCGCGCCGCTCGAGTCGCGCTACCACAACGACCTCGGCGTGGCGCTGCTCGCCGTGAGCGATCGAGCTGGGGCGCGGGCGGCGTTCCACCGAGCGTCGGAGCTGTCACCTGACTTCCCGCACCCATACTACAACCTCGGGATCCTCTGCCGCGAGGACGGAGGCGTCGAGATGGCCGAGCGCTGGTTCGCTGAGGGGCTGCGTCGCGACCGCGATCCGCTCGCGGCCCACCGCTACCTCGGACGCCTCTACGAGGATCTGTTTAACGACGCCTCGCGCGCCCGCCGCCACTACACCACGTACCTCGAAATGCGCCGCCGAGGGCGGCGGTAGCGGGATTTCGACCGCGTCTCGCGGTCATCACGCGCTTCATTTGTTTGCGCCCAGCGCCTGAGCACGCGCCACCACCTCTGCCTCGTCCCCGCCCAATTGCCGCGCCAGAGCGCGCGCCCTTCCCGCGTCTGCGCCGGGCTCGGCCTGATGCGGACGGACCAGGTGTCCCGTGGCTGACCGCGACGACCTTCCCGTCGATTGCGCGCCAGCAGCCGTCGGCCACCGCGACCCTCCTGGCGTGCTCGTCGTCGACGACGGGGGCGCGGACGTCGCCCGCGTTCGCCTCGCGCTCGAGGCGCGGGGCCTCGAGGTGATCGTGGCGGATGAGGCGCTGGCGGCTCATTACGAGGAACCGATCATCCTCCTGCGGTCGCGGCCTGAGCTTCCCTTGCCGCCGTCGCCGATGCTGCAGGGGGAGGCCGCGCTACAGCAAGCGGGGGCAGCGGCGAGCGCACGGCGGCGCGCCAGGAAGGACGCGCCGCCGTGGCTGACGTCGCGTCGGGGCGCGATAAATCAGTTGACTGTTAAGTCGCGACAGCGCAAAAATCATCTGCTCTTTTGGGCACCAGAGTCGGTGTCGGACGACTTCGATGAGCAA
>JAGWOC010000006.1 GCA_028872875.1 Chloroflexota bacterium | reverse complement strand
TCTTCCGGCGATAGTCGCCATATACATTAGCGTTCGACTGGCCGACAGCTTCTTGGACACTTTGGGTAAGGATCTTGCTGATGTCCTCAAGAAGGCTGGGCGATCCGTGCTGAGAGCGGTAGCTGACTTGCCTTCCCGGTGGAGGAGGGGTTCATCCACACAACTCATCACGCCTCCCTCCCTTTCCTTCACTTTCGAGATTGGACCCCATCATCGGATTAGCTTCATCTTTCCCCCTGGACTGAACGACGAAGGGATCGAGCAAGCGCTGGACGCGTTCCCGACTGCCCTAGCTGTGGCAATCTCCATTGAACGAACGATCCTCGACCAGAACGGCAGCTCGTTTCATGGTGGCAGGGCGACCAACAATGTCTACTGGGCCGAACAAGGGCAGTGGGTAGAAATGACTGCCCAGGTTCTGATGAACTTCAGCAAGAAATCGAGAGGCAAGTAGCCGTGGCAATTGCGCGACGGTTTCCATACGAATAGGACGGTCGTGGCTTCTCAAGTCCTCAGCACATTCAGTCGGAGTTAGCGGCGGCCTAAGCAACCTGCACTCTAGGAACGCTCGCCAACGCCGGAGCCGACGATCGCGGTCGCGGCGTTGCTCGAGGCGCTGACCTGACGCCGCGTCACGATGGCTGCGCGCCGCGCAGCTCCGCGCCGAACTCCCGACGCAGCCGCTCGACGAGCTTGCGCTGCGCCTTCGCGACCTCCCCGTCGGTGAGCGTGTGGTCGTCCGCCTGCCAGGCGACGGAGAACGCGATCGACTTCTTGCCCGGCGGCACCTGGTCGCCGCTGTACACGTCGAAGACCTGCGCGTCCCGCACGAGCGCCGCCGACGCGATCGCGCGCCGCACGTCGCCCGCGGGCGTGTCGCGGTCGACGACCAGCGCCATGTCCTGCTCGACCGCCGGGAAGCGCGGGAGGTCGCGCATCGTGCGGCGGTGCGTGGCGTGCGGAAGCAGGTCGTCGAGCGTCAGCTCGAACAGGTACGCGTCCTGCTCGATCCCGAACGCCGCCGCGACGTCCGGGTGCACCTGTGCCAGCACGCCGATGCGCGTGCCGCCGGCGCGGAGCTCGGCCGTGCGCCCCGGCGCCATGCCGTGCTCGACGGCGGCGGCGTACTCCGCGCGGACACCGATGCCGTGGAGCAGGTCTTCCACGTACGCCTTCGCGTCGAAGAAGTCGAGCGGCGCGTCCGAAGGCCGCCCCCAGCGGTCCGGCCGGCGCCCGCTGACGACGCCGCACACCTGCTCGCGCTCGACGGGCAGCGCGTCTTCGCCGGCGGGGCGGTCCGCACGCGCCGCGGCGCCGTCGCGGACCGGCGGTAGGGCCGGCCGCAGGTAGACGCGCGCCATCTCGAAGAGCGCGATGGCGCCCTCCTGGTAGCGCAGGTTCGAGGCCAGCGTCTGCAGCAGGCTCGCGCGCAGCGTCGGGCGCAGGTACTCGTGCTCGGTGCTCACCGGGTTGACGACGCGGTACGGCGGGTAGATCGCCAGGTCCTCCTTCGGCAGCACGCGCACCAGCATCTCCATCGTCGTCAGCGAGTAGGTGATCACCTCCTGCATCCCCGCCTCCGCGAGCAGGTCGCGCGCGCGCTCGCGCAGGTCGCGCAGCGGCTGCGGGATCGGCGCCGGCACGCTGCCGGCGAGCTGCGCCGCCGGGATCTGGTCGTAGCCGATGATGCGTGCGACCTCCTCGGCGACGTCGTCCGCGATGCGCACGTCCGGACGCCAGTACGGTACGCGCACGACGTAGCGGTCCGGCGGCACCCAGCGCGCTGTGAAGCCGAGCCCCGTCAGCACCTCGCGCACCTTCGACGTCGGCGGGTCGATGCCCAGCACCTGCGCGATGCGCGCGCGCGTCACCTCGACCCGCGCCGCGCGCTCCTTCCGCGGGTAGACGTCGACCGCGCCCGCGAGCGCCCGCCCGCCGCACACTTCGACGAGCAGCTTCGTCGCGCGCTGCGACGCGATCGCCGCCAGCTCCGGCGGCAGCCCCTTCTCGAATCGCGACGATGCCTCGCTGCGCGCCCGCAGCGCCGTGCTCGTGCGGCGGATGTTGGGCCCGGCGAAGCACGCCGCCTCCAGCAGCACGTTGGCCGTGCGCCCCGTCACCTCGCTCTCCAGGCCGCCGATGACGCCCGCGAGCGCCACCGGCCCGCGCGCGTCGGCGATCACCAGCATGTCGTCCGTGAGCGCTCGCTCCTCGTTGTCGAGCGTCGTGAAGCGCTCGCCGTCCCTGCCGCGCCGGACGATGATCTGATGGCCGGCGATGTGGTCGTAGTCGAAGGCGTGCAGCGGCTGGCCCAGCTCGAGCATCACGTAGTTCGTGACGTCGACGACGTTGTTGATCGGCCGCTGGCCCAGCGCCGCCAGCCGCTCTTGCAGCCAGTCCGGCGATGGCCCGAGCTTGACGCCCTCGACGACCGTCGCCAGGTAGCGGCGGCACAGATCGGGCGCCTCGATTTCGACCTTCGCGCGGCCCTTGAACGGCGGGCCCGCCGCCTCGTACGCGAGCGGCGGCTCGCGCACCTCCGCCCCGGTGAGCGCGGCGACCTCGCGCGCGATGCCCAGCACGGAGAGCCAGTCCGCGCGGTTCGGGGTCACCGACAGCTCGAAGATCACGTCGCCCAGCACGTCGGCGAGCGGCACCCCGACGGGCGCGCCCGCCGGCAGCACGAGGATGCCCTCGTGGTCTTCGGATAGCCCCAGCTCGCGTTCACTCAGCACCATGCCCGCCGACTCGACGCCGCGGATGACCGCCGCCTTCAGCACCGCCGGCTTGCCGCTGTGGCCGTCGCGCACCTGGGCGCCCACGGTGGCGAACGCCACCTTCTGGCCCGCCGCTACGTTTGGCGCGCCGCAGACGACGGTGTGCCGCTCGCCGCCGCCGGCATCGACCGTGGCCAGGCGCAGGCGGTCGGCGTTCGGATGCGGCGCGACGGCGACGACCTCGGCGACGCGGACATCCGGCCCCCAGTCGCCTGTGCGCGTGATCGCGTCGACCGCGAGGCCCGCCATCGTCAGGCGCTGCGCCAGTTCTTCGGGGGGCAGGCGCAGGTCGACGTACTCGCTCAGCCACTTGAGGGAGACTCGCATCGGGATCCGCTCTAGAACTGTTGCAGCATCCGCAGGTCGTTCTGATAGAAGAAGCGCATGTCTGGCACGCCGTAGAGCTGCATCGCCAGCCGCTCGAGCCCCATGCCCGCCGCGAAGCCCGTGTAGCGGGCCGAGTCGATGCCCATGCGATCGAGGATCTCCGGGTGCACCATGCCGGCGCCACCCATCTCGATCCAGCCGCTCTGGTGGCACGTCGCGCAGCCCGCGCCCGCGCAGTTGAAGCAGTCCATCGCCACCTCCGCGCCCGGTTCGACGAACGGGAAGTACGAGCACTGCAACCGGATCCGGCGCTCCGAGCCGAAGAGGCGCTGCATGACGCCGAGCAGCGTCCCCTTCATGTGCGCCAGCGTCAGCCCCTCATCGACGGCCAGCACCTCCACCTGCGTCATCATCCACTCGTGCGTCGTGTCGGTGGCCTCGTGCCGGTAGGCGCGGCCGGGGACGACGATGCGGATCGGCGGCTGGTGCTGCTCCATCACCCGGATCTGCGCGGGCGACGTGTGCGTGCGCATCAACAGTGAGCGCGGCCGCGGCGTCCCGTCATCGACCCAGAGCGTATCCCACATGTCGCGCGCCGGGTGGTCCGCCGGGATGCGCAGCGCCTCGAAGTTGTAATAGTCCAGCTCGACCTCTGGCCCTTCCACGATGGAGAAGCCCATCGAGCGGAAGGCGTCGAGCATCTGCCGCAGCGTCTGCGTCACCGGATGCAGCCGCCCGCGCGCGCGCGGACGCGGCGGCAGCGTGACGTCGATCGTGCCGCTTTCGAGTGCTGCGCGGACCGCCGCGTGGCGCAGCGCCTCGCGGCGCGCCTCGTAGGCAGACTCCAGATCGGCCTTCAGCGCGTTCGCGGCGGCGCCGGCGGCCTTGCGCTCTTCGACCGGGATCTGCGCGAGGCCGCGGAGGACGCCGGTGAGCCTGCCTCCCTTGCGCCCGAGGTAGCGGACGTGCCAGGCGGCGAGCGCGGCGTCGTCCGCCGCCTCGGCGAGCGAGGCGAGCGCTTCGGTGCGCAGGTGCGGGACGGTGTCGGCCATCTCAGGTCCCGATGTGTGCAGGTGCCGGCGGCGCCATAGTATAGGCGGCGGAGCGAGCCGGCCGCGAGGAGCGCGCGCCGGCGGCAGGTGCCGTTCCGGGCCGCACGGGTGGGCGCAGTAGACTCCTTGCCCATCGGCACGCTGGCGAGAGAAAGAGAGCTTCCCGCGCTGATACGCCGGCCAGTCGTCTGAGAGGATGACCCATCATTGTCATCCGGGTGGAAGTGGCTCCATGGCCGGGCATGCGCCTTAAACGCCCGTACGCCGAACCGCGCCCGCGACCGTGTGTGCGAAATCGGCTACCGACGTAGCTCCTCAGATCCTCACGGCTTCAGGCGATCGTTACGTCCGTCATCCATGTGTGCTTCATCGGATGCGGAGGTCGCGGGAGACCGCCAGCGCGTCCCGGTGGTCCGGCAGGAACATCTCGCCGCGGCGCGTCCCCGCCGGGTTGCCGTCGGCGTTGCGGTCATCCGGCCGCGTCCACGGAGATCCGGCACGCAAGCGCGGCGGTTTCGCTCGTGAAGCTCTTTCGAATCCCACTCGCTGATCCCAACGGGCGCTACCTCGAACTCGCCGGCGACCGCGCCTCGCCGTGCGCCTCGCTGTTTCACGGAGTCAGCTCCGCTCGTGGATCGCCAGCCGTGTCGGACGCCTTTTCCAGCTCCCGCAGGCGACGTCGCATCGCCCGGTCGCGCTCGAATCGTTCCGTGATATCGCGCGCCTGGGCCATCGCTCCCACCACCTCGCCACTACCGCCATGCACGATCGCGAAGCTTAGTTCGACGTAGATCTGAGAACCGTCCGCCTTGAGCGCCTTGGTCGGGAGTGATTGACCCCGGTACTTCGTGTCGCCGGCGGCTAGGGCGCGCTCGTAGCCGGTCCAGTGCGCTTCGCGGAGGTTCTCGGGGATAATGATGTCGAGGTTCCGTCCAATGGCCGCCTCAGCGGCGTACCCGAAGATGCGCTCGGCGGCGGGGTTCCAGACGCGAATCACGCCGTCGCGGTCCGCGAAGATCATCCCGTCGGGTGCTTGGTCCACCAGCATAGCGCCGTCAACAGCGCTGATTTCCGCATTCATGCGTTCCCCCCAAGATCGACACCGCTCTGCGCCGAAGGATTACCGTCTGTTCGTGAGCTGGTCCGTTTGACGGAGCACAGTCGCCGCGAGTCCGACGAACGTCCTCGGGGCGGCTGCCTTGCCTCGCGCCGCGAATGCTCGATCTCGGTGAGAAGATCGCTCCGGCCGTACCGCTCACGCTGATCACACCACCGCCCCGGCGTCCTTCGTGTGGAGAGCATACCTCAGGAACAGGTGATCCGTGGCTGCCCTCACGCTGAGAAGCGTGGCGAACGTCTCAAGATCGAAGCGCGCACCGGAGACGAGACCAGGCCTGCGTGCCTCTTCATCGCGTCCTGCTATCCAGGGAGCTATTGTGAGAAAGAGTTCGTCGATTAGAGCTTCCCTCAGGAACGGGGCCATAAGCAGCGGACCACCCTCGACGAGGATCATCGGCGCGTGCGCGCGGCAACGTATGGCGCGGACGACGTGACGCGCCGAAAGGTGCTCCCCGCCTGCTGCGTCCACCATGACGCGCGGCGGCAGTCCTCTGCGCGTCAGTTCACGCGCGCCATCACGCGTCGTGACGACGAGCGTCTGCACGAGATCACTGTTGAACACCGAGTAGCCGGGGTCGAGGTTGCCGCTTGCTGTGACGATCACGTTGAGCGGCTCATCCGCCTTCCCGAGCCGGTGGCGCAGTTCGCGATAGTCATCCTTGAGCTCGGGGAAGGCCCTTGCCGCGTTCCAGAGATGCTGAGGCGCAGCCCTCAAGGTCCCGGCACCGACCACGATGGCATCGCTCACGGAACGAAGCAACCCCATCAGCGCGCGGTCATGTCGATTGAACCCGCTGATCTCGCCGCCACCTGAGGTGCCGTCGTCATTGAGCGCCACGACTCCGTCAATCGTTGAGACGAAGTTACTGATGATGCGCTTCGACGGCCCCGGCTGATTCAGACGAAGGCCGCCGTACAGCGCCGCCAGGCGCTCGGGCAGCGGGACCGGCGATCCGACGGCATCATCACGCAGGAGTTCAAACGGAGTGAGTTCGGTCACTTTGCAAACCACACGCAGTCAGGAACTCTGCACGCAGAGATGCGTCGCTGTCGTATGCGCCGCGCCAGAAAGTCGTCCGCGTGAGTGGCGACACCTCAGCAACGCCCCGCATCTGCGTGCACAGATGATGCGCCTGCAGATACACGGCGATGCCATGCGGCTCGAGCATCACCTCGAGCGTATCGGCGACCTCTTGCCCGATACGCTCCTGCACCGAGAAGCGTCGGGCAAAGAGGCGCACGAGACGTGTGAGCTTGGAGACGCCGATGATGTGCTCATGCGCGATGTACCCGACGTAGGCGCATCCGTAGAATGGGAGGGCGTGATGCTCGCACAGCGAGAAGAAGGGAATCGGTCCCTCGATCACCTGGCTCGAGCGGCAGTGCGAACCCCCATGGCATTCCGTATCGAACACGGTGATCAGCTTGGGATCTCCCTCGTAGCCCGACGTCGCGTCGAAGAGGGCCCGTATGAAGCGTTCGGGCGTCTTCATTGTCGTCGTCGTATCGAGGTCCATACCTAATGCCGAGAAGATCGCTGCGGCGTGCTGCTCAAGTTGCCCGAACTGCGCCTCTGATATGTTCCGTCGGCGCAGTTTCATCGTGTCCGGAAATGGCTCGTTGTCCAGCAGTGCGACGCCTCGAGCATCAGTGGTCCGTTCTTCGACGAATGCGGGCATGGGTGTACTCCTTCCTGGCCGCCGGCCAGCGTGCCGGCGCCAACTTCCACATTGAGCTTGGTGCCTCGGCTCCCGGCCCTCAGCTCTTCACCATGAGATCCGAAAGCGGCACCGTTTCATCGGACATGCGCTCCGCGTCCACCTGCTGGTGCTCCGCGATCCACACGGGCGCGCGTTCTCGCTCGTCGTCAGGTCGATCCATCACGAAGGCAGCGCGAACATGGCGATCCCGGAGCCACCAAGCGCTGAAGCTGCGCGTCGAGACGTCTCCGCGGTACACGACGCGGTCGGCATCCGCCGCGTCGCCCCAGAACTCGTACGAGAGGTCGAAGACGTCGGAGAAGAAGTACGGCACGTGGATGAAGGGCTCCCGCTCACCCAGCATTGCGCGGGCGGCATGTTTCCCTTGCTCCACCGCGTTATCCCAGTGCTCGGCGCGACGCTGCTTCTCGAAGATCACGTCGCGGTAGTTGGCGATGTCTCCGGCGGCGTAGACATCGGCGCGTCCCGTCTCGAGGAACTCGTTCACGCGGACGCCGTTGTCGATCGTGACGCCGCTATCGCTGACAGCGTCGAGCGCCGGCACCACGCCGATGCCGGCGACGACGAGGTCTGCGGGTACACGCCGGCCACTCGAAGTCACGACCTCGGTCACGTTGCCGGTGCCCTCGAGGGCCGTGGCGGTCTCGCCGGCGACGAACGTCACGTCCCGCTGCTGGTAGTACCGCGCGAAGAACATCGACATCTCCGGTGAGAACAGCCGCATCCAGACGCGATCCTCAGGAAAGAGCATGGTCGTCTTGACGCCCGCGGTCGCCAGCACCGAAGCGACCTCCATGGCGATGAAGCCGCCCCCGACCACCACCGCCTGCTGTGCGTGTTTGGAGGCGTCTCGCAAACGCCTGGCGTCGTCAAACGTGCGCAGGGAGAAGACGCCATCGAGCGCCGCGCCCGGCGTCTCGAGCATGCGGACATTCGCGCCGGTGGCGATCAGCAGCTTGTCGAAGCCGAACTCGTCGCCAGCGCTCGTGAATAGACGCTTCGCGTTCGGGTCGACTCGCACGACGCGCGTCGTGAGTCGTAGATCGATGCCGTGTTCCGCGTAGAAGGATTCGGGGTTGATCAAAATGCTGTCTTCGCTGTCGACGCCCGCGAGGAAGCCTTTCGATAGCGGCGGACGCTCGTACGGTGGGACCGAGTCGGACGAGAGGATGGCCAGCTCGCCGGGCCCGACGCCGCGCTCGACGAACTCCCTGGCCGCGTACCCGGCGACCATCCCGCCGCCGAGGATCACGTACTTGTACGACACCATGGAACTGCTCCTTCCTATCGACAGCGCGCCGCGGATGCTCCGCCGGCCATGGCGACCGCGGGCTTGCTCGCTCCGTCGCGTCCTGGAGCCCGTGCCGACGTCTGCGGCTGCGGCTGCGACGCGAGCGCAAGGGCGATGGCCGCGTAAGCGCGTGGGTTGACGGCGAGACCGATGTGCGTCCCGCCGACCTCGACATCGACGGAGGCATCTCCTTCCATCGAGGTGCGCCAGTCGACGACGCCATCACGGCGGCTGAAGATGGCGGTGCGCCGGATGCCGGGCGCGAGGGGCTGGGCCAGCGCATCGGCCAGTTCGCACGAACACGTCGGGCCGTGCTCGTGCCCCGCGTGCGTGCGGTGCGGCGACGGCGCGAGTGCCGCGGCCAGGCGCGCGAGCTCCGCGACGAGCGGATGGGCTCGCATCTCGCGGAGCGGCGACCCCAGCGTGATGACGTGCGAGATGTGCTCCGGCATGCGCGCCGCCGCGGCACGCGCCAGTGATCCGCCCAGGCTGTGGCCGACCAGCGACACCGGCCGCCCGTGGGCGGCATACTCGCCGGCAATGCGGCCCTCCAGGCGTTCGAGCAGGGTGTCCGGGCACGCGACGTTGCGCTCGAATCCCGGGTCGCTTACGGCGTAGCCGCTGCGCGCGAGCCAGTCCGTGAGCTCGTGCAAGCCATGGTACGACCCAAGGAAGCCCGGGACGACGATGACCGGCTCGCCGTGGCCGCGCGGCACACCCTCACCCCGGTACACCTTCGATGCTCGCAACGCGAGCCAGTCCAGGCCCCAGAGCAATTCGTGCGAGAGCGGTACGGCCGCGCCGGCAACCGGAATCTCACAGTCAACCTCAGGTGACGGTTGCGCTGTCATCGTGACTTCCTCCTGGCTGGGCGTGCGCCCTGGCACCTCCGCCCCACATGTGCGTTATCGGAACTGCTTCGGGAACTGGTTGATGATCCCGAGGCTGAGCATGTCGGCCATGCTGAGAATCGCCGTGTGCACCCGGTCGTACGCCACGACGTCTGCCGGCCAGTCGGCCGAGAGATGCGCAACGGCCTCGGCGAGCGTCAGATCGAGGTGCTCGCGCATCATCTGCTTCATGTGGTCCAGCGGCCACTGCTGCGGGTTCGCCCCGTTGAGCAACGTCGCAATCGCGTCGCCATTGGCGTACCAGCGTGCCTTGGCGTCGTTGACGCCAGCCGTGTTGCCGGCCTTCGCGTCCGTGATGATCTCCGCGGCGGTCACGATGTGGTCACGCAGCAATGCGGTCAACTGATTCCCCGCCGCGTCACCGTAGTAGGGCTTGATCGCGTTGCCGATGTCCGTCTGGTTCTGGAGCAGACGGTCGACGGTCGCCCCTTGTTCGGGCCGCCCGTCGGCGATGGCGATGATCGCCAGGCGCGTCCACGTCACGTGGTCCTCCCAGAGCTTTCTGACGTCATTGCGGAACGCGATCGCGCTGTCACTGTTCTGCGTGTGGTTGTTGGCGTGAGCGTTGCGGGAGTCACCCCGGCCGGAGAAGCCGACGACCACTGCGCCGGCGATGGCTACCACCGCGACGGGGACGAAGATGCCGAGATATCTGCGGAATGTGCTGTGTTGCATGATCGGGAGCCGTTCGGAGCTATCGGTGCGTAGTGGCGTATATAACTACTATCGAGTGCGCATAAAGAGAACCTCCTCACCTGGGCGTTCGCCGTACGATCGCCGACATCCGCTTGAGCCACGACTCGCCACCCGCGGCGAGGCCGCCTCCCTGGAGCGCGTCCGCAGCCTCGCGGTCGAGCAGTTTCGGCAGCCGGGCTCCGAGGCTGCGGGCGATCTCCGCAGTGGCGATGGCGTCGCGGAGATACTGGGACGCCATCGACACGAAGACCTCGAGCGACGTCTGGGCGGCTTGCGTCTCACCACCGCGCGAGGTTTGCCCCACGAGGATCTCGCGATCGTCCGCGACGACTATCAGCCAGCGCGTAGCCGCTTCCTCCGCCACCGCGTATCGATACACGTCGCCCCGACACCGGCCGCATTCCTCAGCGCAACCCTCGATGCAGAGCGTAACGATTCGGACCCCGCGCGCTTGGGCGGCTGCAACCGCTGCGGCAAGACGGGCCGACTCCCTCGACCAGAGGCCGATGAGCACCCGTTCACGGGCGCCGGTGATGAGCTGCTCGGCGCGCGCCAGTGCGTTGTCGTACCCCTCGATATTCCACGAGTATTCTGACGTCGTCGCCTGAGCCAGGTCGCCAAGCGCGCTTCCCGCACTGGCAAGATGTGCTTCGACGGCGCGTGAGAGCCGCGCCAGCATCTCCGCGGCCGGCAGCGCCGCGTACTTCACGCCGTCGCCGACCTCGATCCGCGTCACGGCCCCGCGCTTCTCAAGGCGATCGATCACCGGGTACACGTTGGGGCGCGGGATGCCGGACGCCTTGGCAAGCTGGTATCCGGTGAGCGGCCCACGCTGAATGAGCGTCGTGTACGCCTTGGCCTCGTACTCGCCGAAGCCCACTTCCTGGAGATGCTCGATCGCGGCGCTCGTAGTCGTGACCATGACTACTACTCTACATCGGCAACCTGGGCACCGCAAGCCCGCTTTTCGACGGTCTGTCCGGCGAGCGCTGGCAACCCCGACGCGCCCTGGCGGAAGGAGTCAAGTGGTTTGCGGCGCCATCTCTCGGATTCCGGCGACTGTTAACCATGTCTCCGGCAATCACTCACGTCGCTGACCCGTTGACTTCTCTTGCCGCCGGAGTGATGGATGTGCTCGCCCAACGGGAGGGCGCCGCGAAGGAGCGCCGAGGATCACGCACTTGTACGACACCATGGAACTGCTCCCTCCTATCGATCGACAGCGCGCCGCGGACGCTCGACGCGGCAACACGGCGGTTTCAGATTCAAAATGCGTGGCGCGCTCGGAGGGATTCGAACCCCCGACCCCCGGTTCCGAAGACCGATGCTCTATCCGCTGAGCTACGAGCGCGAGAGGTCGGCGCCGGCACCGGCGCGTCGCGCGGGTAGTCTAGCACAGAGGCCCCGCTGCTCCGGCCACCCGGCACGGCTCAACGCGGGCGCAGCGTCCGCCACTGGACGCTCAGTTGCCGCCCGCGCTCGCCGTGCTGACAGACACCTGCACGTCGATGCTGGTGTAGCTCGCGTCCTGTGCAACTGTGCCGGTCGTAATGCTGCCCGAGATCTTCGACGTGCTGTCCTTGAACGTGATCGCCGTCGCCGGCTGGGTCGGCGTCGCGGCCGGAGGGGACGGCGAGGTGCCATCCTGGACCGTCCAGCCGTTGGCCGCCAACTGCTTCCGGTAGTAGTCGAGCACCTTGCCCGCGGCATCCTTCGTCACGAAGGTGACGATGTACGAGGTGGCCTGCGGCTGCTTCCGGTACGCCGCCGATGTCGTGGTCGAGCCCGGGTAGGGCTGAATCCCCGACGGGAAGCCGGCCGGGAGGGCCTTGCTCGGCCCCGGCGCATACGCTTGGGAGCCCGCCGCCTTCGCGCCGCCGATCACCGTCACGCTCTCCAGGATTGTCGTCACGTTGCCGCCGACCGAAGCCGAGATGAGCACCAGCCCCGACAGGCTCGGGTCCTTGGTGTCGCTGAACTGATGCAGCGCGCCGTTCGTGTCTGACTGGCCGCCCTGCAGTTGCCACGGGTCGGCGTTCAGCTTGTCCTGGTAATACGCTGCGACCGTATCCTGCGCTGCCCCCGTGTCGTACACGACGAGGTAGGCGGCATCGGCGCCGCGAATCTGGAGCAGCGACGAGACGATGTGTGCGCCCGGATACGTCGGCACGCCGCCAGGGAACCCCGGCGGTAGCTGGCCCTCGAAGCGCCTCGTCGTCGTGTTCGGCTGGGCGCTGAAGGCGTTGAGCACGCTCGCGACATCCTGCCCCGAGCGGCCGCTCCCGCTTGCTCCTGGCGCGAAGAACCACACCGCCAGCCCGACGATGACCGCGGGCACGACCGCCACCCCGACGAGCTGCAGCCAGCGCATGCCCCGGCCAGCGCGCTCGGGCGCCTCCGGCGAATCCTCGCCATCGATGGCTACGGAGGGCGCTTCTTCCGCCGGGGCGGGCGCCGTCTCGATGGGCTCCGGCGCGGCGGAGCCATCGGCCGGCTGCGGCGTCTCGTGTTCGGGCACTGGGGGCTCCTTCGGGGACGTGCTGTCGATGGAGGGATGGGGTGGACGGAGGGATTTGAACCCTCGATCTCCAGGGCCACAACCTGGCGCCTTAACCGCTAGGCTACGCCCACCATGCGCTGCGGCGGATGCGCTGCGCGCGGGCGACACGCAAGGCCGCCACTCCGCCGTCCGTCCCAAGGTAGCATCGGGCTTCGAAGGGGGTCAAGGAATCGCGGCCGCAGGGCGGCGCGCCGGGCGCCGCCGCTCGATGTGGCGGCCTCCCCGAGTCATCGGCGGCCGACTACCCACCGGCATCACCGCAGCCATCGACCCGCGACCACCCGGCCGCCCGACGGCCGCCGCCGAGCGCCCTGCTTCGGCGACGCCTGCGCACCTACGCTCCCTACGGAAATTAGGGGTAATCCCCTACGGTTTGTCAGGGGAAACCCGTATGTGCAGGGATCTGCAACGGGCGGATAATCCCGTCGTTCGGATTGGCGGAGGTGGCAGATGCCCGAATCATCGATGGACCCCTGTGTGCACCACTGGGTGCTGGGCGCGCCCGGCGAGGACGACCTGGTGCGGGGGCGTTGCAAGCGCTGCGGCGCAGCGCGCGTGTACCCCGCATCCGTCGAGCCGCAGGGGCGCTCGGTGCACGAGGAAGCGGCGGCGGTCGGGGCGGCGGTGGCGCTGTTGCCGGACCTGGGGCAGGAGCCGGCTTTGCCCGCCCGGGCCGGCGCGTAATACTTCGGCGGACTCCCTTAAGAAACCCTTAGGGGTTTCGGGGGCTGAGCAACGCAGAGATGGGCGCAGGATGTGCGCCACGAGCAGGATGGAGGGAGCCAGATGATCGGTGGGAACGCGCCGCGGGCGCACGCAGGACGCATCAAGGTCCTGATCGTCGATGACCACGCGGTGCTGCGGCAGGCGCTGAAGATGTTGCTGGAGGCGCAGTCCGAAGTCGACGTCGTCGGCGACGCCGCGAACGGCCGCGAGGCGCTGGAATCGGTCGAGAAGCTGCACCCGGACGTGGTGCTGATGGACATGGTGATGCCGGGCCTGAACGGCCTGGAGGCGACGCGCCAGATCCGCCGCCGCGCGCCGAAGACGAAAGTGCTGATCCTCACCGGCTACATGGAGGACGAGCAGATCCTCGCCGCGCTGCGGGCGGGCGCCAGTGGCTACGTCGTCAAGAAGTCGGACGTCCAGGAGCTGCTGCTCGGCATCCAGTCGGTGCACCGCGGCAACACGTACTTCAGCTCGTCGATCAGCGACGGCGACGCGGTGCAGGACTACCTGTGGCAGGCGAAGAAGCCTGAGTCGAAGACCGGCTTCGACCTGCTGACCAGCCGCGAGCGCGAGGTGCTGCAACTGATCGCCGAGGGGTACTCGAACCAGAAGATCGCCGGCGAGCTGTTCATCAGCGTGAAGACGGTGGAGGCGCACAAGGCGCACATCATGTCGAAGCTGCACGCGCAGAACCGCACGGACCTGATCCGCTACGCGATCCGCAAGGGCATCGTCGGACTGGACAGCGGGCCGGAGCTGGGCGTGGAAGAGACGGCGGTCGGCTGATGGCGCGCGCCCAGACGACGAGGACACGGACGGCGAAGGACGTGCGCGCGATGATCCCGGAGATCGCGAAGGCGCGCCCCGAGCAGCTCAAGGACGGCTACCTGAGCCGGCTGCGCCGCCTGCTGCGGCTGCGGCGGGACCACTTCGACGAGCTGAACGAGGCCGGGCTCAGGCTGCTCGACCGCTCGATCTTCTCCGCCTACTGCGATTGCCTCGACATCGGCCAGGGCGAAGCGGCGCGGGCGGTGCTCAAGGACGTGCGGCTGACGGTGGTGCTGTCGGAGCGGCGGCGGGCGTAAGGGGGAGTTCGCCGTTTATAGTTCAAAGTGAGTAGTTCAGGGGGCGCGCCGCGGGCGCGCCCCTTCGCGTTACGTCTGCACCCCCGACTGAAGCAGGACGCCGTTGTGGATGAGGAAGCTGCGGACGGTGTTGCCCCACTTCGCTTTGCGGATGCGGGAGCCCTCGACGCCGGCCTGCCACCCGTCGATCAGGGCGGCGTACTTGTTGCGGCCCTTGATGCGGATGCGCTTGTCGCCGTCCTTGATCATCGTCGTCTCCTTGATGATCTGGTCGGGGTCGCGGTTGGCGTAGCGGCAGAACGCTTCGAGGACGGGCAGGCGCTCGGGGTCGTCGGTCGCGGGGTCGCCGCCCCAGTGCTGGCGGAGGCCGTCGAGCCAGGTGCGCACCGAAGCGTAGTCGAGCATCGGCCGCAGCGCGACGGGCTGTTCTTCGGCAGCGTCGATGGTCATGTACACTCCTGTCCCCACGGTGCGGGGTGCGACACCGGGGGACGGAGCTAACGCTCCTTCGCTACGACGAACCGCAGCGGCCTTTCGCGAGCCCCAGGGCGCGCACGGGCGGACACGTCTGAAGGCCTGTCCCTACGGGGCGGCGTGCCACAGCGGAGAACGGAGCTAAAGCTCCTTCGCTACGACGACGTGGCGGTCGGGCGTGCCCCTGACCTCTGACCTCCGGCCTCTCACCTCCATCACATGGGCAGGCCGTACTTCTCCGCGAGCGCCTTGATCTCGGCGATGCGCTTCGGGTCGTTGGGCTTCGCGGGCTCCTGGATCATCTTCGCCGCCTTCAGCTCCTCGACGACCTTCGGGTCGCGCGGGAAAGGCTTGCCGTAGGCGCCTTCGAAGTACAGCTCTTCGAACGGCGGGCGCGGGCGCTGGCCGCCGGCCTCCCACGACTCGGCCGGGTAGCCGACGAGGATCGTAGAGAGCGGGATCCACTCCTCCGGCACCTTGAAGACTTCCTTGAGCACGGCGCCGTTGAGCGTCACCAGCCCGACGCCCAGGCCCTCATCGACGCCGGTGAGCAGCGCCTGGCACATCGCGATGCCGACGTCCATCGTCGACGGCACCGGGTAGCCGGGGTTCTGGGTCATCGGCTTGAGGATCTGCGGGTAGACGAAGTCGTCGACGAACTTGTGGCTCCAGCCGTGCGTCGGGGCCAGGGCGCCGACATCGACCAGCTCCTTGAGCCGCGAGCCCTGGATCTTGTTGACGATGCTGAGGTCGTTGAACCAGTGGATGTGCACCGGCGCCAGCTCGACGTTGAGGGCGGCGACCGGCGTCTTGAGGCGGGAGAGCTGGTCCTCGGTGAGGTCGTCGCGGAAGCTGACGATGGCGCGCTGCCACTGCGCGTTGACCGCGCACGAGGCGAGGCGGGCCGCCTCGAGCATCTTCTGGATCTTCTCCCGCTCGACGGGCCGGTCGGGGTCGAAGAACCGGATCGACCGCCTGCGGCCGACGACTTCCTTGTATTCCATGGCGTGCGCCTCCCGGGATGCGGGCGTCCTGCGGATCGCTGCATTGTGTGGCGGGGCCGGGTTGAGGTCAACGGCCATGCGGCCCTTGCGGGCGGCACGAGCCGGAACCCGGGGATCGGGAACCTGGAACCAATGAGGCGGGTGTGCCACGCTGCCTCTCTGGTGCCGGTCACTGGCAGGTGCGGAGGGGCCTATGGACTTCGAGCAGATCCTCTACGAGAAGCAGGACGGCGTGGCGACGATCACGCTGAACCGGCCGGAGCGCATGAACGCGTTCACGGACGTGATGATCCAAGAGTGGGCGCAGGCGCTCGATGACGCGCGGGTCGACCGCGACGTGCGCTGCGTGATCGTGACGGGAGCGGGGCGCGGGTTCTGCGCCGGGGCGGACCTGCGGGGCGGCTCCGGCGTCGCGGAGACGGCGCGCGCGGAGACGCCGCCGTCGGCCGCGGACCGGCGCAACTGGCTCCGCGACGGCGTCCACGCGGTGCCGCGCGCGGTGCAGCTCCTCGACAAGCCGTACATCGCCGCGGTCAACGGGGCGGCGGTCGGCGCGGGCATGGATATGGCGTCGATGGCGGACATCCGCATCGCGTCGGAGCACGCGCGCTTCGCGATGTCGTATGTGAAGGTGGGGCTGGTGCCGGGCGATGGCGGCTGCTACTTCCTGCCGAAGATCGTCGGCATCGCGCGGGCGCTGGAGCTGATCTGGACGGGCGACTTCATCGACGCGCGGGAGGCGCTGCGCATCGGCTACGTGACGAAGGTGACGTCCGGCGACGAGCTGCTGACGGAGGCGATGGCGTTCGCGCGCCGGCTCGCCGAGGGGCCGGCGGTGGCGATGCAGCTCGCGAAGCGCCTCGTCTATCGTGGCGCCGAGGGGACGGGCTGGCTGGAGGCGCTGGAACAGGCGAACACGGCGATGGCGATCGCCCTGTCGACCGAGGACGCCCGCGAAGGTCCGCGCGCGTTCGCGGAGTCGCGGCCGCCGAAGTTCACCGGGCGGTAGCGCGGCGCAGGCGGGATCTCATTGTCGAAGGAACAAACAAAGCGCCCGGCGGTTCACCGCCGGGCGCTGCTGCGCTGACGCGCGTATCGCCTACCGCCACGCACCGGCGTGCGTGCGCCGCCGGCGGCCGAAGCCGCGGTTGCCGCCGCCGACGCCCGCGCCGGGCTTCGCGCCGTTCGCCGGCGCCACGACCTTGATCTCCTGCCCGTCGGCGCCGATGCGCGGCAGCTTCCTCCCGATTCCCCGCTCGATCTCGTGCCACTTCGGCAGGTCGCCCGGGCCGATCAGCGTGATCGCCCGCCCGGAGCGCCCCATGCGGCCCGTGCGGCCGACGCGGTGCGTGAACAGCTCGTGCGTCTCCGGCAGCTCGTAGTTGATCACCCGGCTGATGTGCAGCACGTCGAGGCCGCGCGCCGCCACGTTGGTCGCAAGCAGCACGGGCGTCTTGCCCGCGCGGAACTTGCCGATGACGCGCTCGCGCTGGCCCTGGCTCAGGTTCCCCTGCAGCACGTCCACCTGGTAGCCCATCCGCTCGAGCTTCAGCCCCAGGTTGCGTACGCCGTGCTTCGTCCGTCCGAAGACAAGCGTCGTGCCGTCGGTCGGCTCGTCGAGCAGCCGGCAGAGCGCCGCGAAGCGGTCCTCGCGCCCCAGCTCGAACACGAAGTGGTCGATGTCCGGCGCCGCCTCTTCGTCCGCGTGTGACTCGATCACCACCGGGTCCTTGAGGTACTTCGTCGAGACCTTGTGCACCCACGACGGCGTCGTCGCCGAGAAGAGCGACGTCTGCCGCTCCCCCACGGCGTAGCCGAGGATCCGCTCGACGTCCGGCGCGAAGCCCCGGTCGAGCATCTCGTCCGCCTCGTCGAGCACCAGGTAGGTGACGCCGTCGAGCCGCATCGACCCGCGGCTCAGATGGTCGAGCACGCGGCCCGGCGTGCCGACGACGACCTGCGCGCCGGCGTAGATGTCGTCCTGCTGCGGCCCGAAGGCCCGTCCGCCGAAGATCAGCGTCGTGAAGATGCCGGCCGGCTTCGCCAGCTTCTCCAACACCCCGCCGACCTGCAACGCCAGCTCGCGCGTCGGTACGAGCACGAGCGCCTGCAGCCACTTGTGCTGGATGTCAATCCGCTCGATCAGCGGCAGCCCGAAGGCCAGCGTCTTGCCCGAGCCCGTGAAGGCCTGGCCGATGACGTCGCGCCCTTCGAGGAGTGGGGGGATGGATGATGCCTGGATGGGCGTCGGCGTCTCGATATGCATCGAAGCCAGCGCCTTGAGGCTCGATGGCCTCAACGCGAATTCACTGAAGGATGACAAGCAGATACCTTTCGTCAGAAGATTTCTTCTCGACGACCAGTGCGAAAGGCGACACCGGCTCGATGGGGGGCAATCGCAGCGGACGTGTACTGAAGATGCTGATACCGTAGTATACGGCGCGGGGATGCCTCCCGCAATCAGGGCGCACCCTGACCCCGCGCCCGGAGGCCCAGCATGCGAGACGTCCACCTCATCGCGGCGACCAGCGCGAAGTATCCTGGATACGCTCGCATGTGCAGGATAGCACCGCCCGAGGTCTACGAGAGGACGCAGCCGTGAGCTACGAGACGGTCGATTACAGCGCGGCCGACGGCATCGCCCGCGTCGTCCTCAACCGGCCGGCACGCCTGAACGCCATCAACACGCAGCTCGTGGCCGATGTCCGCGCCGCCGTCGCGGCGGCGAACGACGACCCCGACGTGCGCGTGCTCGTGCTCAGCGGCGCCGGGCGCGCCTTCTGCGCCGGCTACGACCTCGACTGGGGCACGAAGGCCGAGGACGCCTCTCAGCGCGCCATGTCCGGCCAGTGGGACCCCGTCCGCGACTATCTGGGGATGTCCCGCAACGTGCGCGCCTACATGGCCCTCTGGGAGAGCCCGAAACCCGTGATCGCGCAGGTACACGGCTGGTGCGTTGGCGGCGGCACCGACCTCGCCCTCTGCTGCGACCTCATCTTCATGGCCGAGGACGCGCAGATCGGCTACCCGCCCGCGCGCATCTGGGGCGAGCCGACGACCGTCATGTGGGTCTACCGGCTGGGGCTCGAGCACGCCAAGCGCCTCATGCTCACGGGCGAGGCGCTGTCCGGCGCCGAAGCCGAGCGGCTGGGGCTCGCGTCGAAGGCGCTCCCGGCCGACGAGCTGCCGGCCGCCGTGACGGCGATGGCCCGGCGACTCGCGACGATCCCGCTGAACCAGCTCGTGATGAGCAAGCTGCTCGTCAACCAGGCGTACGAGAACATGGGGCTGCGCACCACGCAGCTCATCGGCACCGTCTTTGACGGCATCGCCCGCCACACGCCCGAGGGCATCGCCTGGCGCGACACGGCGATGCGCGAGGGCTTTCGCGAGGCCGTGCGCCGCCGCGACGCACCCTTCGGCGATTACGGCGAACGCCCCCGCGGCTGACGCAACGCGCCTGCTGACCGCGGCGTCGTCCTTCGGATGCGACATACCCCCGAGCGCGCCGGAGTGGCATAATCGCACACGTGGCCGCACGCATGTCCACCGCGTCCTGCCGCACGCCGTCCCGCCGCTCGCGCACTCGGACCGGGATGCGCCTTGCGTTGCTCGCCGCCGTTGCGCTCGCGCTCGCACTGGCCGGCGCGCACCGCCCCGCTGTCACCCGCGCGCAGACCCCCGGGCCCGACAGCGCGATGATCGATCGCGTCGTCTCCTCGCTCACCGTGGATGAGCGCGTCGGGCAGCTCGTGATGGTCAACTTCGTCGGTAGCGACGTCTCCGCGACGTCCGATATCGCGTCCCTCATCCGCGACTTCAAGGTGGGCTCGGTCCTCGTCACCGCCAGCAACGGCAACATCGTCAACCGGGGCGACACGCCCGCCCAGATCGCGGCGCTCACCAACGGCCTCCAGCAGCGCGCCTACGAGGCCACGCGGCGCGGCGACGCCGCCAACCCCTACTTCATCCCGCTCCTCATCGCGACCGACAACGAAGGCGACCTCTACCCGCTCACCAACGTGACGAACGGCTACACGGCGATCCCGGACAACATGACCATCGGCGCCACCTGGAGCAAGAAGCACGCCGAGGCGACCGGCCAGATCGTCGGCAAGGAGCTCTCCGCGGCCGGCATCAACATGCTCCTCGGTCCCGCGGTCGATGTGCTCGATACGCCGCGCTCGGGCGGCGGCGGCGACATCGGCGTACGCTCGTTCGGCGGCAACGCCACCTGGGTCGGCGAGCTCGGCCGCGCCTTCGTCCGCGGCGTCCACGAGGGCAGCGCCGGCCGCATGCTCACCGTCGCCAAGCACTTCCCCGGCCACGGCGAAAGCGACCGCTCGACGGACGACCAGGTGCCGACCGTCAACAAGTCCCTCGACCAGCTCCGCCAGACGGAGCTCGCCCCCTTCGCCGAGGTCGACCGCGTCGCGGCCGGCGCATCGCTCGGCACGACCGACGGCATGATGGTCTCGCACATCCGCTACCGGAACTTCGTGCCGTCGTCGCCCGCGCCCTTCACCCGCCCGATCTCGCTCGACCGCGCCGCGCTGACGACCCTGCTCCAGCTCCCCGAGTTCTCGAGCTGGCGCGCCAACCACTTCATGATGAGCGACTCGCTCGGCGTGCCGGCGATCAAGAAGTGGTACGCCCAGGAGCAGGGGCAACCCGACTTCCCGAACCGCACCGTTGTGCGCGACGCGCTCATGGCCGGCAGCGACCTGCTGCCGTTCGTCGAGTTCTACCACGACCCGGCGCACCCCGGATGGAGGGACAACCAGCTCCCCGTCATCCAGGACAGCATCCTCTACATGCGCCAGCAGTACGCCGCCGACCCCGACTTCCGGCGCCGCGTCGATGACGCCGTCCGCCACATCATCGCCGCCAAACTCAAGCTCTACCCGAAGCTCCAGCTCAGCCAGGTGCTCGCCGACCCCACGGCCGCCACCGCAGCCGCCGGCCAGGGCGACGCCGAGATGCGGTCGCTCGCCGAGGACGCGCTGACCCTCGTGCAGCCGGCCAGCGTCAGCGAGCTGCGCGCCCGCCTGCCGCGCGGCCCCATCTCGCCGGAGAAGGTGCTGATCGTCGAGTGCTGGGCGGACTGCTACCCCTATCGCATCAAGTCCAAGCTCGACCTGCAGAACACGCTGCTCGCGTTGTACGGCCCGGCCGGCCAGGGCCGCCTGAAACCGGAGGATGTCTCGACCATCAGCTTCGGGGAGCTCGACGCCTGGCTCAGCAAGCCCGCCGACCCCGCGAACGCCGCCACGGCGAAAGCCGTCGGCGATGCGTCGTGGCTGATCTTCGCGCTTGCCGAATACAACCCCGATGCCCGCCCGGCATCCGGCGCCGTCAAGCGCTTCCTCGATGCGCCGCCGGTCGACCTGCGCAACAAGACGATGGTGGCGATCGCCTACAACGTCCCGTACGACCTCGGCTCCACCGAGCTGAGCAGCCTCACCGCGTTCTTCGCCGTCTACAACAAGACGCAGGCCGCCATCGAGGCAGGCTTTCGCGCGCTCTACGGCGACATCACGCCGAAGGGGCACTCGCCGGTCAACATCGCCGGCATCTTCTACAACGTCAACGACGCGGTCCGCCCCGACCCGTCGCAGGACATCCGGGTCAGCGTCTACGGGCAGAACCCCAACGCCGTCGCCAACCTGCGCACGCTGCCGCTCGTCGCCGGGCCCATCGTCGATATGAACGGCGACCCCGTGCCCGATGGTTCTGCCGTGTCCTTCACCCTGACGGACGCATCCGGCGTCAGCACCGGCGGATCGGCGAAGACCGTCGACGGCATGGCGGTAGCCGAGGTCGCCGCCGGCGGCCCCGGCAAGTACACCGTGACCGCCAGCATCGCCGACATCACCTCGAAGGCGCTGGCGCTCACGGTCGGCGCCGCCGCGCCGCCGACGTCCGTCGCGCCGTCGACCGTCGCGGTGACAGCGGGCCGCAGTTCACGCGGCACCGGCATGCTGCTCGCCATCGGCATCCCCATCGCGCTCGCCGCCATCGCCGCGGCCGTCGTCGGGGGCGTCGTGTACCGGCGCCGCCACGGTCCTGCCGCGGCGGGCGCGTCCGCATCCGGCGGCGAGGCGCCGGATGCGCTTGCGCCTGTCACGCCGCCGCCACCTGCGACGCCGCCCGCGCTCCACGTCGATATGGAGACGCGCCGCGTCTACGTGCACGGCAGCGAGGCGCGGCCGGGGCTGTCCAATGAGCAGTTCCGGCTGCTCGCGTACCTCTACGAGCGCAGGGGGAAGGTGATCGGCCGAGAGGAGCTCGTCACGCACGTCTGGCCCGATGCCCACGTCGAAGGCGTCTCCGAGGAGGCGCTCGATGCGCTCGTCCGGCGCGTGCGCGAACGCATCGTCCAAGCCGGCGGCGAGCGCCGCTACATCGTCACGCTGCGCGGCCAAGGCTTCCGCCTCGACGTCTGAAGGCTCCGCGAGGGCGGAGATGAAGCTCCGCCGCTACAGCGTCGACGCCGGGTCCAGCCGCCGCACGATGTTCCGGAGCGCCGCCTCGTCGCGCTTGAGCGATTCGCGCAGGTCGTGGCTCTCCGTCTTCCCGATCTCCACCCGGAGGTCGCCGATCTCCTCCGTCAGCACGCGAAGCAGCAACGCGACCTCGCTCGACTGCAACACCAGATCCATGCACTGCCTCCTCGGGCTCCGCCCGCGAACTCCTGCCTATGCGTCGTGAGCGATGAGCTCCAGAAATTGGTGCAGGATGCGCGCGGTCGCCCCCCAGATCACATGATCACCGTACCGGTACGTGTACGCCATGGCCGTGCGGCCCTGGTACGTGCGCGGCTCCGCGACGGCGTTCGCGCCATCCCGCAGGTGGCGCAGCGGCACCTCGATGATCTCGGCGACCTCGTGCTCGCTGTGGACGAACGGGTACGGCCCCGGCTCGGTGATCAGCCCCACGAACGGCCGCACCAGGAAGTCCGACACCGTCACCATCTCGTCGAGCTGCCCCAGCACCTCGACGTGGTCCTGCGCCACGCCGATCTCCTCCCACGTCTCGCGCAGCGCCGTCACCCGCAGGTCGCCGTCCGCCGCGTCGTAGCCGCCCCCCGGGAACGAGATCTGGCCCTTGTGATGCTCCACCAGCTCCGACCGCCTGGTGAACAGCACGTGCGTCTCGCCGCCGTTTTCGTACAGCGGCAGCAGCACCGCCGCGCGCGCCAGTGCCGGCTCGTCGATGTACCGCGGCTGGTAGCCCGCCAGCCGCGCGCGAACCTGCTCGATCATAAGACCAGTGTAGGGCCGCGCGCCGCGTACGTCAGCCGCTGAGGATCGGCACCGTGCGGCGCTTCGCGTCGGCCGTCAGATAGTCGAAGACGGCCGCCCGCACGTCCCGCAGGGGCGCCAGCGCGGCGTCGTCCGCGGCCGGCTCGATGAGCGGTGCCAGATCGGCGAGCGCCCCGCGCAGCGCCGTGTTCTCCGCCCGCAGGTCCGACAGCCGCAGCGTCGCCGCGGCGCCCGGGAGGGCCGCGAGCCGCTCGCGCGCGGCCCGCGCGTCGTCGCGGTGGACGGCCGCGAGCGCGGCGTCCGCATCCGCCAGCAGCCCCCGCAACGCCCGGCTGTCGTCGACGAGGTCGGCAGCGGCGCTGTCGGCATCGCGCTGCACGACCATGAATAGCAGCATCGAGAACGCGATCTGCGCCTGCCCGTACGCCGAACGCACCTCGGGCGCGAGGTGCGCCATGATGCCGACCTGCACCGCCCGCAGCACCTCCTCCGGATACGGCCTCACGCGATCAGCTCCATGATCTCCGCCTCGATGCCCGGGTTGATGAAGGAGGTGACGGCCAGCAACAGGTCCGGCGACTGCCCCAGGACGACGGCCTTCGTGGCGGTGATGAAGATCACGGCAAGCTTGACGTTCCCGAGCACCTCCCAGAACTTCAGCGCGTCGCGGTCGACCTTGACGCCGCCGGCGGCTTCGTACGTCGCGATGAACTCGTCGCGCCCGCAGAGCCCGCCGACGCGATCATCGCCCGCCCAGCGCCACGACTTCACGCACACCCAGCCGATGTCCTCGATGGGGTCTCCCGCGTGCGCCATCTCCCAGTCGAGGATGCCCGTGATGCCGCTGCGGTCGTACAGGAAGTTGCCCGTGCGATAGTCCGCGTGTACCAGCGCCAGCCGCTCCGGCGCCGGTGGCTCGTGACGCTTGAGCCAGCTCAGCGCCATCTCCAGCACCGGCTGCGGCTCCAGGCTGTCCTCGCGCATCGTGCGCTCCCAGCGCGCGACCTCGTGCGGCGCGCACGCCTCGCGCGACGCCGGCTGCTCGAGCGATGGCAGCCGTGCGATGTCGAACGCGTGGATCCTCGCCAGGATATCGGCCTTCTGGCGCGCTACCAGCGGCCGCACGTCCGCCCACTCCGGCGACGTGGCGAGCGTGCGCGCGTCCGTCGCCCCCGGCAGGCGCTCCATGACGTAGAACGGGCGCTCGAGCGCCGCGCCGTCCCGTTCGAGCCAGAGCACGCGCGGCACGGGGATGCCGCTCCCGGCCAGCGCCGTGTACAGCGCGAACTCCAGGCCGATGTTGCTCTCGAGCAGGCTCGCCGGCGGGTCGCGCCGCAGGATCAGCGCGTGCTCCTCGGCCACGCCGCCGCGCGACCAGCGCGCGTCGAACATCCACGTCTCGCGCGACGCCCCGCCCGGGATGCGCGCCAGGTCCGACACCGCGACATCGCGCGCATCGGGCATCTGCGCGCGCAGGTACGCCGCGATCTGCTCCGGTTCCATGCGTGTCTAGCCTGATCGCCGCCCGCCCGTGGGTCAAGGGGCCAACGGCCCCGCCGCGGCCACGGCGGGGCGCCAACTCCACCGGCCCTGCGCCTCCACCCTCCAGCGCCCGCGACGGCGCCGATGGCCGAAACGCCGCGCTACCGCCCGGTGAACTTAGGCGCCCGGCTCTCCGCGAACGCTCGCGGGCCCTCCCGCGCGTCCTCCGTCGACTGGACGATCGCCATCGCCGTGTTCGCCTGTTCCAGCGCCTCCAGCCAGCCCGTCCCCTCGGCGCCGCGGTAGACGAGCCGCTGCGCGAGCTGCATCGCCACCGCCGGCCCCTCGGCGAGCCGCCGCGCGAACGCCATCGCCTCCGTCAGCAGCTCGTCGCCGGAGTCACCCCGAGTACGCCGCCGGGCGCATTGACGGGAACACGAATCGCTCCTTGCTCCATCGCCTCCTCCTTAGCCCGCCGGAGGGCTCGCCTGTTTCGTCCAGGTGGCCAGGTCGAAGTAGTCGCGCCATGCCGCGATCTTGCCGCCGCGCAAGTCGAATACGCCTGCGATCGGCAGTTCCACTCGGCGGTCGCCCATCAGGAAGGTGTCGAGGCGCTCAGTGAAGACGGTGTCGCCAGCCGAGCCAATCGTGAGCACCGCGAACTCCACCGATTGCGCCGGCTTGAGGAACATCTCGAGCACGCCGCGGATCGCCGCCTCGCCCTGCACCGGGCGCATCGGCATGTTGTGATAGACGGCGTCGTCGGTGAAGAACGTCAGCAGCTCATCCACGTCGCGCCGGGCGAACGCGGCGCAGAACTCGCGGATCGTCGCTTCGTTGGCTGTGGTCATCGGTGTTCCTCCCTGCTTCTCACAACTTGCGATGCCATTCAAAGGATGACGCGCTCTTCGCGGAGCGCGGAGATCTCGTCCCATTCGTACCCGAGATTCAGGAGCACCTCCTCGGTGTGCTGACCCAGTTCTGGAGCTTTCGGGCGGATGCTGGCGGGGCTCGCGCTGAGCTCGACGGCGGGGCCGACGAGACGCGTCGAGCGCGTCCCGGCGATTGTTTCGACCAGATAGCCGTTCGCGATCACCTGCGGATCGGCGGCGAGGTCGCCGTATGCATTGACGGGACCAGAAGGGATATCGGCGGCCTCGAAGGCACGGAGCCATGCGTCTCGCGGCCGCCTGCCGAACGCGGCATCCAGCTCGGCCATGAGCTCGCCCTTGTGCCGCTCCCGCCCGTCTCGTCCATCGAAACGCGTGTCGGTCGCGAGCTCGGGCCGCCCGACGATCTGGCACAGCTTCGGCCACTGCCGCTCGTCGATGATGGCGATGGCGAACCAACCGTCGCTGGCACGATAAAACGTGAACAGTGGTGAGATCGCGTCCCTGCGTCCCCCGCGCGTCTGCTCGCCGCTGAGGAAGAAGTTGGCGATGTTCCACGCCTGGAGCGTCATCTGCGCGCCGAGCAGCGAGACATCGACCTGCTGTCCCTCGCCCGTGCGCAGGCGGTGCAACAACGCCAGGACGATGCCGTACGCCAGCAGGAGAGAGCCGGTCTGGTCCGCGATGGTGGGTCCGACGGGTGACGGCTCGTCCGACCCGGGCGGCGTGTTCGCAAGCGCGAGCCCACCGACTGCCTGGGCGACCATGTCCATGGCCGCCAAGTGCGCGCGCGGACCGCGCGGACCGAAGCCGCTTGCCGATGCGTAGATGATGTCCGGCTTCACACGCCTGATGTTGTCGTAGTCGAGCTCCAATCGCTCGATCACGCCGGGCTTCCAGCTCTGCACGAAGATGTCAGACCGCGCCGCGAGCCGCCGGGCGATCTCCTTGCCTGCCGGACGTCGCAGGTTCACCGCAACGCTCCGCTTGTTGCGGTTGTGTGCGAGGAAGAACGCGGATGTTCCATCCGGCTGGAGCGCGATGCCGCGCCCGGGATCCCCGCCGCGCGGCGACTCGATCTTGACGACGTCGGCGCCCATGTCGGCGAGCATCATGGTGGCATGTGCGCCGAACTGCGCGATGGTGAGGTCGCAGACCCGGATGCCATCGAGCGGGCCGCTCACTCGCCGAACTTCCAGGGCGTCGCTTCGAGGATGTTCGTCTTCACGCTCCGCAGCGTGGCCGCGGGCGCCTCGGCGATCGTGCGGGCGACGGTCTTCGCCTCATCGAGCAGATGCTCCGTGGGCACGACCTTGCTGACGAGGCCGATGCGCCACGCCTCTTGCGCCTCGACGCGGCGGCCGCTCAAACACAGGTCGCGGGCGATGCCGCCCCCGATGATCGCGGCCAGCGGCCCGAACAGCGTGGGCGCGCCGAACTTGATCTCCGGGTGCCCGAACGCCGCGCCTTCGGCGGCGATGCGGATGTCGCACAGCGTGGCGATGTCGAAGCCGCCGCCCATGGCCGGGCCGTTGACGGCGGCGACCAGCGGCTTGTCGAAGTGCTGCAGCCGGTGATGATAGCGGCGCGACGACTCGCCGGCGAAGACCTCGGCCGGCGACACCGTCGCGAACTCGCTGGTGTCGAATCCGGCGCAGAATACCGGCCCGGCTCCCGTGATGACGGCGATGCTGATGGCGTCGTCCGCCTCCAGCTCTTCCAGGGCGGCCCGAATCTCGTCGCGCAGCGCGGTGTTCAACGCATTGCGCTTCTCCGGACGGTTGAGCGTGAGGATCGCGACCTTGCCGTCGCGCTCCAGGTTCGCCAGTTGGTACGCCACCGGGTCGCTCTCCTTTCGTATGCTGCGAGGGCTAGACCCCCAGCTGCCGCGCTATGGTGTTTCGCTGAATGTGCGACGTCCCTTCGCCGATCTCCATGACTTTGACGTCACGGTAGAAGCGCTGGATGTCGGAGTCCATCATGTAGCCCGAGCCGCCGTGGAGCAGTACGGCCTGACCGGTGATCCGCGCGCACATCTCGGTGGCGTACAGTTTTGCCATCGACGCTTCCTTGATGTGCGGCAGGCCGCGATCAGAGAGCCACGCCGCCTTGAGCATCAGCAGCCTCGCCGCCTCGATCTCCAGCGCCATGTCCGCAAGCTGCCACTGGATCCCCTGGAACTGCCCGACCGGCCGACCGAAGGCGTGCCGCCCCTTCACGTGCGCGAGGGACTGATCGAACGCGGCGCGCGCCGTGCCGAGCGCGAAGGCGGCCGAGACGATGCGGCCGGCAGTCAGGGTCTTCATGGCGTTGGCGAAGCCCACGTTCTCCTCGCCCAGGAGCGCCTTCTTGCTCACGCGACAGTCCTGAAAGGCGAGTTCCGCGGTGTCCGAGGCCCGCACGCCCAGCTTCTTCAGCTTTCGCGCGACGGAGAACCCCGGCGTGTCCGTGTCGACGACGAAGAGGCTCAGTCCCTTCATGCCGAGCTTCGGGTCCGTCACGGCCGTCGCGACGACGAAGTCGGCGATCGAACCGTTGGTGATGTACATCTTGGTGCCGTTGATCACGTAGTCGTCGCCATCCCGGACGGCGCGCGTCGTCATCGACCCTGGGTCGGACCCGGCGTCGGGCTCGGCGAATCCCCAGGCGCCGATCGTTTCCCCGCGGATGCCTGGCTCAAGGTAGCGCTGTCGCTGCGCATCGCTACCGAAGCGTGCGATGGCGTTGAGCGCCAGGAACACGTGGACGTACACGCCCAGATAGATGCCAGCGGAAACGTACCCCATCTCCTCGGACATGATCGCGGCGGCGATCATGCCGCCGCCTCCGCCGCCCGCATCGGCCGGGAGTGAGGCGCCGAGGTATCCGAGTTCGCCGAGTTTCTTGAGGACGTGCACCGGGTATTCCTCTCGCTCGTCGTACTCGCGGGCGATCGGGGCGACTTCCTGCTCGGCGAAAGTCCTGATGGCCTTGCGGAACAGCTCCTGCTCCTCCGTGAGAGAAAAGTCGATCATCGCACCTCCGTCAGCGCCCTACGAACGCCGGCGCGCGCTTCTCGCGAAACGCCTGCGCGCCCTCCAGATGGTCTTCCGAGATGATGCAGAGCGTCTGTGCGTACGTCTCGAAGTCGAACTCGGCCGCCATGTCACGGTCGAGGCTGGCGTTCAGCGCGGACTTCGTCAGCTTCAGGGCCAGGGGCGGCCCGGCCGCGAGCCGGCTCGCGTACTCGTCGACGACACGATCGAGGTCCTCGTGCGGTACAACGCGGTTCGCGAGGCCGATGCGATACGCCTCCTGCGCGTCTATCACGTCGCCGTTCAGGAGCAGCTCGGTCGCCCGGCCGAAGCCGACGAGTCGCGGCAGGAAGTACGTGGCGCCCATATCCGCCCCGGTGAGCCCCACGCGCACGAATACGAAGCCGAAGCGAGCGCGGTCCGACGCGATGCGGATATCGCTCGCGAGCGCGGTGCAGCAGCCGCCGCCGGCGGCGACGCCGTTCACCTTCGCGATGACGGGAATGGGCAACTCGCGGATCGCCCGGATGTAGTCCAGATACAGGCGAACGATCGCGGCGGCCTCAGGTGCCGTGCGGCGCACCATGTCGGACACGTCGGCGCCTGCCGAGAAGGCGCGGTCGCCCGCGCCAGTGATGACGAGCACGCGCGCCTCCTCATCGGCTGCGACGATGCGGAGCGCTTCGATCAGCTCGGGCACGGTGTCCGTGCTGATGGCGTTCATGCGTTCGGGCCGGTTCAACGTGATGGTCCTTATTGACTGATTCTCTTCCAGGAGGATGTTCTTGAAGCTCATGTTGCTCGATCCTTTCGCTCGCGCGTCTCAGCCGTTTCGATCAGGAATGTGCCGCTCCGGTGGACCCGTGTACTCCGCGCCGAGCGCGTCCGGGATGATCCGCAATGGCACACCATCGCGGATTTCCTCGACGGCGTGCGCGACGAGCGCCCATCCGTATTCGATAGCCGAGATGCCTTCCGCCATCAGCGGGTCGAAGTCCAGGTCGCTGTACACCGCGGCAAGCATGCCTGCCAGGTTGATGGTCAGGGGGCGGGACAGCGCCTCCTCGAGGGCCGCGTGGATCGCGTCGAGCAGCAGGCCGTGCTCGCCCCATCCGCCGGTGCGCTCGACGACGCGGCGCAGCGCGGCGGCGCGCGGCTCGTCGCCGGCACGATGCAGTGGGTGGCCGAAGCCTGGTACGAGTTCGCGGCGCGCCCGGTACTCCGCGACGATCGCGAGTGCCGCCTCCTCACGCGCGAGGTCCTGCTCGGCCATCCTCGCCGCCGCCGCGTACAACAGCTCCATGGCGGGACGCGGCGATCCGGTCACGGTTCCGGTCGCCAGCATGCCGGCAGCGACGGCGCTCACGGGCGATTGCGATGCGGACGCCGCGAAGCGGGTCGCGGCGGCCGCCGAGCTGATGAACTGCTGGTCCATGCCGGAGCGGAGGCACGCATCGAAGATCGCGGCCTCCCGCACCGTCGGCAGTTCCCCTTTGAGCAGCAGCCAGTGGGCTTCCGTCGATGTCAGGCGTTCGATGATCTCCTCGACCGGATAGCCGCGGACCAGGATGCGGCCGTCGCGCGCGAGGCTGATAGCTGTGCGCCAGTAGTCGCTCCAGTCGCCGCTCTCCACGTAGTGTCCGATGTGGCGTGACGGCGGGGTCAGCTCGTACTTCCGCATAGGCGTCCCCTACTCTCGCCCGGGCTGCACGACGACTCGCCCCGCGTCGCCGCCGGGCGCCCGCAGCATGTCGAGGCCGGCGTTGACGTCGCTCAGTGGGAGCACCGCTGTCACCGAGGCCGAAAGATCGAGACGGCCCGACGCGGCCATGCCCAGCAGGCGCCGCACGTGGGCCGCAGTGCTGCCGAACGAGCCGATGAGCGCGTGCTCACTCCAGGTGAACACGTTGGGCGGCGGCAACTGGATCGCGTCCGGCCCCATGCCCACGACGACCGCTCGCCCGCCGCGGCAAAGGCTCTTGACCGCCTCGCCGATCGTATCCGCGCGACCGACGCACTCCAGCGCCAGGTCAACGCCTCCAACAAGCTCGCGGATGCGGCGCGCCGGGCGCTCCTGGTTCGGGTCGATCGCGATGTCGGCGCCGGCACGGCGCGCCCGATCCAGCGCCGACGCGCGCACGTCGACGGCGATCACCGTCGCCGCGCCCGCAAGCCGGGCCAGTTGCACGGCGTGCGTGCCCAACCCGCCGCAGCCGAAGACGGCCACGGACTCGCCGGCCTGTAACGCGCCTCGTTCGACGAGTGCGTGATACGGCGTCGCGACTGCGTCGCTGATGATCGCCGCTTGTTCCAGCGGCACACCGTCCGGCACGGGAATAAGGCTCAACGCGTCCGCAGCCAGGTACTCCGCGAGCCCGCCATCCACGTGCATGCCCAACACGCGCGTGCGCTCGCACAGGCTGTCCCGCCCGGATGCGCAGGCGCGGCAGCGGCCGCAGCCCGCGCCCGGGCGGACAACGACCCGCTGGCCGGGCGCGATGTCAGTCACGTCCGCACCCGTCTCGACGACGACCCCGGCTGGCTCGTGCCCGAGCGTAATCGGCGTCGCGGCGACCAGCGCACGCCCCTCGACAAAGTGAACGTCCGACCCGCAGATGCCGCACGCGGTCACGCGAACGAGCACCTGGCCGGGGCCGGCCGCCGGCATCGGCACCTCCTCGACGCGAAGTGGTTCGCCGGGCGCATAGAAGCGGGCGGCCAGCATCGTCGTCTCCAACTCAGCGGCCCTCGTAGCGTGGCGCGCGCTTTTCGGCGAATGCCCTGGGGCCCTCGCGGGCGTCCGCGGTCGCGATCACCTCGCGGCCCTTCTCGTTTTCGATCCGCAGGCCCTCTTCAATCGTCGTCTCACGGCCCCGCAGCGCGGCTTCCTTCGCCGCCCGCACGGCGAGCGGTCCGTTGCGGCAGATCTCATCCGCGATCTCGAGCGCGCGCGGCAGGAGACGGTCCGCGGCGACAACTTCCGACACCAGACCAACGCGCAGCGCCCACTGCGCGTCGAAGCGGCCGCCCGTGAGCAGCAGTTGCATGGCTGCCGCGGACGGGATGGCGCGAAGCAGCCGCTGCGTGCCGCCGGCGCCTGGGATGATCGCGCGCGTCACCTCCGGCAGGCCGAACTGCGCGTGCCCGGCGGCGATGCGGATGTCGCAGCAGAGCGCGAGTTCCAGTCCGCCGGCGAGGCAGTGCCCGTTGATCGCCGCGACGATCGGCTTCCAGCAGTCGAACTTCCGGGTGATGCCGCCGAACGGCACGCGCAGGTCGGGCGCTTCGCCGCGCGCGCTGGCTGCCGCCATGGCCACCAGGTCGGCGCCGGCGGAGAACGCGCGGTCGCCCGCGCCGGTCAGCACCGCTGCCCACAATGCGTCGTCATCGCGGAACGCCTCGAAGGCTCGCAACAGCTCGGCGCTCGTCGCCGGATCGATGGCGTTCATCCGGTCGGGCCGGTTGACGGTGATCAGCGCCACGCGGTCCCGCCGTTCGAACAGGACGTGCTTCGACTCCACGCGCCGCTATCCTTTGCCCGCTGCGGTCAGCCGTGCGCTGGCGAGGCCGGTGATGATCGCCTCGGCCTCCGCCATCATCCGGCGCACGATGTCGCCGGCGCTTTCGACCGACCGGACGACGCCAGAAATCTGGCCGGCTGGCATGATGCCCGTATCGGTGTCGCCGCCTTCGATCGCGGCCTCCATGTGCGCCCAATTCTTCAGAAGCTGCGCCGGGAAGCGCTCGACTTCGCCTTCTCGCCCGGCCCATCCGTCGATGTAGCCGTTCGGGATGACCCGGCAGCTCTTGCCGGTGTAGACCTTCGTCACCACGGTGTCCTCCTCCGACGCGGCGACGATGCGTTGCTTGTAGGCTTCGTGTCCGTGCGCCTCCCGCGTGGCGACGAAGCGCGTGCCGACGACTGCGGCCGATGCACCGAGCGCCAGCGCCGCCACAAGACCGCGCCCGTCCGCGATGCCGCCCGCGGCGGCGACCGGCACCGGCCTCACGGCGTCCACGACCGCAGGCACGAGCGGGAACGTCGCGACGCGGCCGGTGTGGCCGCCCGCCTCCGTGCCCTGCGCCACGACTGCGTCGACGCCGGCGTCGACGCAGCGCCGCGCGTGGCGCACCGTCCCGACCATCGCCAGCACCTTCATGCCGCGGCGGTGCATTT
Organism: Chloroflexota bacterium; assembly: GCA_028872875.1. Lineage (GTDB taxonomy): Bacteria > Chloroflexota > Dehalococcoidia > DSTF01 > JACRBR01 > JADMII01. Next base: position 44,970 of record JAGWOC010000006.1, on the reverse strand, counting down.
CGCTGACGACCGCGCCCGGGCTGCCGAGCCCGGAGATGAACACGGGAACCTGCTCGTCGAAGATCACCTTCAACAGCTCTTCCATCCCCGGCGCGCCCTCGGCGACGAGCAGATCGACGGCGTACGGCTTGTCGGTGAGCGACTTGACACGGCGGATCTCGCTGCGGAGCTGGTCGGGCGGCCAGAACGCCGCGCCGAGCACACCGAGCCCGCCCGCGTTGCAGACGGCGGCCGCCAGTTCGGACCCGGCGACGCTCCCCATGCCGGCCTGGATGATCGGGTGCTCGATGCCGAGCAGTTCGGTGATGGGTGTGCGGATCATGGTCGCGACTCCTACTCTCCCGTGAACTTGGGCGCACGCTTCTCGAAGAACGCCGACGCGGCTTCCTTGAGGTCGGCGCTGTACATCGTGGCCGCCTCCAAGAACGTGGAGACGTCGAGCGCGAGGTTGATCTGGTCGCGAAGGATGCGGTTCATCGAGTACTTCGTCCAGCGCATTGCCTTTGGCGCGCCCGCTGCCAGACGCTGCGCCCACTCCATCGCCGTGGGTATGACCTGATCCTGAGGCACGGCGTAGTTGACGAGTCCCATCTGCTGTCCCTGCGCGCCGGTAATCCAGTCGCCGGTAAGCAGGTACTCCTTCGCCTTCGCCCAGCCGATGAGCAGCGGCCAGATGATGACGCCGCCATCCCCGGCGACGAGTCCCATGCGGGTGTGCGTGTCGGCGAAGCGCGCCGTCTCCGACGCGATGATCACGTCGCAGTACAGCGCGATGTTCGCGCCGAGACCGGCGGCGTCGCCGTTGACGGCGGCCACGACCGGCTGTTCGATCTCCAGCAGGTTGTGGAGCAGCGTGCGCACCGCGCGGAACGGCGTCGCCGGACCGGATGGCACGAACGACCCGTCCTCCATCGACCGGGCGTCTCCGCCCGCGCAGAACGCCGTGCCGGCGCCCGTCAACACGAGCGCGCGGACCTGCTCGTCGGCGCCGATCTGGAGGAAGACTCGCTCGAGCTCGGAGTGCATATCGTTGTTGATGGCGTTGCGCTTCTCCGGGCGGTTCAACGTCAGCACCGCCACGCCGCCGTCCCGGCGTTCGACGGTCAGATACTGGTAGTCGCTGTAATCAGGCACGGGCAGTCTCCTTCACGGAACTTGTCACGCTGTTCTGGCGCGCTCGCGCTCGATGAGCTCGCGGCGCAGGACTTTGCCGGATGGATTGCGCGGGATCGCATCGATGAACTCCACGTCGCGGATGCGGCTCATCGGGTTCACGCGCTCGGCGACGAAGGCCATCAGCGCCTCGGCCGTAGCGGCGGCTCCCGGCTCGAGCACGACGCACGCCTTCGGGACCTCTCCGGCGTCGACGTCAGGCCTGGGGATGACGCATACGTCGGCGACGGCGGGATGTTCGAGCAGCACGCTCTCCAGTTCGAACGGTGCCACCTGGTGTCCCTTGTAGCGGATCATGTCCTTCAGCCGGTCGACGATCTGCAGGTAGCCGTCTTCGTCGAGCTTGCCCAGATCGCCGGTGCGGAGCCAGCCGTCAGGCATCAGACAGGCGGCTGTCGCCTCGGGCTGCCGCCAGTAGCCGCGCATCACCTGCGGGCCGCGGATCCAAACCTCGCCAACGGATCCTGTCCGCTGCTCGGCCCCGGTTTCCGGATCGACGATCTTCTCCTCGGTGTCGGGCAGCGGCGGGCCAACCGTAACGGGCTTGATGCGATGAAACGGGTTCATGTTCGTGGCCGCTGTCGCCTCGGACAGACCGTATGGCTGCGCCACCGCGACGCCGAACGCCTCCGCCGCTTCGCGCGCGAGATCGAGCGGCGTGGGCGCGGCGCCCGTGACGATCGCACGCACGGAGGGCGTAGCCTGGCCGCCCGCCCGCCGCGCGGCCACCAGCGCGCGCAGCGCCGGCGGCGGCGCGTAGAGTGTGTGTACCTCGTGGAGCGCGGCCAGGCGGAGGATCAACTCAGGGTCGAAGCGGGACACGATCACCTGGGGCACGCCCAGCGCGAACGCCATGCCCATCAGCGAGGCGAATCCGTAGACGTGGAAGAACGGCATATAGTTGAGGAGCGTGTTGTACGGCGGCGTCATGCCAGTCGCCAGCGTTTGGCGGACGTTGGCGACGAGGTTGAAATGGGAGAGCATCACCCCTTTCGGCAGTCCCGTGGTACCGCTCGAGAAGGGCAGCGCCGCGAGATCCTCGCGCGCGTCCAGCGGCACGCTGTCCGCTCTCGCGGGCACGCCTTCAAGGTCGCTCCAGAGGGTGCCGAGATCGAAGACGCTCCGCAGCGACGGCAGTTCCGGACGGAGCGACTCTACCAGCGCCTGTGCGCCTCCCGCGACGAAGGCCACCGCCGGCTCGACGTCGGCGGCGATGCGGCGCAGTTCGTCGGGCTTCAGGAGCGGATTCAACGGCACCGCCGTGCCGCCCGCCATCATCGCGCCGTACACCGCCGTCGCGTACGCGGGCGAGTTGGGCGCGAGGAATAGCACGCGGTCGCCCCGGCCAACGTACGGCCGGAGCATCTGCGCCACCCGGCGCGCCCCGTCACAGACCTGGCCGAATGTCCAGCGCTCGCCGTCGGGCGTCAGCAGCGCCGGCCGATCGGAAGGGCCCGCGGCCGCCGTCTCCAGGAAGTGGAAGAGCGGGAACTCGGGGTAGGGCTGAAGCGTGTGCCAGGGGCTCTGCATGGTTGGATCCTGAGCGGCAAGTTAGCGTGCGCTAGTTTATGGCCGCCAGACGCCGGCTGTCAATCCCCAATTTCAGGTTTGACATGCCGATCGCTGCTGGTCTAAACTAGCGAACGCTTAGAAAGCTAGCCTCGTGACCCGACAAACGCCACTCAGCCCGCGCAGGCGGCCCAGGGACCGCCGGCGCGCCATCATCTCCGCCGCCGAGCGGCTCTTCGCCGACCGCGGCTACGCGAACACGTCGATGAAGCAGCTTGCCGCGGCCGTCGGCGTCACCGACGCGTCGCTCTACAACCACTTCGCGTCGAAGCGGGAGATCCTGGAGGCGCTGTACGAAGAGCGAGGGTTCCCGCAGGCGCTCGACCTCCTTGAGCATCTGCCCGGTGCAATCGCGATGGAGCGGCAGTTCCAGTTGAACGCCCTCGCGAGCGCCGACCTCTGGGCGCAGAACGCCGACTTCCTGCGGGTGGTCTTCACGGAGGTGCTCGTCGGCGATTCACTCGCCCTCGAGGTGCATCAGTCGTTCATGGACCGCTGGCGAAGAGGCGTGGAACGGCTCTTCCTCAAGTACGCGGAGCGCGGCCAGGCCGACGCGAGCCTGGCGGCGCCGTTTTCGCGCATGCTCGTCGATCTCGTGTTTGGCGCCTTCATGGACAGGATGCTCACCCTGCGCGCCTCGGACGGCCATCTGCCGTTCTCCGGGCCCGACTTCCGCGGACGACTGACCGAAGAAGTGGCGATGCTCGTGCAGTTCATCCGCGCGTCAGGCGCCGGCAGGCAAGGGGCCGAAGGCCCTGACGAGGAGGCGACGTGATGCTGATCGCCCAGATCACGGACACGCACATTCGTGAACCCGGCACGCTCGCCTATCGCAGGGTTGACACGGCGGCGCATCTGGAACGCTGCATCGCGCAGGTGATGCGGCTCGACCCGCTTCCGGATGTCGTGCTCGTCACCGGCGACCTGACCGACAAGGGCCGGCCGGAGGAGTATCGCCACCTGCGCACGCTGCTGGCGCCGCTGACGATGCCGGTCTACGTCATTCCTGGCAACCACGATGAGCGCGGCGCGCTGCGCGACGCGTTCCGGGATCACGACTACCTGCCGCAAGCCGGCGAGTTCCTGCACTACACCATCGACCAGTACCCGCTGCGTCTGATCGGCCTCGACTCGGTCGTGCCGGGGCTGGGGGGCGGCGTCCTGTGTGCCGAACGCCTGCGCTGGCTCGAAGCGCGCCTTGCTGAGGCGCCGGAGAAGCCGACCGTCATCTTCATGCATCATCCGCCGTTCAAGACCGGCATCGCAATCATGGACTTCATCGGCCTTGCCGACATCGATGCGTTCGGAGAGGTCGTGGCACGGCACTCGCAGGTGGAGCGCATCTTGTGCGGGCACCTGCACCGGGCGATCCACGCACGGTTTCGCGGCACGCTCGCCTCGACCTGCCCGGGCGCAGCACACCAGACGGAACTCGAACTCCGTCCCAACACGGCCGCCGGCTTCGTGATGGAGCCGCCTGGATATCAACTGCACTACTGGGACGGCGCGCAGCTCGTGAGTCACACGGCGTTCATCGGCGACTTCGATGGCCCGCACCCGTACGTCGAGGCCGGGCGGTTGGTCGAATAAGGGAACTGGAGACGAACATGGAGTCAGAAGGTAGCTCCGGGCCGACTCACCAGACGCCGGCGTCAGAGGAAGAACAACGGCGTCCATCCGCCGCCGACCCGTACCGCGAGCGCTGGCAGTGGGACAGCGTGTCGAAGGGCACGCACCTGATGAACTGCTGGTATCAGCGTAGCTGCGCGTACAACGTCTTCGTGAAGGACGGCGCCGTTGTCTACGAGGAGGCATCGGGCACCTATTCGCAGACCAACGCATCCGTCCCGGACTACAACCCGCGCGGCTGCCAGAAGGGCGCCTGCTACTCGCTCACGATGACGGACAGCCTGCGCCTGACCCATCCGCTGAAGCGCGCGGGCGAGCGCGGCGAGGGCAAATGGCAGCAGGTGACGTGGGACGAAGCGCTGACCGAGATCGCGGACCGCATCGTCGACAACCTGGAGCGCGACGCGCCGGACGCGATCGTCTTCGATGGCAACGCGACCGGTGTTGCTTCCTGGGTCGCCGTCAACCGGCTCACGAACCTGCTCGGGGCCGTCGTGCTCGATCTCAACACCGAAGTCGGCGACGAGCAGCAGGGGGCGGCCGTCACGTTCGGCATCCCGGTCGCGAGCCGATCCGCCGACGACTTCTTCCACTCCGACTTCATCCTCATCTGGGGCGGCAACCCGGCGTACACGCAGATCCCGAACTTCCACTTTCTGACCGAGGCCCGGTACAACGGTGCCCGCATCGTCGCGATCAGCCCCGACTTCAACGCATCCGCCGTGCACGCCGACCGCTGGATCTCCGTCAAGCCCGGCACCGATGCGGCGCTGGCGCTCGCCATGGCGCAGGTCATCATCTCCGAAGGCCTCGCCGCCGCGCATTTCGTGCGCGAACAGACCGACCTGCCCTTCCTGCTGCGCAGCGACACGGGCACCTTCCTGCGCGATTCCGACATGCGGCGCGGCGGCAAGGACGACGTGTTCTTCATGTACGACGTGAATGAGAACCGCGCCGTAAAGGCCCCGCAGAAGACGCTCAGGCTCGGCAAGATCGCTCCGGCGCTCGACGGCGAGTACGACGTGAGGACGAAGGACGGAGACGTGAAGGTGAAGCCGGTGTTCCAGGTGCTGAAGGAGCGCCTCGACCGCGACTACACGCCTGAGAAAGCGTCGGCCGTGTGCGGCGTCCATCCCGGCGTGATCCGCGACGTCGCGCGGGAATTTGCGGCGGCCAGGGCGGCGTCCGGCGTGGCCGGCGCCAGCATCTCCAAGTACTACCACGGCGACCTGATGATGCGCGCGCAGATCCTGCTGTTCGCGCTCTGTGGCCAAATGGGACGCAAAGGCGCAGGCTTCGACACTCTGCCGTTCTTTATCGTCGATGGCACGCTGACCATGCCATACCGAGACGGACTCGGTCGGCTGGACACGCTCAAGGTGCTCGCGCCGGCCATTCTGCCGTTCATCGGCATGAAGATGAAGGGGTACACGGACGAACTGGCGATGTTCCAGCTCGGGCGCAAAGTGAGCGCCTGGGGCGGCACCAGCGCCGTCATGTTCTGGTACCACCACGGCGGCCTGCGGGAGATCAGCGGCCGGAGCAAGGAATGGGATCCGTATCTGACGAAGGATGTCGACGAGTACATGGCGGACTCGGTGCGGCGCGGGTGGCAACCGCTGCCATCGATGACGACGCCGAAGATCCTCTTCGCCACCGGGAGCAATCCGCTCCGGCGCGTGCGCGGCGGGCACCGCTTGTTCGAGGAGATGCTGCCAAAGCTCGACCTGCTCGTCGCCACCGACATCCGCATGAGCTCCACCGCGCTGAATGCGGACTACGTGCTGCCCGCGGCCGCATCGTACGAGAAGACGGATGTCAACGAGTGGTACACGCCCCTGGCGCCGTTTGCCCACGTGACGACGGCGGCGGTGAAGCCTCCGGGCGAGGCAAAACCGGAGTGGGAGATCATGGTGCTGCTCGCGCAGAAGGTGCAAGAGCGCGCCAAATCGCGGGGCGTAGCATCGTACTCCGGACGAGGCAAGCGCTACCGCTGCGATGATCTGGTGCGCAGGATGACGTTTCGCGGCAAGTTCGGCGCCGAAGATCACGAACAGGTCGCAAGGGCGGTCATCGACGCATCAACGCACGTTGGAAAGCCGGACTGGGAGGACTTCAAGCGGAAGGGCTTCGTGCGGTTCACGGGGCTGGGTTCGCACCCCGGCAACAAGAGCAACGCCGGCGACATGCGCGAGGATCAGCCGTTCACGCCCCACACCTGGCGCACCGAGAAGAAGATGCCCTGGCCCACGCTGACCCGCCGCATGCAGTTCTACATCGACCAGTCGCTCTACATGGAACTCGGAGAAGAGTTGCCCGTCCACAAGGATCCGGTGACGTCGGGCGGCGATTTCCCGCTCATCATGACCGGCGGCCACAACCGCCACAGCATCCATGCGGCGCTTCGCACGAATCCGCTGATGCTGCAGTTGGAGCGGGGCGAACCGGCCATCTTCATGTCGAAGATCGACGCGCGCGATCGGGAGATCGCGGATGGCGACCTGGTGCGAGTGCACAACGAGATCGGTTCGTTTCTCATACGGGCCAAGATCGCGCCCGGCGTGCGGCCGGGGCAGGTGATCGTCTACCACGCCTGGGAGAACTACCAGTTCGAAGGCGGCATGGGGCATCGCAACGTGATCGCCACGCCGATGAACCCCGTCGAGCTGGCCGGCGGCTACTTCCACATCCAGCCCGCGCCCGCGATCCTGCAGCCCGGCCACAACGATCGCGATACGAGGGTGGAGGTGGCGAGGGTGCGGTGAATGACCGCGGCCATGTCGCTCGGTGATTCACCGGCCCAATCAGGCAGGACGCCCGCCTGACTGCAAATAAAGCGCAACCACCCTCCGAGACCGTCCGGCCCACGAGACGGGTGCCCGCAGTTTGTGTGAGAGCGCACGAACATGCCGAACGGCATGTTCCCTCGGGCCATTGTGGCACTACCCCGCGGATCTGTACCTCGACTACCTTCGCCGCAGCGATCAGCGGCACTGTGCGTGGATTCATCGTCGAGGGCGCGAGAGCATGAGGCGCAGCCGGGCGGCCGGTCCGCACTCCAGCGATCCCACACGCGGCGAGGGCAGGATCGCCGCCGAGCAGATCGCCTTTCCTTCCGTGATCGCGCTGCCGGTGATCGTGCTCGCGCTCGCCGGCATGCTGGATCTGCTGTTCGAGCGCATCATCTATCGCATCGGCATCCACGTCCCCAAAGACGCTTCGGTCATGTCGGCCTACCAGGGCGCCACCGCCATCGGTGATGGCGCCTTCCGGTACGTGATGGTCCTCGCCGCATTCGCGGCCGTCGCCGCGGCCTTGCATCTCGCCTCGTCGCGACAGCAGGATCGGCGGGTGATCGGCGCGGCGATCCTCACGCTGGTCGTCATCGACACCATGACGATCCGTTGGGACGATCCTCACCTGGGCCTGGCCGTGAACGCCGTGTACGGGGGAGCGCTTGCACTCCTGATGGGCCTCGCCGCCGGTAGCGCACGGGCGTGGCCGTTCCGCGTGGCGGCGCTGTCGGCCGGCCTGGCGCTGCTCGCGGGCCAATACCCGCTGATGGCGGCGCGCGCGGGCGATCTCACCCAGTCCGCGTTGCCCGGAGTCGCCGCGGCGCTCACCATCGCCGAAGCGGCGGTGGTTGCGACGCCCATCATGCTGTTCATCGGCGCGCACCCGTGGCGTCAGGGGACTGGCCGCACGCCGCTACTGATCGGCTCGGCTGCCGCAATCGCCGTGGGCGCCATGTGGGTACGCGCGCCTTCGACCGTGGCCATCCTGTCCCTCTGGGGCACCGGCGTCACTATGTCATTCCCGGCCCCCGTGTACGTCGCAGCCCTGGGGGCGGCGGTCGGGGCAGCCGTCGCATTCGCGAGGGAACCCGGCACCAGGCATCTTGCTGTGGGGATGGTGCTGCTGCTCGTCGCAGGCGTGCAACCAACGGTAACCCAGTACAACCTTGCGGCCCTTATCGGGATGGCGATCCTGGTGCTCGGGCCGGAGGCGTCGCCGCTGGAGACCGCTGTCAGCGAGGAGCGCATGGAGCGCGAGGCGGAAACGTCCGAATCAACAAGGATCGTCATGGCGGCCGGCAGCGTAGTGCGTTAGCGGAAGATTGCGATGAAACCGATTTCACGACGAGATTTCCTGAAGGCCGGAGCGGTAGTGGCGGTGGGAGCCGCAGCCTATCCCTATTTGCGCAACCTGCAGGTGCCGGTCAACGTCGTCAACCCGCTGGAGTCCTACCCCAACCGTGGCTGGGAGAAAGTGTACCGGGACCAGTATCACTACGACGGTAGCTTCACCTATGTCTGCGCTCCGAACGACACGCACAACTGCCGCCTCCGCGCCTTCACCCGCAACGGCGTGCTCATGCGTATCGAGCAGAACTACGACGTCCAGCGCTACGCGGACCAACGTGGCAACACCGCGACGGCCGCCTGGAACCCCCGGGGCTGCCTCAAAGGCTTTACGTTCACGCGCCGGCTATACGGGCCGTACCGGCTGAAGTTCCCGATGGTGCGGGCGGGTTGGAAGCGCTGGGCTGACGCCGGGTTCCCGGAGCTGAACGCTGAGAATCGCGCGAAGTACAAGTTCACATCTCGCGGCACCGACACGTTCGTGCGCGCCAGTTGGGACGAAGCCACGCGATACGTTGCCCGCGGCCTCGTGAGCATCGCCCGGGCCTACAGCGGCGAGGACGGAGCGAAGCGGCTGACGGCCGAGGGCTACCAGCCGGAGATGATCGCCGACATGCACGGCGCTGGCACGCAGACGATGAAGCTGCGAGGCGGCATGGGCCTGACCGGCGTCATCGGCAAGTACGGCATGTACCGCATGTCCAACACCCTGGCGTTGCTCGATGCGCACGTGCGCGGTGTCGGCCGCGAAGACGCTAGGGCTGGCCGGAACTGGTCGAACTACACGTGGCACGGTGACCAGGCGCCGGGACATCCGTTTGTCCACGGCCTGCAGAACTCGGATGTCGACTTCAACGACCTGCGCTATAGCAGGCTGCTCATCCAGGTGGGCAAGAACCTGGTTGAGAACAAGATGCCCGAATCGCACTTCCTGCACGACGCGCTGGAGCGCGGCGGGAAGATCGTGACGATCTGCCCGGAGTACAGCCCGCCCGCGACGAAGTCCGACTACTGGATCCCTGTGCGGCCGGGCCTGTCGGACACTTCGATCTTCCTCGCGATCACCCGGATCTTGATGGATGAGAACAAGTACGACGCCGATTTCGTGAAGAAGTACACGGACCTGCCACTCCTCATCCGTACCGACACGCTGAAGCGCTTGTCCGCCGCCGATGTCTTCCCCGGCTACCAGCCGAGCCTCCCGGCAAACGGACCGAGCTTCACGCGGCAGGGGCTGACGAAGGAACAGTACGCGCAACTCGGCGATTACGTGGTCTTCAACGCCGCGAGTGGCAAGCTGCGCGCCATCACCCGGGACGACCTGGGTGAGCGCATGAGGGCCGCGAACATCGACCCGAAGCTTGACTATCGCGCCACGATCCAGCTCGCCGATGGGAAGAGCGTCGCGGTGCTGACGCTCTGGGAGGCGTACCGCAACCACCTGCGCGACTACGACCTCGATACGACGGCGGAGATCACTGGCGCGCCGAAGGAACTGATCCGGCGGCTGGCCGACGACATCGCGACGATGAAACCCGTCTCGATCCACACCGGTGAGGGCGTGAACCACTATTTTCACGCCACGCAGCACAACCGCGCGACGTACCTGCCGCTCATGCTCACCGGCAACATCGGTATCCCCGGGGCGGGTAGCCACTCCTGGGCCGGCAACTACAAGGCGGCCCTCTTCCAGTCCACGCCGGAATCCGGCCCCGGCTTCAAGGGCTGGATCGCTGAGGATCCGTTCGACATGAACCTCGACGAGAACGCGTCGGGCTCCGACATCAAGGCGCATGCCTACACCAAGGACGAAGAGCCCGCGTACTGGGACCACGGCGACCAGGCGCTGATCGTCGATACGCCCAAGCTCGGCCGTAAGGTATTCACGGGCAAGAGCCACATGCCGTCGCCCACGAAGGTGATCTGGACGACCAACGTCAATCTCTTCAACAACGCCAAGTGGGCGTACCACATGCTCCGCGATGTCAACCCGAAGGTCGACATGATCGTCACGCAGGACATCGAAATGACGGCCTCCTGCGAGTATTCCGACGTCATCCTTCCGGCGAACTCGTGGTCCGAGTTCCAGGAGCTGGAGGTGACGGCGTCCTGCTCCAACCCGTTCCTCCAGATCTGGGGGCAGACCGGCCTCAAGCCGCTGCACGACACCAAGGACGACCTGCGGATCATGGCCGCCGTGGCCGAGAAGCTGGCCGGGGAGATTGGCGACCAGCGCATCGCGGACTACTGGAAGTTCGCGCTGGAGGGAAAGGGCCGCGTGTACCTGCAGCGGCTGCTGGACGCATCGGCGACCACGAAGGGCTACAAGGTGCAGGACATTCTCGACGGGAAGTACGGCGAGCCCGGCGCGGCGCTGATGATGTTCCGTACATATCCCCGTATCCCGTTCTGGGACCAGATCCATGACAACGACCCGTTCTGGACCGACACCGGGCGGCTGAACTCCTACTGCGACATCCCGGAGGCGATCGAATACGGCGAGAACTTCATCGTCCACCGGGAGGGTCCGGAGGCGACGCCGTATCTGCCGAACGTCATCGTCAGCTCGAACGAACTCATCAGGCCCGAGGACTACGGCATCGCGCGTGACGAGCTCGATGCCGAGATGCGGACGGTGCGCAACATCCGGTTGCCGTGGCGGGAGGTGAAGAACACGAAGAACCCGCTCTGGGAGCAGGGCTTCCAGTTCTATTGCTTGACGCCGAAGACGCGCCACACGGTGCACTCGGGCTGGGCGGTCACGGACTGGAACGTCATCTGGGCGAGCAACTTTGGCGATCCGCGCCGCGTCGAGAAGCGGCAGCCCGGGGTCGGGGACCAGCAGTTGCACATGAATCCGCAGGCCGCCCGCGACCTGGGGCTAGCGGACGGCGATTACGTCTACGTCGACGCCAACCCCACCGACCGGCCTTATCCGGGCCACGAAGATCACCCGGAGGACCCGTTCTACCACGTGGCGCGGCTGATGCTGCGGGTGAAGTACAACCCGGCATATCCATACCACACGGTCATGACCAAGCACGGCACCTTCATCGCCACAGAGAAATCTGTGAAGGGCCACGAGACGCGTGCCGACGGACGCGCCGTGTCAGAGGACACCGGCTACCAAGCCAGCTTCCGTTACGGGTCGCAGCAGAGCATCACGCGCGACTGGGCGATGCCGATGCACCAGACGGACACCCTGTTCCACAAGAAGAAGATCTTCACGTCGTTCATGTTCGGCGGCGAGGCCGACAACCACGCGATCAACACCGTCCCCAAGGAAACGCTCGTGCGCATCACGAAGGCGGAACCAGGCGGCATGGGCGGGCAGGGCGTCTGGACGCCCGGCACCACCGGCATGTCTCCCGGGGGCGAGGACAACTTCATGGAGCGCTACCTGGACGGCGGCGCCATGAACGTGGTGAGGAGTTAAGCACATGGCGGAGTTCCACAAGGGCGCGGAGGCCGAAGACCCGTTCGAGGCAATGGCGGTGTTCGTCGACGGCCCGCCCGGCTACGACGGCGCCGCGGCCATGGCGCGCGCCTTCATCGAGGAGTACGCGATGATGGGCTGGCCCCGCGAGCGCATCCTGCGCCTGTTTGAAAACCCGAGGTACGCCGGGACCCACGCCGTCTATCACCAGCGCGGCGAAGCATTCATCCACAGCCTGCTCGACGACGTCCTGTGCGTTGCTCCTGCGCAAGAGGTCCGTCATGCCTGACGTGTACAACTGGCAACTCGGCCGCCCGATGACCTACCGCTTCCGCGAAGCGCACCCGAAATGGCAGTTCGCGGCGGTGTTTAACATTAACCGCTGCATCGCCTGCCAGACGTGCACCATGGCGTGCAAGTCCACGTGGACCTTCTCCGAGGGCCAGGAGCACATGTGGTGGAACAACGTGGAGACGAAGCCCTACGGCGGCTACCCGCACCACTGGGATGTCAACACCCTCAAGCTCCTCGACAAGGCGGATCCCGGCGGGCAGAAGTGGGATGGCCGGACGGCGACGCCGGCCGCGCCCTACGGTCAGTTCACCGGCAAGACGATCTTTGAGGCCGCCGCCGCCCTCGGCAAGACGGATGAGGCAATCGGTTACCTGCCTACAGACGATGAATGGACGGCACCCAACATCTTCGAGGACACACCGCGCAACCGCAGGGAGAGCGAGTTGCAAGCGACGAGCCTTCCCGAGCACCGCACCTGGTTCTTCTACCTGCAGCGCATCTGCAACCACTGCACGTACCCGGCGTGCCTGGCGGCGTGTCCCCGCAACGCTATCTACAAGCGCCCGGAGGATGGCATCGTCCTGATTGATGAGCAGCGGTGCCGCGGCTACCGCAAGTGCGTCGAGCAGTGCCCGTATAAAAAGCCCATGTTCCGCAGCACGACGCGGGTGTCGGAGAAGTGCATCGCGTGCTACCCGCGCATCGAAGGGACCGACCCCATCTCTGAGGGCGAGCCGATGGAGACGCGCTGCATGTCCGCCTGCGTCGGCAAGATCCGGCTCCAGGGGCTGATCGAGGTCGGAGCGGACGGCAGATGGGCCGTCAACCCGGATAACCCGCTGTACTACATGGTGCGCGAGGAGCAGGTGGCGCTGCCGCTCTACCCACAGTTCGGCACCGAACCCAACATCTACTACATCCCGCCCCGATGGGTGCCGCGGCCGTATCTGCACCAGATGTTCGGCCCGGGCGCCGATGCCGCGATCGAGCGGTACGCCGCACCGTCGCGCCGTTTGCAGGCCGTACTGCAACTGTTCCGGACGACGCAGCGCATCGTCCACCGCTTCGAGGTCGTCAACGGGCACAAGATCGGCGAGATGAACGTCGCCGGGAAGACGATGGAGCTGTTCAACGATACCGTGGTCGGCTTCGACCGGAACGGCAAGGAGATCGTGCGACAGAGCGTCATGGAGCCGTTGCACGATCGCGGTCCGAAGTACCTGAACACCATCTAGAGAGGTCGACACTGATGAATGCCACCGTCGCCGCCGACGAGGTCACGCTGAGCCGCGCCGTCGTGTACAGGCTGCTCTCGCTCGCGTGCGCCTACCCCACGCCCGACACGTGCCAGGCCCTCCGCGGCGTCGCCGCGGCCGCTACCGAGGCCGCAGGCGTCATCGATGCTGGCGTCGCGGACGACGTGCAACATCTGCGCGTCGCGCTGGATGCGTGCGACGACGAAGCACTGGAACGCGCGCACACGACCGTCTTCACGATGACGACATCGACCATCTGCCCCGCGTACGAGACCGCGTACACCGCGAAGCATCTTTTCCAGGCATCCGAGCAGATGGCGGACGTCGCCGGCTTTTACCGCGCCTTCGGCGTCGAGGCGCATGGCCAGCGGCCCGACGGATTGGCCATGGAATTGGAGTTCGCCTATCTGCTCGCGCTCAAAGAAGCGTACGCGCTCGAACATCACGGCCGCGCCCAGGTCGCCATCTGTAGAAAGGCTGGACGCGCGTTCTTTCGCGACCACCTTGGCCGGTGGGGCTACGCGATCGGCGACCGCATGGTGGTCGCGGATCCGGAGGGCGTCATCGGTGCCGCAGGCGCGCTCTTGAAGGCGTTCCTTGCATGGGAACGGCGGCACCTGCGGGTCGGGGCGCTCGCGGCCCTTCCGGATCAACCCTACCGGCCCGAGGAGCCGGGCGAAGATCCGCCGTGCATGGCGGGCGAGCTAGCTGGAGGCGAACATGATGAGCCGTAGAGTCCCGTCGCGCGGGTTCGCCGCCGGCCTCGCTATCGTCCTTGCGGCGGCCGTCGTGGCCGCGACGACGGGCTTCCTCGGCGTCATGCCCGCCTCATCCCAGGCGCAGGTCGTGCAGGTCCGCGCCGCGCCCTCCGTGCCTCGTGATGATCCGTTCGCGGCATTCTGGAACAACGTCCAACCCGTTGATGTGGCACTCTCCGCGCAGAACATCACGCGTCCCATGGGCGGCGGTACGGTCGCCGCTGTGCAACTGCGCGCCGCACATGATGGCAAGCGTCTGTACATTCTAAGCGAATGGTCCGACGCTACGCAGGACGCTGCTATCGACACGACAACATCGTTCACCGACGCTGCCGCGGTGGAGTTCCCGGCGGCAGGCACGACCCGTATCCCGTCGTTCTGCATGGGCGACCCGGGCGCCGGCGTCAACATCTGGCATTGGAAGGCAGCGTGGCAACGTGATGTTGACAGCGGCTTCGCCACGAACCGGGCGCGCTACGCCAACATGCAGGTCGACCTCTATCCCCAGGACGGCGACACGACGTTCCAGACGGGGCTCGCCGCCGGCAACCCGCTCTCGGCTCAGAAACACGGGTCGCCGGTCGAGAACCTTGTTGCCGCTCAGTTCGGCACACTGACAAACGCGGACGTGCAGGACGTAGGTGGCGTCGGTCGCTGGAAGGACGGCCGCTGGCGCGTGCTCTTCGTCCGCTCGTTGGCGGGAGCCGAGGGCTCCCCATCATTCGCCCCCGGTGGCAAGACGAACGCGGCGTTCGCAGTCTGGAACGGCAGCGACGGTCAGCGCGATGGCATCAAGTCGGTGTCGCAGTTCGTCGATCTGCAGATCTCCGGCGAGAAGATCGTCCGCAAGCCCTCGTCGTTTGCGCCCGCCATCATCGCGTTCGCCGGCATCGTCGGAGGGCTGGCAGTGATCGCAGTGTTCGGCGTGTTCGCGGAGCGGCGCAAGCGGGTGTGAGCTGCGCGTGGTTCCCGGTCCGGCTGGTGGAGTGGCGATCCGCCCGTGGGCCAGAGGCGGCTACGGAACCCGCGCGTACACGCCGGTGCTGAGGTACCCGCACCCGGAGTCCACGATCCGCGTCGCCACGCGCGCGCGCGCGCCGATCCGCTCCGCGACGCGCAGCGCCGCCACGACCGTAGCCACTATGTGCACGAACGCGTCCACCCGGCCATCCGATTGCCGCCAGATCTCCTCACCGAGCGCCTGGTAACCACCGACTGCGTCGTGGTTGTTGCGTTGATCGGACCACCAGTGTCCCGGTTGCTCGCTGATCTCCCCCGCCCGCGCGATCATCGCCCTGATGACTGCGTTGGCGATCTGCTTGTGGCCGCTCAACACGTCGGTGATCGTCCACGGCGCGACCGCCGGTGGGACACCAGCCCACGGTGCGTTCTTTGGCCTGTGTGGCGGGGAGCCGGAAAGTGCGCGCCTACGGGCAACCGGTGACGCTCTGGCCATAGACCGCGGCCATCTTCGCCAGGTCGAGAATGTTGATCACGCAGTCGAAGGGCGGCCGGCCCTGGTCGTAGCGGGCGCGCGCCGGCGGCACGGCCTGGCTGTACTGCGATGCGGTGGCCGCAAGGTCGAGGATGTTGGCGACGCCGTCGCCGTTCACGTCGGCGCGCATGACGGCGCATCCTGGCTGTTCGAGTTCCAGGTGGTGGCGCTGTCCCAGCCGGCGGCGTTCGAGAGATCCGCCGCGTGAGCGGCCGGGACGCCCTGGGTGGTGAGCGGGACGGAGGCGCCGCTCGTCGCCGGGCCGGAGCAATCGGCGGCGTCGTAGCGGTCGACGGTGACGCCGCCTGTAGATGGGGCGCCGCTACCGCCGACGGTGGCGAGAACGAGCAGGGCTTCGCCGCTGGCGATCTCGCCACCGGTGATCTCGTGCCGGGACGCGTCGGCCAGACGGCTCACGATCGTCGGGGCGATCGCGCCCGTCGCGTGCGCGCCAACGCCGGAGCCTCCGGCGACGAAGGTGAGAGCCAGCACGGCCGCCAGTGCGCATCGCATCGCCGAAGCCACTCGTTCTGTCGCTGCCGCGCGAAGCAGGCTTCGGGCGCAGGCTCGCTTCTGAGGATCGGGGAACACCAATACGTGGCGATGCCGATCGTAGCATAGGGGCCGCCGGCAGGACAACGGCGGGTGGCGCCGCCGGTGCAGCCGCGTGCGGCGCCTGGCCGATTGACGATCGATCCGCTTGCCCCTACACTCGAACGCGGCGGGCAGGAGCAGGGCTTGAGAGCAGGCATCGGGCAGGGACGCGCGGGCGGCGTGTCGCGCGATTGGGGCGCGATCCGGCGCTATCTCTGGCTCCCCGTCGCCGCCGTTGCCGTCGCGGTCGCGGTTGCGCTGATCACCGGAGCGTTGTGGCCCACATCGGGCGACGCGCGGTTCCGCTCGACGGTGCTCGTTGACGCGCTGCCGCCGCTCTTCGGGCCGGCGGTGCTGCCTTCGCCCTTCGACTACGCCAAGCTGGCGACGAGCGACCAGGTGCTGCGAGACGTCGCGCAGCGGACGGGGCTCGCCACCGCGCAACTACAGCCGCGGCTCTCGGCCCAGGCGCAGTTCAACCGGCCGGAGATCGAGTTCCGGGTGACCGGCGCCGGGGCGCTCGGTATCGCGCGGGCGTGGCAGCAGGCGTTCGCGGACGCCGCGGCACAGCAGACGCCGGCGCTCGAGCGGCTGCTCGCGGCGCCGTACGCGCGCCAGCTCGATGAGGCGCGGGCGCAGCTTGAGCAGCAGGCGGCCGCGGCTGCGGCGGCGCCGGGCGACACGGCCGCGCAGCAGCAGCTCAAGGCGGCCGAGGCGAACTACGAGACGGCGTCGCAGCTCGCCCAGTCGTACGAGGTCGTCGCGCGGACGATGACGGCGCAGGCGGTGTTTCCGATTCCGGCGCGCGAGGAGCGGACGGGATTAGGCTCGACGCCGGGGCGGCTGGGAGCGGCGGTGGCGATCGGTTTGCTCGCGGGGGTGCTGGGGGCGCTGGCGCTCGACGTCGCGGCGCGGCGGCGCGGCGTCACGTCGTCGCCGGAGCCGATCGACGCGCGGCCGGCGTTCCGCGCGCGCGGCGCGGGCGGCGGCCGCGCGGGCGACGACGGGTAAAGAACAGAGAACACGAGAACAAACGGCGGCAGACGACGGACGCAGGCGCCAATGCGCAGACGGCGCACGACAGACAACAGACGACAGACAACAGACAGACAGCAAACCGCCGGCACCGCTTCCCGCGGCCATTGACATGCGAATCCTCATGATCTGCGCGCTCGACGTGTGGTCGCTCGACCAGGGGAAGGGGGCGCCGACGCTCGAACGCACGCTGCGGGCGTACGGCGAGGCAGGGCACACGGTCGATGCGGTGCTGCCGGACATCGGCGCGAACCACTTCTACGAAGCAGCGAAGCCGAAGCCTTCGCCGGAGTCGCGGCCGGAGATCGCGAACGTCCGCTTCCACACCTTCCACATGCCGAGCGTGCGCGACCTGCACGAGCGGGTGCCGGCGCTGCCGCGGCTGCCCGCCGCTCGGTCCGTCTGGGCGGCGGTCGAGCGCATCGACCAGAAGCTGCGGTTCGCGGTGGCGTTCCCGTGGCTTGCGGCGAAGCGCGCGGAGCACCTGCTGGGCGCGGAACCGGGCGCGTTTGACGTCCTGTACGCGTACGAGGCGCACGCGGTGCTGGCGGCGCGCGTGTTGCGGCGGCGGGGCTTCCGGCTGCCGCTCGTCGCGCGCTTCCAGGGGACCGTGATGTACCCCGCACTCAGCGACCGGCTGCTGTACTGGCGCCGGTACGAGGAGGCGCTGGCGCTCAAGACGCGCGCCGGCCTCTACATCATGACGGACGACGGGACGCAGGGGGACGAGGTGCTGGCGCGGCTGAACCCGGCATCGAAGGGGCGCGTGCGGTTCTGGCGCAACGGGCTCGACCTCGACCGGCTGCATCCGGCGACGGCGGAGGAGCGCGCGGCCGCGCGGGCGTCGCTGGGCATCGCCCCGGACGGGTTCGTCATGCTGACGGCGTCGCGGCTGGCGGCGTGGAAGCGCGTCGACCGGGCGGTGCGGGCGCTGCCGCGGGTGCGCGCCTGGGTGCCGGGCGCGACGCTGCTCGTCGTGGGCGACGGCGAGGAGCGCGCGCGGCTCGAGGCCCTGGCGCGGTCGCTCGGCGTCGCGGACGCGGTACGCTTCGCCGGCGCGGTGCCGCAGCGCGACGTGATGCGCTTCATGCACGCATCGGACGTGTTCCTGGCGGTGGCGGACCTGTCGAACGTCGGCAACCCGCTGCTGGAGGCGATGGCGTGCGGGATGTGCATCGTCGCGGTGGACGCGGGCGACACGCGCGAGCTGATCGCCGACGGCGCGACGGGGCGGCTCATCGACAGTTCGCAGCGGTCCGGCGTCGTGAAGCCCATGGAAGAGCGGCTGGCGGACCTGCTCGTGACGCTGGCCGGTGATGACGCGCAGCGCGAGCGTCTGGGGGCGGCCGCGTCGGCGTACGCGCGGCTGCACTTCTGGACGTGGGAGCAGCGCATGGGGGCGGAGATCGCGGCGGTCGAGGAGCTGGTGCGGCCGCCTCGCGGCGTCGGCGCGTAGCCCCACGGGGCCGGTGTGCCGCGTCGCGCCTCCTGTCCGCCCGATACAATCCCGGCGATGACCGAGGATCTGCCCGAAACGGCGCCACTGCCCGCACCTTCGTTCCTCCGGCACGTCAACGTCGTGCTGGCGACGTATGCGGTCGACGGGGCGCTGGCGTTCGCGCAGGGCGCGCTCGTCGCGCGGGCGCTGGGGCCGAGCGGGCGCGGCGTCTACGCGATCTTCGTGCTGTCGGCGGGCTTCGCGCAGCTCGTGCTCGGGCTGGGGATCGGCAGCGCGGCGATCTACTACATCAACCGGCGCGAGATGGCGCTGCGCGACATCGTCGCGGCGGCGCACGTCAGCGTGCTGTGGTCACTGGCGGTGACGGCGGCGCTCGTCGCGGCGGTGGCGCCGTTCATCGGCACGGGCGCAATCGGCGGTGGCGTGCCGGTCTGGCTGTTCATCTTCGCGGTGCCGGCGCTGGTGTACTCGGCGATACTGCGGCTGATCCTGCAGGGACTGAGCCGCTTCGTCGAGATGGGCATCGCGACGGTGATCCAGCCGCTCGTCGTGCTGACGCTCGTGGCGGTCGCGATGGGCGTGGGCAGCCCGACGCCGGAGCAGGTGATCGTCTTCTGGACGGGCGCGCACGTCTGCGTGGCCGGCTTCGCGCTGCTGCGCATCGGCCTGCGGAACGTCGACGTGGCGCAGATCGTGCGGCCGAGGCTCGCGACGATCCGGCGGCTGGCGCGCTTCGGCGTGCAGGGCGAGAGCGGGAACGCGCTGCAGATGCTGAACTACCGGCTCGACCAGTACATCGTCCGCGGCTTCGTCGGGCTGGCGGGCGTGGGCATCTACGCGGTCGGCGTATCGATGAGCGAGGCGGTGTTCCTGCTGGCGAACGCGGTGGCGATCGTGCTGGTGCCGCGGCTCACCTCGGCCGACCCCGATGAGGCGCGCGCGATCGCGCCGGTGGCCTGCCGCAACACGATGCTGGTCGCGGCGCTCGGCGCGGCGGCGCTCGCCGCGGCCGCGGCATTCGTCATCCCGGCGGTGTTCGGCAGCGGCTTCCGCGGCTCGGTACAGGCGCTGTGGTGGCTGCTGCCGGGGACGGTGGCGCTCACCGGTTCGAAGGTGCTGACGAGCTACATCTTCAGCCAGGGACGGCCGCTGGTGAACACGATGATCACGGTGGCGTCGCTCGCGGTCACGCTGGTCGCGCTGTTCGTGCTGGTGCCGGCCTTCGGCGTGAACGGCGCGGCGGGGGCGTCGTCGCTGGCGTACACGGCGCACTTCTGCGTGGCGCTGTACGCATACCGGCGGATCTCGGGGCAGCCGGTGCTCGGCGCGGTCGTGCCGCGCGCCGGCGACGCCCGGCTCTACATCGACGCGGCGCGCGGCGTGGTCTCGCGGTTCGGGCGCCCGTCGGCGGCAGAGCCGGAAGCGGCGCGCCCGGACGGGCCGTATGGCCGGGCGGGTGGCTGACGTTGGCGGCGGCAGGCGAGACTCCGGCGAGGAAGTCATACCCAGACGGGCCTGTCGGCGGCCCGCCCGGGCTGCGGATCGCCGTGCTCGGCGACTTCGACGGCGTGCACACGCGCGCGTGGCTGCGCTCGTCCGTCGACCGCGGGCACGACGTGCACGCGATCAGCTTCTACGAGCCGGCGGAGCCGCTCGACGGCGTCACGGTGCACGTGCTGCGGCCGGGGCCGCGAGGCGCGTACGCCGCGCGGCCGGCCGGCGGTGCTTCGCCGATGCTCGCCCGCGTGCCGCGCGGGCTCCTCCGGCTGGCGCAGGCGCTGCGCTACCGGCGCGCGGGACTGGCGCGCGTCGTGCGCGCGATCGCGCCGGATGTGCTGCACGCCCACTTCCTCGTCGAGCACGGGTTCTACGGCGCGGCGGCGGGCTTCCATCCGTACGTCGTGACGTGCTGGGGATCGGATGTGCTCGTCGAGCCCGAGCGTGATCCGCTGTCGCGCGCGATCGCGAAGTGGACGATCCGGCGGGCGGACCTGCTGACGTCGAACAACGGTTACATGGCGGAGCGGCTTGTCGCGCTTGGCGCGCCGCGAGAGCGCGTCGAGCTGGTGACGCTCGGCGCTGACCGCTTCTTCATGGAGGAGGTCGGACGTTCGGTCAACGTGCGCCCGCCGGAGCCGTCGCGGACGCCGTGCGTGCTGAGCACGCGCGCCCACGAGCCGCTCTACAACGTCGACGAGATCATCGCGGCGTTCGCGCGCGTGCGCGCGGCAGCGCCGGGCGCGAGGCTCGTCGTCGCGCACGGCGGGTCGCAGACCGCGGAGCTGCGGCGCGCGGCGGCGGCGCTGGGCGCTGCGGTCGAGTTCGCCGGATTCCTCGACCGGGCGTCGTTCCGCGATGCCCTGCACGCCGCCGACGTCTTCGTTTCAGTGCCGTCGTCGGACGGGACCTCGGTTGCGCTCCTGCAGGCGATGGCCGCCGGCTGCTTCCCGATCGTGTCGGACCTGCCGACGCAGCGCGAACTGGTCGAGGACGGCGTCAACGGCCTTCGCGTGCCCCTGCATCGTCAGGACCTGCTCGCCGGGCGCATCGAGCGGGCGCTGCGCGACAGCGGGCTGCGCAGGCGGGCGGTAGAGCTGAACCGGCGGATCGTCGAGGAGCGAGGGCTGAACGAGCGCGAGATGGCGAAGATGGACGCGCTGTACCGGCGGCTGGCCACGGGCTCGCCGCCGCTTCGTCCATGAGCCGCAAGGGCGTGGCGCGCGGGCGGGTTATCCTGCGAGCATGACATCGGAGTACATGCGGCGGGCGCTGGAGCTGGCGGCCTCCGTGCTGGGCAGCACGAGTCCGAACCCGAGCGTCGGCTGCGTCCTCGTGCGCGAAGGCCGCGTCGTCGGCGAGGGCGCGACGCAGCCACCCGGACAGGCGCACGCCGAGGTGGTGGCGCTGCGCGCGGCTGGCGACGCCGCGCGCGGCGCCGTCGCGTACGTCACGCTCGAGCCCCACGCGCATACCGGGCGCACGCCGCCGTGCACCGACGCGCTGATCGCGGCCGGTGTGCGCGCGGTGCACGCGGCGACGCTCGACCCGAACCCGCTGGTCGCGGGGCGCGGCGTGGACGCGCTGCGTGCGGCCGGCATCGAGGTCACGGTCGGCGACGGCGAGGCGGAGTCGCGCCGGCTGCTCGAGGGGTACGTGAAGTACTGCGCGACCGGACTGCCGTTCGTCGTCGCGAAGTTCGCGGCTACGCTCGACGGCAAGATCGCGGCATCGAGCGGGGACTCGCGCTGGGTCGCGGGCGAGGCGGCGCGCGCCTGGGCGCACGAGTTTCGCACGCGCGTCGACGCGATCCTGTGCGGCGTCAACAACGTGCTCCTCGACGACCCGCGGCTCACCGCGCGGCCGGGGGGCGTCGCCGCCGCGCGGCAGCCGCTGCGCGTCGTCGCCGACTCGCGCGGGCGCACGCCGCTCGACGCGAAGGTGCTCAGCCCGGGCGGAGCGACGCTGATCGCGACGACCGGGGCTTCGCCGCCGGACTGGCGCGCGGCGGTCGAGCGCGCGGGCGCGGAGGCGCTCGTGCTGCCGCCGGACGCGCGCGGGCGCGTCGACCTGGCGGCGCTGCTGCGCGCGCTGGGCGAGCGCGGCGTGCTGACGCTGCTGGTCGAGGGCGGCGGCGTGCTGCACGCGAGCCTGTTCGCCGCCGGGCTCGCCGATAAGGTGCACGCGATTATCGCGCCGAAGATCGTCGGCGGCATGCGCTACCCGGCGGTGGCCGGGACGGGCGTCGCGCGCATGGCGGACGCGATCGCGCTGCACGACGTGGAGGTACAGCGCCTCGGTGATGACGTCGCGATCGTGGGGTACGTCGCGGCGCGCGGCGATGCCTGACGCCCGGCCTCAGAGGTAGCGTAGCCGCTGGGCCTCGGTCCGCAGCTCGGCGCGGAAGTCCGGGTGCGCGATGGCGATCATCTCCTCCGTGCGCTGACGCACGGTCTTGCCGCGGAGCGTGGCGATGCCGTGTTCGGTCACCACGTAGTCGACGAACGTGCGCGGCACCGTCACCATCGAGCCCGGCGCCAGAAACGGGACGATGCGGGAGCAGCGCTCGCCCGCCACCGTCGAGCTGGACGGCACAGCGATGATCGAGCGCCCGCCCTCGCTGTACGATGCCGCGGCCGCGAACACGCTCTGCCCGCCCGGCCCGCTGTAGACCTGTCCGTTCAGGGTCTCGGCGGTGACCTGGCCGGTGAGGTCGATCTGGAGCGCGTTGTTGATGGCGACGAGGTTCGTCTCGCGGACGAGGGTGCGCAGGTCGTCGGTGTGGCAGAAGTCCCACAGCTCGAACCGGGGGTTCTGATGCACCATCTCCAGCTCCTCGCGCGGCACCTGCACCAGGGCCGACCCGACGACCCTGCCCGGCGCGACGTCCTTGCGCCTGCCCGTCACCACGCCCTGCTCGACGAGCGCGGCCACGCCGCCGGTGATCAGCTCCGTCTGGATGCCCAGGTCATGCTTGTCGCCAAGATAGAGCGCCATCGCGGACGTGACGTCGCCGATGCCCATCTGCAACGTGTCGCCGTCGCGCACCAGCTCGCTCGCGACGAGGGTGCAGATCACCTCGGCGGCCAGGATCACCTCGTCCGTGCGCGGCGGGATCGGCGGCTCCCGGTCGTCGGCCACGCGGTGCTCGGCGAGTCGCGTGACCTCGGAGATGTGCAGGTAGTTCTCGCCGTAGGTGCGGATGAGGCGCTCGTCGACCTCGCAGACGATCTGGCGCGAAACGTCGCACATCGTGCGGTTTGCCCAGAGCGCGCTGCCGAAGCTCATGTAGCCGTGCTCGTCCGGCGGCGACGTCTTGACAAGCGCGACATCGAAGGGGCCGACCGCCTCCTTGATCCAGCTCTCGCGGAAGTTGCCGAGCGGCAGATACTCGGCCGTGCCGGCGTTTACCTGGCCGCGGTCGGCCGGCGTCGTGAACGCGCTGACGAGCGTGAACGCGCCGGCGGATTCGGGGGTCGCCCAGACGAACGGCGAGACGTAGTGGTGGATCGTCACGCCGCGCAGCTCGTCCTTGCGCGCGTAGAGTGCGGTCGCGAGCGTCTCCGGGTTGCTGGTGAACATGCCGACCCACACCTTGTCGCCGGAGGCCACGACGCGCGCCGCGTCCTCGGCGGCCACCAGGCGATCCGCATAGCGTGTGCGCCAGTCCATGATGATCCTCCTGCACAGCCCTGTAGTTGGGCGTCAGCTTCCCATCGATGGGCGTGTGCTGTCAATCTGGCCCCGTCGTGCCGTGCCGGCGTGACGGGTACAATGAGGGACGGCGGCAGGGCGCTCGAAGATCCGGCTGCAGTGGCAATGCGAAGGTTTTCGCCCGGTGATCGGTTGGCCCCTGCGATTTCCGCAGGACCGTCGGCCAGCGATTGACGCGTTGGGTACTTATTGTTAGCATGACACGAACTCCGGAGGGTTGATGTTCACCGGCATCATCGAAGAGGTCGGCAGCGTCCGCAGCGCCCGCGAGGGCGAGCTGAAGATCGCCGCGAAGAAGGTGCTGTGGGGCACGAACCTCGGCGACAGCATCTCGGTCAACGGCGTGGACCTGACGGCGAAGCACTTCGACGAGGAGGGCTTCTCGGCGAACGTGATGCCGGAGACCTACCGCCGCAGCAACCTCGGCGACCTCAAGCCGGGCGACCCGGTGAACCTCGAGCGCTCGCTGCAGCTCGCCGGGCGCGTCAGCGGCCACCTCGTGCGCGGCGTCGTCGAGGCGACGGCGACGGTCGCGTCGTTCACGCGGGAGGGCGAGGCGATCGTGGCGCGCTTCGACGCCCCGCCGGACATCCTGCGGCACATGATCGTCAAGGGGCCGGTGGCGATTGACGGCATCAGTCTGACGGTGGTGGACAAGGACGACCGCTCGTTCGCGGTGTCGCTCGTGCAGTACACGCAGGATCACACCAACCTGCACGTGCGGCGGCCGGGGGATCGGGTGAATATCGAGACGGACATCATCGCACGCTACGTGGAGCAGATGGTCGCGGATCGTCGCGGGGCGGCGGTGTCTTCGTGACGGATCCACCTACGAACCGGGAAGGAGACGTGCAACAGGAACTGCCGCGGATCAGCCGGAAGGAAGCGCTTCGCGCGAAGGGGCTCGCCACGGTCGAGGAGGCCATCGAGGAGTACCGCAACGGCCGCTTCGTGATCATCATCGACGATGAGGACCGCGAGAACGAAGGCGACCTGACGATCCCCGCCCAGTTCTGCACGCCCGAGGCGATCAACTTCATGGCGCGCTACGGCCGCGGCCTTGTCTGCGTGCCGATGACCGCGGAGCGGCTCGAACAGCTCCACATCCCGATGATGGTGAACCACAACGACTCGCACTTCGGCACGCCGTTCACCGTCGGTGTCGAGGCGCGCTACGGCGTCACGACGGGCATCTCGGCCGCGGACCGCGCGCGCACGGCGCAGGTGCTCATCGACCCGAAGACGCGACCGAACGACCTCGTGATGCCGGGCCACATCTTCCCGCTGCGGGCGCGCGAGGGCGGCGTGCTGGTGCGGGCGGGCCAGACCGAGGCGACGGTTGACCTCTGCAAGCTCGCGGGGCTGTACCCGGCGGGTGTGCTGTGCGAGATCATGAACGACGACGGGACGATGTCGCGCCTGCCGCAGCTCAAGCGCTTCGGGAAGAAGCACAGCCTGAAGATCATCAGCGTCACGCAGCTCATCCAGTACCGGATGCACAAGGAGAAGCTGGTGCGGCGCGTCGCCGAGACCGTACTGCCGACGGAGTACGGCGAGTGGCAGTGCATCGCCTACAGGGCGCTGACGGACCCCGACGAGCACGTGGCGCTCGTGTTCGGCGACGTGGGCGGAGACGAGCCCGTGCTGGTGCGCGTCCACAGCCAGTGCGTGACGGGCGACGTCTTCGGCTCGCGGCGCTGCGACTGCGGCGAGCAGCTCCACCTGGCGATGCGCATGATCGAGGCGGCGGGGCGCGGCGTCGTGGTGTACATGCGCCAGGAGGGCCGCGGCATCGGCCTCCACAACAAGATCAAGGCGTACAACCTGCAGGACAAGGGCATGGACACCGTGGAGGCGAACGAGGCGCTGGGCTTCCCCGCCGACCGCCGCGACTACGGCATCGGCATGCAGATCCTCGTCGACCTGGGCCTGCGCGACCTGCGACTGATCACGAACAACCCGGAGAAGCGCGCGGGGCTCGAGGGCTACGGCCTGCGCGTCGTCGAGCGCGTGTCCGTGATCGCGGAACCCAACCCGCACAACCTGCGCTACCTCGAGACGAAGCGCACGAAGATGGGCCACCTGATCTAGATGTTGGAGGTTAGAGGTTAGAGGTGAGAGGCCGGGCCAGCCCGGCCTGCGCCCGCGCACACCGTAGGGGCGGGCCCATGTGCCCGCCCGTTGCCCGCCCGGCGGGCCCATGTGCCCGCCCGCCATCGCTACTGCCGGCCCACCACCCGCATCTCCTCGCCCTTGCCTTCGAGCCGCAGCTTGCCCTCGGACTGGAGCTTGTGAAGGTGGGAGATGATCTGGCCCGTGGCCATGCCGTTGAGGCGCTTGTCGAGCTCCGGGTAGATCGCCTTCACCAGCGTCTTGACGCTGTCCTTGCCCTGCGCGATGAGCGCGACGATCTGGTCCTCGCGCTGTCGCCGATGGTCGATGAGCTCCTGGATCTTGCGGTTCGGCTCCCTCACCACGGGTCCGTGGCCGGGCAGGAGCAGCGCCGCATCGAGCGCCTGCATCTTGCGCAGCGAGCGGATGTACTCCGCCATGTCGCCGTGCGGCGGCGGCGAGATCGCGGCGGTGCCGACGCCGAGCACGTTGTCACCGGCGAACAGCGCGCGCTCTTCTTCGAGGAAGATGCAGAGGTGGCCGGCGGTGTGGCCCGGCGCGTGCACACAGCGCAGGTGCAGCGCGCCGACGCGCAGCACATCGCCATCGGCGACGCGCACGTCGGGCGTGGCCTTCGCCGCGTCTTCCCGCCACTGCTTCGCCCGCGCGCGCGCCTCCTTCTGGTCCTCCGGGATCTCCAGGTCGCCCGTCTCGTCCTCGGGCGAGAGGAGCAGCGCCTCTTCGTCGCGGTGGACGACGACCTGCGCGCCCGTCGCGGCGCGCAGGCGGTAGGCGCCGCTCGCGTGGTCGTAGTGGTGGTGCGTCAGGATGATGTACGTCAGCGCGGACCGGGCCGGGGCTGCACCGTCGCGCATCCTGATGCCCAACTCGCCCAGCAGTGCGATGCGCTTGTCGTACGAGTCGTCGTCGCTGAAGCCGCTATCGATGAGCGCGGCCTCGCCGCCGTCGCGGATCAGGAAGACGTTGGGCGGGTAGGGCTGCGGGAACCACGGCAGATCGACGTGCAGGCTGATGATGTGCGGTGTGATCTCGATGGCCAAGTATCACCCTTTCGTTCGCGATGTCCGGCTACGCGGTAGCGCCTGGCCGCGTGGGCAGGCGGTTCTTGTGGGCGCGGCCGCCCTGCATGATCAGCGCGAGGCGTTTCGCGTCGCGCAGGATGCCGATCTCCGCGAGCGGGTCGCCCTCGATGATGAGGAGGTCCGCGAGCTTGCCGGGCTCGATCGTGCCGACCTCGTGCTGCATGTGGACGCACTCGCTGGCGGCCTTCGTCGCCGCGACGATCGCCTGCATGGGCGTCAGGCCGCCTTCGACCATGCGTTCGAGCTCTTCGGCGTTCGAGCCGTGGTGCCCGACGCCGCTGTCGGTGCCCATGGCGATGCGCACGCCGGCGGCCGCCGCGCGCACGAAGCTTGCCTTGTGCGCATCCATCACTTCCCTGGTCTTGCGGACGGCCTGTGGCAGCACGCTGCCGGGCGCACGCTCGGCGTGGCGCAGCACCCACACCGGCGCGACGAGCGTCGGCACGAGGAATGTGCGCCGGCGCCGCATCTCGGCGATCGCGGCGTCGTCGAGGAAGATGCCGTGCTCGATCGATTCGACGCCGGCCTCGACGGCGTTGCGGATGCCTTCGGTGCCCTGGGCGTGCGCCATGCACGTCTTGCCGGCCGCGCGCGCCTCGTAGACCATGACCGCGATCTCCTCTGGGGTGAAGGCGGTGTGGCCGGGCTCGTCGCTGGGCGACAGGACGCCGCCGCTCGCGGCCAGCTTGATGAAGTCGGCCCCCGCGCGCAGGAGCTGGCGCACGGCGCGGCGCACCTCGTCCGCGCCATCGACGACGTGCTCGGGCCACTCGGGCCCCGCCCGCGCGCCCGTCGCTGCGCCGGAGGGCATCATCGCGTCGCCGTGGCCGCCCGTCTGCGAGAGCATGGCGACGGCGATGCGGATACGCGGGCCCGGGATGAGCCCGCGTTCGATCGCCATCTTGAATCCCGCCGGCGAGCCCCCGGCGTCGCGCACGGTGGTGATGCCGGCGTCGAGCGTGCGGAGGGCGTTGCGGGCGCCATAGAAGAGCGCGAGGCTCGGCGGCGTGAGGAGGCGCTCCTGCAGCGGCGCCACCTTCCCGTACAGGTGCACGTGGCAGTCGATCATGCCGGGCATCAGCGTGCCGCCCGCGGCGTCGATGACTTCGGCGTCGCGCGGCGGGTCGATGCCCAGGCCGGCCCGCACGATGCGGCCGTGCTCATCGACGATCACCGTCGCGTCCGGGACGGGATCGGCGCCGGTGCCGTCGATCAGCGTCGCGCCGACGATCGCCGTGGTCATCGGTCCGGGCCTTCTTCGCGCAGCTTCTGCCAGACAACGAAGACGCGCTGCACCGCGGTCAGGTTCGCCAGCACGGCCAGGATCCAGAGCGCGACCGGCACAGCGCCGTGGCCAACGATCAGCGCGATGCCGAGCAGGAGCACGCGCTCGGCGCGCGTGAACAGCCCCTCGCGCAGGGCGATGCCGATGCCCTCGGCGCGGGCGCGCACGTAGCTGACCAGGATCGACCCGACGACGGCGGCGTAGATGAGGAGGACCTCCTGCGTGCGGCTGCCGGCCTGGGTGTAGTGGAAGAGGAGGCCGGCGAGCACGGCGGCCTCGGACATGCGGTCGAGCACGGAGTCGAAGACGGCGCCGAACTTCGTGACCGTGTTGGTCTTGCGGGCGAGCGCGCCATCGAGGAGGTCGAGCGCGCTGGCGGCGAGCATGACGAGGCCGGCGGCGAGGAAGTGGCCGCCGGCGGCGAGGGCGGCGGCCAGGACGTTTCCAGCGAAGCCGAGCACGGAGATCATGTTCGGCGTCACGCCGATCGCCGCCAGCGGCGCGACGATCGGGTCGGTGACGCGCGCCGAGACCTTGTGGGGGACGAGTGTGAACGGCGGCACAGGCACCTTCCGCGCGGTGCGCCACCCGGGCGGCGGCGATCCGTGCGAGCGTACAGCCGGTGTTCCGGCGGGGCAAGGACGCAGTGTTGGAAGGGGATTTCGAGGCAGGGCGGCGATTCATGAAGCGGATCTTCAGGGTGTGTTCATCCAGCGTTCACGGTCGGTCCCTACGCTGGACGCAGCGAGGCAGCATGTGGCCTCGGGCAGATGAGTGGGAAGGGAGAGGCACGCATGTTTGAGAGCACGAAGGCGAAGCTGCTGGGGGCCGGTGCCGGCCTGATGCTGATCGGCTCCGCAGCCGGTGGGGCGGCGCTGCTGGGCATCACGTCGACAGCCGCCCAGACGCCGACCAACACGCCCGTCGTGACGCAGAACGCTCCGGCGAACCAGACGCCTGACACAGCGGAGACGACGAACGCGCCGGAGGGCGCGAAGGCCGAGACCACCGAGGCGAACGAGCCGCAGCTCCCGGGCGGCGGCCACGCCGACGCGGACGGCGTCGACGTCCAGCACGACTTCCAGGGCGTGGAGTAGACTCGGCGCCTGTAACGGCGCACCAGCGGACAGCGAACAAGAGAGCGCTCACACGAGCGCTCTCTTGGTGATCGTTGGCCGGGCGGCCGTCGCCTCAGGCGGCGAGGAACGGCGCGAACTGCGCCGTCATGCGGCCGCGGCGGTCGGACAGGCCGGCGACCTCGAGGCGGTGCATGTACTCGTTCACCTGGCGCTTGCGGACGGCGAGCAGGGTGTTCAGCCCCTCGTCCATGTGCTGGACGCCGCCGCCGAGCAGGATGGCGAGCGACTCGATCGAGCCGCCGGTGGCGGTGACGCCGGTGCCGGCAAAGATGTCCTCGCCGACGTCCAGGTAGTTGTGGACCTCCTCGCGCCGCTCGGGCTCAGTCTCCAGGATGTGCTTCATGTGCATGACGCCGAACGCGACGTGGCGGGATTCATCCTGCAGCGCCAGGCGGAACATCGACTTCTCGGCTTCGTTGTGGGAGAGCAGCTCGCCGGAGCGGAAGAGCGTCTGGATGAAGCCCTCGCCGATGATATGCATGATCGCGGACATCTCGGTGAAGTCGCGGGCGCCGATGATGCTGCGCAGGCCGGAGCCGGGACCGCCGCTCATCAGCCCGCCCCCGTTGGCGAGTGCGCGCTTGCGGAAGACGTCGAGGTGGCGTGCCTCGTCCATGATCTGCGAGGCGAGGTAGAGCTTGATCTCGTAGTGGTCATTGCTGATCGTGGGTAACCACTGCGCGGGCGTGTCGCCGGCGATGAACTCGACCTCGGTCAGGAACGTGCAGAGCTGGCTCATCGCGAGCTCGATGTCGTCGGGGAGCGGTTCGAGCTTGTCCCACGGGATGTCGGTGGCGGAGCTCCACTGGCGCTGCACGGCCTCTTCGTAGAGGAGGGTGGCGTTCTTCGACCAGATGTCGTTGCGGCGGAGCATGTAGCCCACGTGCGGGACGCCATCGCGAGCCTGAGCGCCGCGTGGCCGCATCGTCTGCCCGGACGCGGTGTCGGGGATCTCCGCGTAAGGCCCGGCGTTGATCTCGTCCAGCGTGAGGCCGCGCTTGCCGGGCTTCGCGTGGATGCCCCAATCGCCGGGGGCGCGCAGCCAGGACAGGTCGAGGCCCTCCGGCAGCGGTGTCTCGGTCTTCAGCGTTTCGGTCGTGGTCGTCATGGGCCCGCGTCCTCCTGCTCGTGTCGCTTTAATTTAGCACCTACTAAGTTACATCATCTGGCGGCTGGGACAACGTGCCGTTTGGCCCCCTGCGGGGACCAGGTGGCCCAGCCCCGTGCGATGCGTGTCCGACACGACGCCGCGGGCCCGGGGCGCCGCATGGCGGCTCAGGCTTCGTCGGACCCCTGTGCGCGCACGCTGCCGTGTTCGGGATGGACGAGCAAGACGGGCGCCACGCCGGACCGCACGACCTGCTCGGTCGTCGCGCTGAAGAGCGCCCGCGACAGGCCCGCCCGGCCGTGCGTCGCCATGACGATGACAGCGGGATGTTCGGCGATCGCCCACCGCACGATCGCCTCGCCCGGATCGTTGCCGACGTGGGCTTCGGTGCGCACCTTGGCGCTGGACGGGAAGCGGGCGGCGATCTCGTCCAGGTACTCCTTGACCTCGGCGATGGTGCGCTCGGTCGCCTGCGCTTTCGTCTCCGCGATGGGCGTAGGGGGTCGCGGGACGACGACGGAGGCGCCGCTCATGACCGTGGCCGCGACCGGCATCGGCTGGCGCGAGGTGCGTGCCCGCCCGTGGGGCTCGCCGGCAAAGCTGACGAGCCGGAACTCGACATCGGGTAGCCGCGCGATCTCGAGCAGGAGCGGGATCGTGGACTCGGAGAACGCGGAACCGTCGAACGTGGCCATGACCTTCATGCCGGCCTCCAGTCGATCATCATGTCGTACCACCAGTGTCGAGCCATGCGGGGAAGCCTTCCACCGGCCATCCGGCAGGGATCGGGGTACCAACCGGCCCCATCGGCCGTGCCGGCCGGCGTGCAGGCAGTGGGCACGTGCGGCGCCCATCGTGCGTACGGGCATCGGGCCGTACACTGCGGGTGCGTGAGGCAGACCGCAGCGACGAGGTGCGATGTCCGGGACGGACGGGAAGCAGTGGGGCAAGACCGCGGCGCGCGGCGACGAGCGGGTCTTCCTCGAAGGGCCCCGGACGCGGCAGCGGGAGTTCTGGCACGCGCTGGCCATCTTCTTCGAGTTCATCCGGGGATTCCGGGCGCTGCACTTCGTCGGGCCGTGCGTGACGGTGTTCGGGTCGGCGCGCCTCCCGGAGGACCACCCGTACTACGCGCTGGCGAGGCAGGTGGGCCGCGAGCTGGCGGGTGCCGGGTTCACGGTGATGACGGGCGGAGGACCCGGGATCATGGAGGCCGCGAACCGGGGCGCGAAGGACGCCGGCGGCCGGACGGTCGGCTGCAACATCGAACTCCCGAAGGAGCAGCGGCCAAACCCATACCTCGACACCTGGATCACCTTCCGGCACTTCTTCGTGCGGAAGGTCATGCTGGTGAAGTACTCGTACGCCTTCATCGCCATGCCCGGCGGCTTCGGCACACTCGACGAGATCTTCGAGACGGCCACGCTGGTCCAGACCGGCAAGATCAGGGACTTCCCGCTCGTCCTGATCGGCGTCGACTACTGGTCGCCGCTGCTGGCGTTCATCCGCGGCACCCTGCTGCCGGCGCGCGCGATCGACGCGCGCGACGCGGGCACGCTGGTGCTCACGGATTCGGTCGAAGAGGCGGTGGCGCACATCCGCGACGCGGCCGTGCGGAAGTTCGGGCTGCGCTACGCGCGGCGGCCGGCGCCCCGCCGCTGGTGGCTCGGAGAGTGAGCGGCGGCGCATGAGCGTGCGACTGACATTCGACGGCGCGGCTGGCACGGTGACGGGGTCGCGCTACGTGCTTGCGGCCGATGGCCGGCGAATGCTCATCGATGCCGGCCTCTTCCAGGGGTCGAGAGAGCTGCGCCAGCTCAACTGGCGCCGGCCGGCGTTCGAGCCGCGGGCGGTCGAACGCGTGCTGCTGACGCACACCCACATCGACCACGCGGGCTACCTGCCGCGCCTCGCGGCGATGGGCTTCCGGGGCGAGATCGTCTGCACGCGCGCGACCCGCGAGCTGGCCGGCATCCTGCTCATGGACGCGGCGAAGCTCCAGGAAGAGGACGCGGCGTACGCGAACCGCAAGCGCTACAGCCGGCACGAACCGGCGCTGCCCCTCTTCACGGCGGACGACGCGCGGGCGGCCCTGCGCCTGATGCGCGGCGTGGACTACGACGAGTGGCTCAACGTCGGGGCGGGCGCCCGCGCGCGGTTTCTCAACGCCGGGCACATCCTGGGCTCGGCTTCAATCGAGGTGCGCATCGATTCCGGCGCCTCCGGGCACGCGCCGACGACCATCGTGTTCAGCGGCGACGTCGGGCGCTACGGCGTGCCGCTGCACGTCGACCCGGAGCCGCTGCCGTCCTGCGACGTCCTGGTTGTGGAGTCGACCTACGGCGACCGGCTGCACGACCGGACGCCCCTCGTCGATGCGCTCCGCGCGCCCGTCGCCGAGACGGTCGCGCGCGGCGGCACGGTCCTGGTCCCGTCGTTCGCCGTCGCGCGCACACAGCTCCTGATGGTCATGCTCGGCGACCTGATGCGCTCCGGCGACCTGCCCGTCGTGCCGATCGACATCGACAGCCCGATGGCGGTGGATGTCACGCACATCTATGACCGCTACGCGGGTTCCGGCCAGCTCGACCCGGACCTCGAGGCGCACGGCGTCGACAGGCTGGCGCCCGCGAACGTGCGCTTCCATCGGACGGTCGAGGAGTCGAAGCAGCTCAACGGGCTGCGCGGGCCGCGCATCATCATCTCGGCGAGCGGGATGCTGACGGGCGGGCGGGTGCTGCATCACGCGCGGCGGCTCCTGCCGGAGCCCAAGAACCTCGTGCTGATGGTGGGGTTCCAGGCGGCCGGGACGCCGGGGCGCCAGCTCGAAGACGGCGCGGCCGTCGTGCGCATCCACGGCGACGACGTGCCGGTACGTGCGCGCGTCGTGTGCGTGCACAGCCTGTCGGCGCATGCGGATGCGGACGAGCTGCTGCGCTGGGTGCGGACGGCGCCGCAGCCGCCGCGCGTGGTGTTCGTGACGCATGGCGAGCCCGCTGCCTCGGCAGCGCTTGCCGCGCGGCTCGGCGATGCCGGCACGATGCGCGTGGTCGTGCCGCACCTGGGCGCCGCGTACGACCTCGCGCAGGAGATGGAGCAACCAGCGGCCGTACGAGAGGCCGAATGACCCGTTCGCGGCCGTCCTCTCGGGCCATCCTTCTGCGGCGCCGCCCGGTTACGCTTGTAGACGAGAGGAGGAGCGACGATGCAACACCACGGACCGATCCTGGTACCGCTCGATGGCTCGGAGCTGGCGGAAGGCGCGCTGCCGTATGCGTCGGCGATCGCGCATGCGCTGCGCACCCACCTGGTGCTGATCACGATCTGGGAGGGGACAGCAGGCGAACTCGGGAAGCGCTTTCCCGACCTCGTCGTACAGCTCGACGAGTCGGCCAGCACCCACTACACGGCGTATCTCGAGCGGGTGCGCGATCGCCTGCAACATCCCGAAACGCGCATCGTCATCCGCCCGGGCGAGGCGCCGGACGAGATCGTGCGGGCCGCGGATGAGACTGGCGCGCGGATGATCGTCGTGGCGACCCACGGCCGGGCGGGGATCCGCCGCTGGGCCTACGGGAGCAACCTGTCGCACGTCGTCGCGGCGTCTCGCGTGCCGGTGCTGGCCGTCGGGCCGCACGCGCTCGAGCGGGCAGGCGACCATCCGTCGTTCTCGCGCGTGCTCGTACCGCTCAATGGCTCCGCGTTCGCGGAGGCGGCGCTATCGGTCGCGACGGAGGTGGCGGCGGCGCTCGGTGCTCGCCTCAGCCTCATGCGCGTCGTGCCGTGGGCCGTGCAGATGTACCCGTACACGGCGGCCGAAACGTACGTGCCTTCCATCGACGAAGCACTCGAATCCGATGCGCTGGCGTACATGGAAGGCCGCGCGGCCGCGCTCGGCGGCGCCGTCGACACGCATGTCGAGCGCGGCGACCCGACCGACAAACTCATTGACTTCGTCGAGAGCGAGCGCATCGACCTCGTCGTGATGTCGACGCACGGGCGCGAAGGGCTGGCGCGGACGGTGCTCGGCAGCACGGCGGACAGGATGCTGCAGTCGCGGGCGCCGGTGCTGCTCGTGCGGCCGGACGACGCGGAGATCGCCGCGCGCGAGGCGGCGAAGAAGGCCGAGGAACAGGCGTAGGCGCGCGCGACCGGCGCGCGGCTAGCTCGTGCGCTGGTTGGCGACGGCGCTATGCACCCGCTCGCGCACGGCGTCAACGCCCAGGTCGACGGTCCACGGCGCAAGGTCGTTCCAGCGGGAGATGAGCGCGTCGCCGGCGCCGACGAACACCTCGGGCTGGCGGCGCCGCACGCCTCGGACGACGGCGCGCGCGACCTGCTCGGCCGTGGCGACGGGCAGGCCGACGCGGTCGAACTCGACGTTCTCCAGCATGTCCGTGGCGGTGCCGCCCGGGTAGACGGCCACGACGTGGACGCCGTCCGGGCGCACCTCGCGCCGCAGCGCCTCGCTGAAGCCGCGCAGGGCGAACTTGCTCGCGCAGTACGCCGCGTAGTACGGCAGGCCGATGCGCCCGGCGACGGACGAGACGTTGACGATGGTGCCGGCACCCGCCTCGCGCATGTGCGGCAGCGCGAGCTGCGTCAGGCGGACCGCCGCCCAGATGTTCACCTCGACCATGCGCCGCACGTCGTCCGGGCCGATCTCGTCCAGCCGGCCGCCAGCGACGACGCCCGCGTTGTTGACGAGCACATCGATCTTACCCCGCGTACGGATCGTGTGGCCGACGAGCGCGTGCAGGTGCGCCTCCTTCGCGACGTCGCAGTGCATGACATCGGCGTTACCGCCGGCGGTGACCGCCTCGCGCGCGGTGGTCTCGAGCGCGTCCATGCGGCGTCCGGCGAGCACTACCGTGGCGCCCTCGCCCGCGAACTCGAGCGCGATGGCGCGGCCGATGCCCCGTCCACCACCGGTGATGACGACCACGCTGTCCTTGAACTTCGGTTCCATCGCAACCTCCCCTGCGGACCGCGCGCAGGCGATCACATGTGGGTTAGAACCGCGCCCACTGGTACCACTTGCCGAGCGGCAGCATCAGGATGACCAGGTCATGGGGGCGCCGGTGCTCGTCGCGCAGCAGCTCGTGCACCGTCGCCGCACGGATGAAGCCGAGGTGCTCGGCCGCCGCGATCGCGTCGTCCTGGACGCCGGCGACGAACTCCGCGGTGACGCGCTCGAGCTCGGCATCGGCGGCGATATCGCACAGCTCGCGCAGCAGCGCCGTGCCCAGCCCGCGCTCCCGGAACGCCGGAGCGACGGCGACGCGCACGCCCGCCAGCTCCAGGTACGCGCCGTGGCGGCTGCGGATCAACACCGCGTCCGCCACGATCTCGCCACCGCACACGGCGACCAGCGGCAGCGCCCGCGCGTAGTCGCGGTGTTCCGCCCACGAGGCGATCAGCCCCGGCGACGTCACATCGTCTCTGAGAAAGTAGCGCTCGGCCTCGGGCAGGCCGAGGAAGAAGCGGAGCAGCGCATCGGCGTCGTCGGCGGCGAGCGTGCGGATCGTGACCTGGCGTCCGTCGCTCAGGGTCAAGTTCTTCGGGTAGGCGGTCAGTTCGTACGACTTCATGCGCATCTCCTCCCGCTCGCCCTCATGGTCACTCGCCGCATCCCTCGGGACAGGTGCCGTTCGGGTGGTTGGCGAAGGGACGAATGGCGCGATCCGGGCGAGGACAGCAGCGCCAGACCACCACGCTAACGCGCGACGAAGCCGCCGTCCACCGGCACCGCCGCGCCGGTGAGGAACGACGAGCGGTCGGACGCCAGGAAGAGCGCGAGCTCGGCCACCTCGCGAGGCGTCCCCAGGCGCCCCACGGGCTCGGCCGCCACGAGCTGCTCCGCGATGCCCGGCGCCTGCGTGGCCCGGCGGACCATGGGCGTGTCGATGATGCCGGGGCACAGGCAGTTGACGCGCACGCCCAGCGTCGCGTAGTCGAGTGCCGCGGCCTTCGTGAGCTGCACGACACCGCCCTTCGATGCGCAGTACGCCGCCGCTCCGGCAAAGCCAACGAGGCCGGCCACCGAGGCGTTGTTGATGATGGAGCCGCCGCCGGAGCGCAGCATCGCCTCGACGCCGTACTTGCAGCCGAGAAAGACGCCACGCAGATTGACGGCGAGTACGCGCTCCCACGCCTCGAGCGTGACATCGGCCGTGGGCGCGAACTCGCCTTCGATGCCGGCATTGTTGAACAGCACATCGAGCCGTCCGTACCGGCTCAACGCGAGCAGCACCATCGCCTGCACGTCGCCCTCGCTCGACACGTCGGCGTGGACGTAGGTGCAGGTGCTGCCGCGAGCGCTCAGGCCGTCGGCGATCTGGCGGCCCGCGTCGTCGGCGACGTCGGCCGCGACGACGACCGCTCCCTCGGACGCGAAGAGATCGACGGCCGCCCGACCGATGCCCGAGGCGGCGCCCGTCACGATCGCCACCTTGTCCTTCAGTTCATCCATGATCGCACCTCCCGTCCTGCATGCCGTGGCACGGGGACAGCATGGCATGCTGTGCTGGGGAAGCGCAGCCGCCGTTCGGACCGTGTGGCGGCTGCCGGACGGCCACCATCCGTCCCGGCAGGCTCGGCTTCTCGCGCAGACGCGGCGCGAGGGCGCTCGTGCGCCCCCGCTTCCGCCGCCACGTGGAGGTCCTCTGTTGCTGCGACCACGGGCCCGGCCCGCTACTTCACCTCGATCAGGCCGACGGCGCCCAGCCCGGTGTAGGCGAAGGCGTGCGTGACGAAGGGGTACTGGCCGGCGTCCGGGATCACCAGCTCGAACGTCGCCCCGCCGCCTGGTGCGATGGTATAGGTGGAGACGCCGTGCAGCACGTTCGCCGGGTTCCCGTCGATGTACACCTTGTCGAAGATCGCGCCGATCACGTGGAACGCGGAAAAGAGCGTCGGGCCGATGTTGGCGACGTAGAGCCGGATGCGCTCGCCGACGGCGGCGGCCAGCGGCTGCTGCTGATACTGGTTCGCCGCGCCGTTGAAGACGACAAAGTCGGGCGTCACCGCCTGCATGCGGGTCAGGTCGCCCTCCCAGCCCGAGGGTGAGGCCGCCTTCAGGTAGAACTCGCTCTGCTCCAACCAGTACTCGCGGGCGGGCGCGAGCGGCGTGGCGGGGTCGACGACGACCACGCCATACATGCCGTTGCCGATGTGCTGCAGGACAGGCGCGGTCCCGCAGTGGTAGACGAACGTGCCCGGGAAGTTCGCCTTCCAGACGAACTTCAGCTCCTGGCCGGGGAGGATCGTCTTGTAGTTGATGTTCCACGGCGTCTGCGCGGCGTGGAAGTCGATCGAGTGCCCCATCGTGCCGTTGTTGCGCAGCGTAAAATTGATCGTGTCGCCCTGGCGCACGTGGACGACGTTGCCCGGCACGCGCCCATCGAAGGTCCACGTGCTCATCTGCACGCCAGCCGCCACCTCGACGACCGCGTCCTTGACCTCGATCACCAGCGTCTTGTTGGGGTTCGGATCGGCGGGCGGCAGGGAGGCGTCCCGAACGGTCGCGAGCTTGCCGCTCGCCTTCGGCCGGGCGCTGGAGGGCACCGCCGGCGTGCTCTGCGCGGGCGGTGCCTGCGTCGGGCCGGAGGCCAGCGCCGTGGCGGTGCCCGCCTCATACACATTCTTGCCCGCGCCGTACCCGCACGCGGCGCCGACCGCGCCGGCAGCGGCGATGCTGCCGCTCAGGCCCAGGAACCGGCGCCTGCCCAGCGGCCGTCTCAGGATCTCGTTCTCCAAGGTCAGCCTCCTCGCTTTTGCTAGTAGGGACAGTGTTATCTACCAGTGCGGCTGAGAAATCGGGCCAAACGGAAGGAACAGCACCGCCAAACGTCCCGTTTCGGAGCGTGTCGGCGCGCGCCCACGCGCGCCGACGCGTGGCGCCACCGACGCATGGCGCTACGTGCCGGTGAACTGGTTGACCTTGCTGTGGAAGACATCGGGCAAGATCTTGAGCAGCGGCGGTGCCGCATCGAGCATCCGGGGTGCGAATTGCGAGTCCTTGATCCGCTGGTCGAGGTGATAGCGCGGGTACGTGACGAACAGGATCAGCACGACCTCGATGAGGACGAACGCCTTCACCAGGCCCAGGGCGGCGCCGGCCAACTGGTCGAAGATGCCGAGCTGGAGCACGGCGATCGCCGGTTTGGTCAGCATCCCGATGATCTGCCCGGCGAGGGAGACGCCGACGAGGATCACCATGAACCCCACGACGTTCTGGGTCGTCACGCTGTCGATGCTCGTGAAGACGGTGCTGCCGATGTCGCTGTAGAAGAGCCCCGCGAGCACGATGCCGAGGACCGCCGACGCGATGCCGATGATCTCGCGCACGAACCCCGCCGAGAACGCGGTGATCATGAAGTACAGGAAGATGATGACGATCGCGGCATCGATCCAGTTCAAGGTTCCCCCCTCCTGCTGCCGGATGGCTCGTCGAGCGCGACGCGCAGCACCTCGGCCATGTCGCCGGCGAAGACGAACCGCAGCTCACGGAGCACCGCGGGCGGCACGTCGGAGAGGTCCTTCTCGTTGCGCTTCGGCAGCACGAACGTCTTGATGCCGGCGCGGTGCGCGGCGAGGATCTTCTCCTTGAGCCCGCCCACCGGCAGCACGCGGCCGCGCAGCGTGATCTCGCCCGTCATCGCCACCTGACGGCTGATCGGGCGGCGCGTGAGCGCCGAGATCATCGCCGTGGCGATGGTGATGCCGGCAGATGGCCCTTCCTTCGGCACGGCGCCTGCCGGCACGTGCACGTGGATATCGTTCTTTTCGAAGACCTCGGGCGCGATCTGGAGCTCCCCCGCCCGCGACCGCGCGTACGAGAGCGCGGCCTGCGCCGATTCGCGCATCACGTCGCCGAGCTGGCCGGTCAGCGTCAGGGCGCCCTTCCCCGGCATCAGCGTCACCTCGACGCCGAGCACGTCGCCACCGAGCTCGGTCCGCGCGACGCCCGTCGCGACGCCGACCTGGTCCGTCTCTTCGGCGGCGCCCCAGAAGAACTTCTGCGGCCCAAGGTACGGCGGGACGCCCTGGACATCCACCCGCACGGACGTCGCCTCGTTCTCGGCAAACTGCCGCGCCACCTTGCGGCAGATGCCGCCGATCTCGCGCTCGAGCCCGCGTACGCCGGCCTCGCGCGTGTACTCACGGATCATCTTGCGCAGGGCGCCGGGCGTGAACGAGAGCTGCAGGCGTGACAGGCCGTGCTCTTCAAGCTGCTTGGGCACCAGGAACTGCTGCGCGATGTGCAGCTTCTCATCCTCGATGTAGCCGGGCAGCTCGATCACCTCCATCCGGTCCCGCAGCGCCGGGATGACCGGGTCAAGGATGTTGGCGGTGGCGATGAACATCACCTTCGAGAGGTCGTAGTCCACGTCGAGGTAGTGGTCCGAGAACCTGGCGTTCTGCTCGGGGTCCAGCACTTCGAGCAGCGCGGACGACGGGTCGCCCCGGAAGTCCGCACCCACCTTGTCCACCTCATCGAGCATGAAGACCGGGTTCACCGTGCCGGCCTGCCGCATGGCGTGGATGATGCGGCCGGGCAGGGCGCCAACGTACGTGCGCCGGTGGCCGCGGATCTCGGCCTCGTCGCGGATGCCGCCGAGGCTGACCCGCACGAAGCGCCGCCCGAGCGCCTCGGCGATCGAGCGGCCGAGGCTCGTCTTGCCAACCCCCGGGGGCCCGACGAAGCAAAGGACCGGGCTCCGCAGCTTGTCTTTGGCGAGCTGGCGCACGGCCATGTACTCGATGATGCGCTCCTTGACCCTGGGCAGACCGTAGTGGTGCCGGTCGAGCACCCGCGCCGCGTCCCGGATGTCGAGCTGGTCGATCGTTTCGCGATGCCACGGCACGCTCACGAGCCACTCGAGGTAGCTGCGGATGATGCCGACCTCCGGTGATGCAGATGGCACCTGCTCGAGCCGCCGGAGTTCGTCATTCGCCTTGTCCGCGACCGCCTCGGGCATGTGCGCCTCGTCGATGCGCGTGCGCATGTCGTAGACATCGCGCGTCTGCGGGTCGTGTTCGCCGAGCTCGCGCTGGATCGCCTTCATCTGCTCGCGCAGGAAGTACTCGCGCTGCGACTTGTCCAGCTCCTCCTGCACGCGGCTGTGGATCTTCGTCTGGAGCTCGAGGACGTCGAGTTCCTTCGCGACGTGGATGCTGAGCTTCTCCAGGCGTTCCCGTGGCTTCACCGTGGCGAGTAGGTCCTCGGCGGCGTCGTCGTCGAGGTCGAGCGACGAGGCGACGTAGTCCGCGAGCCACCCCGGCCGCTCGATGTTCATCGCCGTCACGTAGGCCTCGTCCGGCATCCTCGGTGCGAGCTGGGTGATCTTTTCGAAGAGCGCCAGCACCGCGCGCCGCATCGCTTCGGTCGGGACGCCGCGATCCTCGGGCTCCTCGCTGGCCTCGACCAGCACGCGATAGTAGGGCTCGCTGGCCGTGAACCCGAGGATGCGCAGGCGCCGCTGCCCCTGCACCCACACCTGGGTCGTCCCGTCGGGCAGGCGGAGCGCCCGGTTGATGGTGCCTTCGGTGGCGATCGGATAGACGTCGCCCGGCGCGATCTCCGTCAGCGACGGGTCGCGCTGGGTCACGACGGCGATCGCGCTGTCGTGACCGGTGGCCTCCTCGATGGCACGGAGCGTCGTGCGGCGCCCGACGAGGATCGGCCCGGCGGTGTGCGGGAAAAGGATGCCGCGCCGCCGGGGCAAGAGCGGCAGCTCGAACGTCGCGGCCCTGCGGCGCGTTGGACGGGGCACCGTTGTCCGTACCTCCCCTGTGGCGGACGCGGGTCCGCCGCCTGTCCCCACCCCCAGTATCGGCACGGCAAGTGTAGCACCGGAACGCGCGTTTCCGGGGCTCGGTTATGGCGATTCGATCAGCAACACGAACAGATCTGGAGGAGCGCCGGCGCCCCGGGTCAGTCGCCCTTCTTGGGTGTGACGGTCGCCATGCCGCCAGGCATCGGCGTGGATGTGGGGTCCGGCGCCTCGTGGTCGCCGGGCGGCCGCGTGGGCCCGGGCGTCGGCGCCCCGGCGGGCGGCGCCGTGACATCGACGCGTGTCGCCTGGATGTCTTTGCCGTCGCCGGACACGCCCGAGACGGTCGCGCCTGCGTCCGTTGCGATGACGCCGTTGATCGTGGTCTGGCTGTCCGTCTGGACGTGCCAGTCGCCTGTGGGCGTGCGGAGCGTGAAGGTCCGGCCTTCGACGTCCTTGATGGTGCCGGACACGACGACCGCGACGGGCGCGCCGCCGCCCGGAGAAGGCGTGCCTTCGTCATGCGGCATGCCGGCGCCCGCGGTGGACTCGACGGCGGGTGTGCCTCCTTCGCCACTGCGGCGCGTGCCAAGGTCGACGCCGCCCCCTCGCTCTGGCGTGGACATGCCGCCACCGGCCGGCGCGCCGGCCGCCTCCGTGCCGTGCGTCGCCGCGGTCGCCTCGCCCGAGCCCGCCGCGGATGTTGCCGTCCGCGGCGTTGCCGCGGGAGCGCTGCCGAAATCGAAGGTGACGATCTCGTGCACGCGCGCCGGCAGGTCGCCGCGCGTGCGCGTGACGGCGACGGCGCCGCCAGCGGCGGCGCCTGCGGCGCCGATCGCGGCGAGCGCGAGCAGTCCGGCCGGCACCGACAACGAAGCGAACGATACGGGCCGTCGCCACCAGGGCGCGCCCGGCCCGCGCGCTGCCTGCGCCCTGTGGACGGCGGCGCGCACGTCGCGGAAGTTCTGTGCCAGCCGCGCCGAGGGCGGCGGCGGAGCCGCGGCGGCTTCGAGCGATGCGGTCACGTGCAGCAGCGGCGCCAGCTCCGCGGCGTGCTCCGCGTGTGCCGCGAGCACGTCGGCGAGCGGCGCGCCGCGCCGGAGGGCGTCGATCGCCGCGTCGAGGGCCTGGTCGAACGATTCGCCGCCGCTCACTCTGCCGCCCTTCCTGACCTGCCGCCTTCGAGGATGCGGCGCAGCGAGCGGATGGCGCGCGCCTGCAGCGCCTTGACCGCCCCTTCCGGCTTGCCCACCACGCGCGCCACCTGTGCGTTGCTCATGCCGTGATAGAAACGCAAGAGGACCACCTGCTGTTGCTCCGGCGTCAGCCCGCGGATCGCTGCCAGCATGTCGCTCCGCTCATCCCGTTCCCGCAGCACATCCCGTGCCGCCTCGACGTTGTCCAGCGCGTCGGACGCCGCCCGTTGCGCTCGCTTCGCCGCCGACTTCCGATGGTCGACCGTCACGTTGTGGGCGATCCGGTACAGCCAGGCGAGCAGCGGCGTGCCGCGATAGCTGTAGCCGCGGATGCCCGCGACCGCCTTCACGAAGACGTCCGCGGTCAGGTCCTCGGCCGTGTGCGGGTCTCCCAGCCGGTAGTAGATGTACGCGTACACCTGCTCCGAATGACGCTCGTAGA
This sequence comes from Chloroflexota bacterium, assembly GCA_028872875.1. Taxonomy (GTDB): domain Bacteria; phylum Chloroflexota; class Dehalococcoidia; order DSTF01; family JACRBR01; genus JADMII01. The sequence goes on along the minus strand of JAGWOC010000006.1, from coordinate 1,756 downwards.
TCGTCGCCCATGCCGCGTCGTCCAGCGCGCGCGCCCGCTCGACAAGCGCCTCCTCGGCGGCGTCGGCCCCCTGGCCGGCATCTTCGCCGGTGGCTGCGGTGCGCGCATCTTCCAATTGGTTATCTGATCGGGAGAACAAAAGGATACGCCTGTCGCTGCCCCCCGGACGCCGCCAGCTTGACGTTCGCCCGCACCCTACCATGGCCGCCGCGCACCAGCGTACCGGAAACGTGTTGGAGGCGAGGCGGCCGCCAGGACGGATCGCGTATGGCAGAACAGATGGTCTGCACGCGAGTGAACGGCGGCTCCATCTCGGGCCCGACAACGCAAGGTGGAACCTGGAGGATCGCGGCGCGGGGACGATGCCCGCGCGTGCTCTCGGCACCGGAGAGACGGCGCTCGGCCGTGCCCTGGCGAATGCTATCATCGTCCCCATGGACCGGACCGAGGTCGCCCGCCTCATCGAGCAGCACGGCATCGAGACCGTCCGCATCGGCACGCCGGACCTCGACGGCGTCTTCCGCGGAAAGCGCGTCTCCGCGGCGCAGTTCCTCGCGGGCTGCGGGGGCGACGGCTTCCCGCAGTGCGATGTGATCTTCGGCTGGGACATCGCCGAAGAGGTGGTCACCGGGCGGCGGCTGGCGATCGGCGGCGCCGACACCGGTTTCGCCGACGTCCTGCTGCGCCCGGACCTGGCGACGTTCCGCCTCGTCCCCTGGGAGCCGACGACGGCCGCCGTGGTCTGCGACGTGTACGACGAGCACGGTGAGCCCGTCGGGGTCTCGCCGCGCACGGTGCTGCGCCGTGCCGTCGAGCGCGCGCGGCGCATGGGGTTCGAGCCGAAGATGGCGGTCGAGCTGGAGTTCCGCATCTTCCGCGAGGACCAGGAGAGCCTGCGCGCCAAGGGCTACAGCGGCCTGCGGCCGCTCAACCCCGGCTTCAACTGCTACTCGATCAGCCACGCCAGCATCGACGAAGACGTCGTCGGCGCCCTGCGCCGGCAGATGGACGCCTACGGCATCGAGGTCGAGGGCTATAACCGCGAGCACGGCGAGGGGATGTACGAGATGAACCTCCGCTACGCGCCGGCGCTCGAGGCGGCGGACCGCGGCATGCTCTTCAAGAGCGGCGCCAAAGAGGTGCTGGCGCAGGCCGGCGCCGTGCCCACGTTCATGGCGAAATACTCCGACCAGATGGACGGCTGCAGCGGACACATCCACCAGAGCCTCTGGCGCGGCGATGCGCCGGCCTTCTGGGACGCCTCTGCCGCGCACCATGTGTCCGCGCCGATGGCCGCCTACATCGCGGGCGCGCTCGACACGCTGCCGGAGCTCTTCGCGCTCTACGCCCCGAACATCAACTCCTACAAGCGCTACGTGAGCGGCAGTTGGGCGCCCACCGCCGCCGCCTGGGGCATCGAGAACCGGACGACAGCGCTGCGTGCGATCGTCAGTGCTGAGCGGGCGATCCGCGTCGAGCATCGCGTGCCGGGGGCCGATGTCAACCCCTATCTCGGCTTTGCCGCGTGCCTGGCGGGCGGGCTGTCGGGCATCGAGCGCGGGCTGACGCCGCCGCCCCCGGCCGCGGGTAACGTGTACGAGAGCGAAGGCCTGCCGCCCCTTCCCCGCACGCTCGCGGCCGCGGTCGAGCTGCTCGACGCGAGCGCCCTGGCGCGCGACTGGTTCGGCGACGCCTTCGTCGACCACTACGTGGCGATGCGGCGCTGGGAGGTCGAGAAGCACCGCACGGCCGTCAG
>JAGWOC010000005.1 GCA_028872875.1 Chloroflexota bacterium | reverse complement strand
CGGCGGGATGTAGCTGCGCATCGCCATCGAGTTGAGCGTCACCGACAGCGAGCTGATCGCCATCAGGAACGCCGCCAGCTCCGGGCTCACCACCTGCGCGACGAACGGGTACAGCACGCCGGCGCCAATGGGGATGGAGAGCGTGTTGTAGCCGAAGGCCCATCCCAGGTTCTGACGCACGCGGCGCATGGTGAAGCGCGCGATCTGCACAGCGCCCACGACGTCCAGCAGGTCGTCCTTTACCAGCACGACGTGGCCGGTCTCCTTGGCGACGTCGGTCCCCGCGCCCATGGCGATGCCAACGTCGGCCTGTGCGAGGGCGGGCGCGTCGTTGATGCCGTCGCCCACCATCGCCACCTTGAACCCCTCTACCTGGAGCTTCCGCACCTCCGACGCCTTGTCCTGTGGCAGCACCTCCGCCAGCACGTGGTCGATGCCGACCTGGCGCGCGATCGCCTCGGCCGTGCGGCGGTTGTCGCCGGTGATCATGATCACCTTCAGGCCGAGCCGGTGAAGCTCGGTCACGGCCCGTGCTGATGTCTCCTTCAGCGTGTCGGCGACCGCGACGATGCCCAGCGGCGCGCCCCCGGCGGCGACGAACATCGCGGTCTTGCCCTCGGTCTCGAGCCGTTCGGCGGCGACGGCCAGCGCCCCGACGTCGACGCCGCGGTCGGCCATCAGCTTGCGGTTGCCGAGGAGCAGCACGCCGCCGCGGTGCGTGGCTTCGACGCCGTGTCCGGGGATCGCGGCGAAGCGCTCGGCCGCGTCCACGCGCAGCCCGCGCGCCGCCGCCTCCTCGACGATCGCCTCGCCGAGCGGGTGCTCGGAACTCTTCTCCACGATCGCCGCGAGACGCAGCACCTCGTCTGCGTTGCCTCCCCCCTCCACGACGACGTCCGTCACGGACGGCTTGCCCTTCGTCAGCGTGCCGGTCTTGTCGAAGATCACCACCTGCAGCCGGCTCGTCGCCTCCATCGCGTCGGCGCCCTTGAACAGGATCCCGTTCTGCGCGGCGATGCCGGAGCCGCCCATGATCGCCGCCGGCGTCGCCAGGCCCACGGCGCACGGGCAGGAGATGATCAGCACGGTCACCGACAGCAGCAGCGCGAAGCCGAAGACGCCGATCTCGGTGAGCCGGTAGGGGCTCATGATCAGCCGGCTGCCCGGGTCGAACCAGAGGTTGAAGCCGGCGAAGAACCAGAACAGGAACACCATCAGGCTGAGCAGATGGACGCCCAGGATGAAGTGCCCGGCCACCACGTCGGCGAGCTTCTGGATCGGCGCCCGGCGCGCCTGCGCGTCTTCCACGAGCTTGACGATCTGCGCCAGCGCCGTCTCCTTGCCCACCTGCGTCGCGCGGAAGCGGAAGGCGCCCGTCCTGTTGAGGGTGCCACCGATGACGGTGTCGCCGGGCTTCTTCTCCACAGGCAGGCTCTCGCCCGTTATCATCGACTCGTCCACGGCCGAGTAGCCATCGACGACGACGCCATCGACGAACACCGACTCGCCGGGGCGCACGAGGCAGATCTCGCCGGTCTCCACCTCGTCCGCCGGGATCTCGATCTCGGAGCCGTCGCGGAGGACGCGCGCGACCTTGGGCTGGAGCTTCATCAGCCGGCGGATGGCGTCCGACGTGCGGCCGCGCGTCAGCGCCTCCAGGTAGCGGCCAAGGACGATGAACCACGTCAGCAGCGCGGCCGACTCGTAGAACGTCGCGTCCTTGCCGCCGAAGCCCGCGTTCGGCCAGAACGTGTTGACGACGGCGATGAAGTACGCGGCGCCGATCCCCGTCGCGTACAACAGGCTCATGTCCGTGACGCCGCGGCGCAGGCCGTTCCACGAATTGACGAAGAACTGGCGCGCGGGACCGAAGATGACCGGCGTCGTCAGCGCGAAGAGGAAGTACTTGCTGGCGATGAACTGCGGCACGACGCGGTCCAGCAGCCAGTAGTCGCGGAAGGTGCCGGCCATGATCAGCGCGGCGAGCGGCGTCGCCACGAGCAGGTTTACGAGCTGCGCGCGGACTTCGCGGCGCCGCGCCTCTCGCTCGCGGTCGAGCGCGGACTCGCCTTCCGCCTGCTCGGAGACCTCGTAGCCGAGCCCGCGGACCGCCTTCTTGATCTCGGCGCCCGTCACCACCGTACCGGCGAAGTCGACGCTCGCCGACTCCCGCGCGAGGTCGACGCTGACCCGCACGACGCCCGGGATGGCGCCCACCGCCTTCTCGATGTTCGCCTGGCAGTGCGTGCCCATCATGCCGAGGACGAGCAGGTCGATGTGATCCCACGGCACGCGGTAGCCGAGACCCTCGACGGTGCTGGCGAGGTCCGTGAGGCCAACGCGCGATGGGTCGTAGGCGATGGCGGCACGGCCGGCGGCGAGGTTGACGCGGGCGGAGGTGACGCCCTCCGTGTTCTTGAGCGCCTTCTCGATCTTCGCCACGCACGAGGCGCAGCTCATCCCGCTGACGGGCAGTGTGGTTTCGGCCAGCGCGCTCATGCCGGTGTGCCCTCCCTAGCCTGCCTGGATCGCGCGCTCCGGGTCGGACAGCGTCCCGAGCGTGATCTTGCCGGTGTCGACGACCAGCTTGCCGTTCTCGATCGCCAGGGCGAAGGTGTCCAGCGAGCGGGGCGTTGGCCCGTACACGCGCACACCGCCGAAGGTATACGTGGAACCGTGGCACGGGCAGCGGAACCAGCCGCTGTACGTCTTGTCGAGTCGCGGGTCTGTCCACGTGAAGTCGTCGCGCCACGGCACCGTGCAGCCCAGGTGCGGGCACTTCTGGTAGAGCGCGAGGATGGCGCCCGGCTGCACGTTGTTCCCGGCCTCCTGCTCGATCTTCGCGCGCGCCGCGTCGAACTTCATCAGCCAGACGCGGGCGTCGAGGTTGTGCACCGGCACGCCGGGCTGCAGGTCGGCCGCGTTGCCGAGGGTCATCTTGCCGCCGAACGGCGCCGACACGGTCGTGCCGACGAGCGTGTTGCCGCCCGGCACCGCCGCGCGGCGCGGATACAGCGACTCGAGCAGCGCCGCGCCGCCAGCGGCCGCCAGCGTGCCAAGGCCGGCCCAGAACGCCACGCGCATCAGCCCGCGCCGGGAGATGGCCGGCAGCGCGGGCGCCGCCGGCCGGGCGATGACGACCTCGTGCCCGCCGCCAGCAAGGGCGGGGTGCCCGGCGCGCATGGGGGCCGCGCGCCGGGCACCGGGGGGCTTCCATGCCGCGCGCGCCGGGATCCCTGCCCGGGAGTCCTTCGTCTGAAACGATGGCGGCGTCGTCACGTCTGCACCTCTCCTCCAGTATCGAGGCGGAAGGCGCCGCAGTCAGCGGGGCAGGACGTGAGAAAGCTGCGGGGCAACGCCCGTCAGACATGCAGAGCCGCGGGCGGCACGCTCGCGGACGAAACGTCCCCCCGCGCACTCGGAGCGCGGGCCTTCAGCCCAAGCGGGGCTGCGCGTTCACCGCCCGATGCGGGCCGATCCGGGCATCGTCCCACGCCGCCGCTACTCCCGCAGCAGCCCCCGGCGCACGGCGTAGCGGACGAGCTCGGACCGATGGTGCAGGTCCAGCTTCTCCATGATCCGGCTGCGGTAGCTGTCGACGGTCTTGCGGCTGAGGTAGAGCTGGTCCGCGATCTCCTGGTTGCTGTAGCCCTCGGCGGTGAGGCGCAGCACCTCCACCTCCCGCTCGCTCAGGCCGGTCTTCTTCGACGGCCTGGGCAGGCCCGAGGCCTCCACGTAGTCCTTGAGGACGTGTGCCGCCGCCGGGGCGTAGACGAAGACGCCGCCGCGCGCCACCGTGCGGATCGCCGAGAGCAGGTCGCTGTCGGCGCTGCTCTTCACGACGTACCCGTGCCCCCCGGCCTCGAGCACGTGGTAGAGGTACTGTTCGTCGTCGTGCATCGTCAGCACCAGCACGCGCGTCTCCGGCACGCTCGCGACGATCTCCTTCGTCGCGGCGAGCCCGTCCTTGCCGGGCATCGAGATATCCATGATGGCGACGGCCGGCCGCAGCGCACGCACGACCTCGACGGCCTCGTCGCCGGTCCCCGCCTCGCCCACGACCTCCACGTCCCGCTCGTCGTCGAGCAGCGCACGCAGGCCGGCACGGAGGACCGCGTGGTCGTCGGCCAGGACAACGGTGATGCGCTCAGGCTCCGTCATGAATCGGCACCTCCGCGACGATGGCCGTGCCCTTGCCGGGCACGCTGTGCACGTGCAGGGTGCCATCGACCAGCGCCAGCCGCTCGGCCATGCTGAAGAGCCCGACGCCGTGCTCGCGCACCTGCTGCGACGATGGATCGAAGCCCGCGCCGGCGTCCTCGATGCTCAGCCGGAGGAGTGCGCCGTTGCGGGACGCGCACACGCGCACGCTGGCCGCGTGCGCGTGCTTCGCCACGTTGAGCATCGCCTCCTGGAACACGCGGTACAGGACGATCTCGGCGTCCGCGGGCACGCGCGTGTCCAGCGCCTCGACGTCGACGTCGACGCGCGTCGGCGTCACCTGCTCGAACTCCGAGACGGACGAGCGGATCGCGGCGGCGAGCCCGAGGTCGTCGAGCACGGAGGGGCGGAGCCTCCGCGCCAGGCCGCGCAGGCCCACGAGCGTGTCGCTCAGCCGCTCGCGCAGCGCCGGGAGCATACGCCGGACGCTGTCCAATGAATCGGCCGTCTCGAGCTGCTTCAGCGTCAGGAGCGCGGTCGTGAGGTTCTGACCGGCGTCGTCGTGCAGCTCGCGCGCGAGCCGGCGGCGCTCCTCCTCCTGCGCCGCGATCACGCGCGACGACATCTCCGTGAGCTTCGCCTGCTTCTCCACCAGCGAGTCGGCCATCTCGTTAAAGGCGACGATCAGGCGGGTGAGCTGCGCATCCGTGAACGGATAGTGACGCGCCCGCGCCGACATGTCGCCTCCTCCGAACGCGATGATGCTGTCCTCCAGCTCCTCGACCGGCCGTAGCACGATGCGCGTCACCGCGAAGACGAGCGCGAGCGTCACCGCGAGCCCGGCCGCAATCAACGGGATCGCGATCTCCCAGTGCGGGCCGCTCTTTGGCGCGGCGATGTGCTCCATCGTCACCCAGAGGGCGAAGACGGCCATCGCCGCGGCGGCGATCGTACTCACCGCGACGAGCCGGTAGAAGAGCGACCACCCACTCAGAACGCGCACGCGTCCCTCCCGATGAGAGTGTATCGGCTGCCCGCGGCACCCCGTGTGGGGCGTTGCCCCGCAGAGAGAGCCAGACATGCCCCGCAGATCGCGGCCGGCGGTTCGTCGAGAATACAGGCGAAGGCATGGCAGCAGACCCCGCCGCCACGGACAGGAACCCATGCTGGGGCGGAAAGGGAGAAGTGTGTGCTCATACAGGTGATCTCAGCGCTCGGGTGCCGGCCGTGCGAGCGTGTCAAAGCCCGGCTCGAGGAGTTGCAGTCCCGTCATCCCGACCTTCGGGTTGCGGATGTCGACCTGCTGACCGGCGACGGCATCGCGCTGGCCGCGCGCCACCGCGTCTGGACGCTGCCCACGCTGATCGCGGACGGCACGGTCATCGCCGAGGGTGACATCGAGCTGCCCGAACTGGAGCGCGCGCTCGGCCTCGTCGCCAGCGAGCGCTGAGCATGGAGCCGCTGGTCTCTACATCGTCCGTGCTCGTCGCTTTCGTCGGGGGCGTGCTCGCGCTCGCGGCGCCCTGCTGCGTGACCTACCTGCTGCCGGCCTACCTCGCCAGCGTCTACCGCGCGCAGCGCGCCGTGCTGGCGATGACGTTCGTCTTCGCGGCCGGCATCGCGGTCGTGCTGCTGCCGCTCGTGCTGGGCGTAGCGTTCCTGGCCAACCTGTTCGGCGAGTTCCACCGGGAAGTGTTCCTGGTCGGCGGTGTGTTCCTGGTGTTCCTCGGCGTCTGGTCGCTGGCCGGACGCAACCTCGCGCTGCCGATGCGGCCCGCGCCGTCGGGGAACTACGGCGTCCTGCCGGTGTTCGGGCTGGGCGTCTTCTCGGGCGCCGCAAGCTCGTGCTGTGCGCCGGTGCTCGCCGGCGTGCTGACGCTGTCGGCGGTGTCGTCGTCGCTGCCGCAGGCGCTCCTGATCGGCAGCGCGTACATCCTGGGGATGGTGGCGCCGCTGCTCGTGCTGGCGTACTTCTGGGACAGGCTCGACCTGGCAAACCATGCCATCGTCCGCGGCCGGCGGCTGGACCTGCGCATCGGCCGGGTCCGCCACTCCCTCCACTCGACGAACCTGCTGGCCGGCGTGATGTTCATCGCCATGGGCGTGCTGATCACGGTGCTGGCGTTCAACGGCGGTGCGACGAGCGCGTCCAACGCGCAGGTGCGCTTCAGCGCCGCGCTGACGCGTGCCGCCGACCGCTTCCTCTCGCTCGCGGGCGGCGTACCGGACGCCGTCTTCGGCCTGCTGATCTTTGGCGGCGCGCTCTACCTGCTGGCCCGCGCGTTCCCGCTGCTGGGTCGCCGCCTGCGGGCGGCCGTCGGCGCCGGGCGGAGGCGCGCCGCGGCGCTCGTCGGGCGCACGCGCCACGCCGAGGCGGCGGCGAGTATCGCGCCGGCTGACCCGGCGACCCCGGGATACCTGGAGGAGGTCCACGATGGCTAAGACTGCGAACCATGGCGACTGGCGGCGGCAGCCGCGCGAAGCCCCGAAGCGGCAGCGGCGATTCTCCTGGGGGAGGCTCGGGACGTACGCCGGCGTCGCGCTGGCGTTCGTCGCGGTCGCCGGCATGTTGGTGCTGCTCTCGCGCAGCTCATCGCCGGGCCAGCAGGTCGCCGGCAAGGCGATGACGGGGCCGGCGCCGGACTTTACGCTGCCGACGGTCGGCGGCGGCGACGTCAGCCTCGCGTCCTACCGCGGCAAGGAGAACGTCCTGCTGTTCTTCAACGAGGGCTACGGCTGCGGCCCCTGCTGGCAGCAGGCGCTCGATATGCAGCAGCGCCTCGCCGACCTCAAGGCGACGAACACCGCGTTCCTCACCATCATGGTCGACCCGCCGGACCTGCTCGCCCCCGAGATTCAGCGCTGGGGCCTGACGGTGCCCATCCTGGATGACACCAGCCGCACCGCGGCGCAGGCGTACAACACGCTGGGGTTCGGGATGCACGCCGACAAGCCCAACCACACGTTCGTGTTCATCGACAAGGCCGGGGACATCCGCTGGTGGAAGGACTACGCGAGCATGCGCGCGCCTGCGGACGAGGTGATCAAGAAGGTGCAGGCGCTGGCCGCCGCAAGCTGACACGCGCGGCGTTCCGGAAGTTCCACACAGAGGAGGAAGGACGATGACGATCGCCATCACACCGGAAGCCGCGACACGGCTGCGCGAGCACTTCGACGCCTTGGAGCGTCCAGACGCCCGCGTGCGCATGTACATCGACCACCGCTGTCACTGCGGCAAGTCGCACTTCACGCTCGCGCTCGACGAGCACTCGCAGCCCGATGACCTGCGCACAGACGTCGAAGGCGTCCCCTTCGTCCTCGACCCTGTGACGTCGGGAGAGGCGCACCTCGCCGAGATCGACTTCGTGCGGGACGAGTGGCACGAGGGGTTCACCGTGCGCAACGTCGAACACAACTGCGGCATGCACGGATGAACGCAGCGACGGTGGCGGACGGGGCCATGATGACCGGTGCCGCGGGCCGATGGAGGCGATCGCTGGCCGTGCTGGCGGCGATCGCGGCGGTGGGGGTCCTCGCCGCTGCCTGCGGTCCGGCGACATCCGGCGCTCCCGCCGCGGGCACAGCGGGCGGCGGCGGCACGACGATCCGCATCACGACCCGCAAGAGCGTGTTCGACAAGCGGACGCTCACGGCACCGGCAGGAAGCATCACGGTCAAGGTGGAGAACAGGGACAAGGGCATCCCCCACAACATCCACTTCTTCACGGGGACGGATGCCAGCGGCACGTCGGTCGGGATGACGCCGATGAGCCAGGGGCCCGATGCACAGGTGCTGACGATGACGCTGCAAGCGGGGACCTACTTCTATCAGTGCGACATGCATCCGGCAGCAAACGGTACCCTGACCGTGACGCGGTAGCGCGGCAGGGCGGCGCGGAGAAAGCGAGGAACGGCATGGCAATGGTGAAGGACGTCGTCTGCGGGATGGAGATCGAGCAGGGTTCGGCGGCCGGGTCGTCACAGCACGCCGGTGCCACGTACTACTTCTGCTCGGCGGGCTGCAAGAAGGCCTTCGACAAGGAGCCGGCGAAGTACGCCCGCCGATAGCATCAGCCGGCGGCGGCGCCAGCCGGGGCTGTCCCTCCGCGGACGCGAAGCCCGGACGGGCCCGCCGGGGTGGAGCACAGCCGCCCTCGGCTGTGCGTCCGGCGAAACCGGACCGACGGCGAGCGTCCCGCTTCCGGAAGGGTCGCGGGCGATGCCCCGGAAAAAAGGTGGGTGTCGCCCCGCAGACAGCCGCCCGCTGCGGCCCGATACTGCGATCGGATCAACGAGGAGCGGCGGCGTGAGACAAGCAGCGTGCCCCGTCACGGCGGCGGGTGCCTCGCAAGAGGCCCGGCGTTTCGCCGGGCCCGGCGGACCCATCGAGAAGCTCCTGCCTCCGCTCCTTGGCATCGCCGCTGCCCTGGCCCTCACGGGACTGTATCTTGGCCTCGTGTCCTGGGCGCAGGGCCTGGCACACGCGCGGCAGCTCCTCTGGGACGACCGCTATTTCGTCGGCGCCATCTCGCTCGGGTTCGGGACGCAGGCCGCTCTCTACACCTACGTGCGTCTCGTGGCGAAGCGGGCCCGGCTCGCCGCCACCGGCGTTACCGCGGCAGCCACCGGCACCTCGACCGCCGCGATGGTCGCCTGCTGCGCCCACCACGTCGCCGACGCGCTGCCGCTGCTCGGGCTTTCGGCGGCGGCCGTGTTCCTCACCGACTACCGGCTTCCGATCATGGGCGTCGGACTCGCGATGAACCTCGCAGGGATCGTCATCGTGGGCCGGCTCGCGCTGCAATCGCGCGCGGCAGCACGCCTGGCTGGAGCGCAGCCATGAGGGTCCGGAGCCTGACCTTGGCCGGCCTCTTCGGGGCCCTTGTCGTCGTCTCGGCCGCCTGCGGCGGTGGCGGCGGTGCCACGCCGAGCCCCAACCCGGGCGCGGCCACGCAGACGGACAACGGCGCGGGTGCCGTGACGGTCACGGCCACCTGGGTCACCCCGGACCACCTGGCGGACGACGACAAGCTCCGCGCCGCCGCGGCCGCCTACCTGGGCCCGGACGTCGCGCTGGTGCACGTCGCGCTCAACACCCACTCGGTGGACCTCTCGAAGTACGACCTTGGCAAGCTTTCGACGCTCGATGCGGGCCAGGGCGCGCAGCCGCCGCTCGGCTGGAAGCGCCTCTCATCCAGCGACAGTCACCACACCGAGGCCGTGCTCGCATTCAAGCGCCCGGCCAGCACGCGGGACGTGACGCTGACCATCCGCGAGGTCGGCGGCGTGGCTGAGCGCCGCCTCGCGTGGGCCCCCGCGCCTTCGTAAGACCGCTTGACGCGCCGCGTAGCGCGCGCACAGCAAGGGCCCCCGGGCATCTCCCCGGGGGCCCTTCTCATGAGCCGTCGGCGCGCGCTACGTGTGCTTCGGCTCCCGGCGCAGCACCAGTGCGAACCCGAACAGCGCGACGACCACCGCCACCACGGCGATGCCAACCCACTGCGCTGTGGGCTGCTTGTAGGTCAGGCCGCCGCTCCCCGTCGGCGCCGCCATCGCCGATCCGGCTGCACCGGATGCGGCCGCGGCGGCGTTGATCCGGAAGTCGGTCGTCGCATCGTCGTCGCCCCCTGCCGCCCGGACGCTGTAGCTGCCGGCGTTCGCGCCCGCCGGGATGACCGCCGTCGTCATCGCATCACCATTGGCGTCGGTCGTCACCGTCGTCAGGGGGAGCGACCCCGTCACCCCCTCCAGCGTGATGCTGACGAGCGTCGTCGGGCTGTAGCCTTTGAGGTCGACCTGGACCTTGTCGCCGGGCGCCGCCTGGACAGGCGTCACCGCCACGGTGGCGCCGCCATGCGCGGCCGCCGGTCTCGCCAGAGCCGCGGCCGATACCACCAGGGCGGCCGCCACTACCATCATCGCAGCCAGGACCGTCTTCATCGTTGCACTCCTTTCCGGGAAGCGGCGCCGGCGGGCGCCGGGCGCGACAGGACGAACATGATGCGCAGCAGCAGCGTGCCCGCCACCGCTAGCGCGAGAAAGCTCGCGGCCGCGATCACAGCCGGCGCGGGCCCGAGGTCGCCCGCCCGCATCCGCGCGCCAACGGACACGAGCGAGGTCAGCGCGACGCTGGCGGTGAACAGCAGCACGAGAAACGTCACGTAGAAGCGTCTCATCACATCACCTCACATCAGGTGCTGGCCGTGGGGGCCGAACTTGCCGTAGAAGATGAACGCCGTGTACGCGAGCGCGACCACCAGGCCGAGCAGCAACAGCGGCCAGCGGGCCCGCAGGCCCGATGAGCGGGCGCGATCGATGAACGGCACCGCCGCCAGCGCGAGCGCCACGATGATCGGCGCCCACAGGAGCGCGCGGACGCCGACCCAGTTCTCGAACGGGTACAGCACCACGAAGATCCAGGTCGGCTTGGTGACCTCCTCGCCCTGGACGATGGCCTGGCCGAGCGGCGCGGCCATGAACAGCGTCAGCGCGGCTGCGGCCGCGGTCAGCATCAGCCCGAAGCCGACCATCAGGCGGATGTGCGCGCTGAACGGCGAGGCGCCCTCCTCGCGGATCGCCCGCTTGGTGTCGGTGTCATCCGTGCGCTCGGGCTCGTGGCCCGGCAGGCCCGAGATGCCATGGTGCTTGATCAGGAACAGGTGCGCCAGCACCACCAGCGTCAGCAGCGCCGGCAGGATGCTGATGTGGGCGATGTAGAGGCGGGTCAGGATCGGCACGCTCCTCGTGAACGAGGAGGTGAACCAGGCGCCCGTGCTGCCAAGCAGCTTGCCGACGTCCTGGTTGTGCCCCAGGGCCTCGTACCCTTCCTGGTCCCACTTCAGCACGGTGCCGGTGAAGGCGAAGCCGAAGAGCAGGAAGAGCAGCAGGACGCCCGTCAGCCACGTCGCTTCACGCGGCGCCCGGTACGAGCCGGTCACGAAGACGCGTACGAGGTGCAGCATGGCCGTGATGATCACCAGGTTCGCCATCCAGAAGTGGAACGAGCGCACGAACGCGCCGAGCTTCACCGTGCTGACGATGAACACGACGCTGTCGCGCGCCGACGCCGGGTCGGGGTTGTAGTACTGCGCCAGGTAGATCCCGGACGCGATGAGCGTAAGGATGCCCACGAGCGTGATGCCGCCCAGGACGTACAGGATGTTGTTGGCGTGCCGCGGCACGTCGTAGCTGAGCTCGTCGAGCCCGAGTCGCTGGTCGATCCACCGTGGCGCACTCCGGATAGCGTGCACGCGCTCACCTCCGATCATCGTTGTTTGGGCCATGGTAAACCTCCCGCGATCTGGCCGGTCAAGCCGTCGGCCGCACCTACCGCCACCGTACCGCGCACGAGCTCGCTCGCCGTCGGCCGGTGTGCGGCATGCGCGTAGGCATTCTGGCAGTGGCCCACGTTAGGCATTCGTACCTAATGGCGGAGTACCTGCGCGTCCGCGCGCCTGTCGCCCATCCCACCGGATGTATAGTCAACGTATGGACGTGCGCGCCGCCGACGAGGGACCCAGCAACACCATCCGCGTCTTGATCGCCGATGACCATCCGCTGTTCCGCGCCGGCGTGCGCCAGCGGCTCGCCGACACGGATCCATCCATCGAGGTGGTGGGCGAGGCGGGCGATGGCCGCGAAGCCGTCGAGCTGGCCGGCAAGCTCCACCCGGACGTCGTGCTCATGGACGTGTCGATGCCCGGTGAGAACGGCATCGAGGCCACGAAACGCATCAAGACGTGCTGGCCTGATGTATCGATCCTCGCCCTCACCGTCTACGATGACGAGGCCTATGTGGCCGCGCTGCTCGAGGCGGGCGCCGCTGGTTATCTGCTGAAGACCATCGCGGCGGCCGACCTCGCGCAGGCGATCCGCCGCGTCCACGACGGCGAGCCGGTCCTGAGCCCGTCCATCGCCCGCGCCGTCCTGCGCCGCTTCACGGTTCCCCGCGGGTCCGCCGCGCCGGCGACGCCCTGGGGTGTGCTGTCGGAGCGCGAGATGGACGTGCTGCGGCTCGCCGCGCGGGGCATCAGCAACAAGGAGATCGCGCAGGAGCTCGGCCTCAGCGTCCGCACGGTGCACGCGCACCTCAGCCGCATGTTCAGCAAGCTGGGCGTCGCATCGCGCACGGAGGCGGTCGTGTACGGCCTCCGTCACGGCTGGCTGCTGCTCGATGATCTGCCCTGAAGGACGCGCGCGATGACGACGGCGTTGGCGGACGAGTTCCGGCGGTTCCTGGCACGGTTCCTGCTGCGTCTGCGTGACCACCGCTTCTGGATCGTCCAGGCGCTCGTGCTGGCGATCACGGCCGTGCACGCCGCGCTCGAGGCGGATTCCTTCCTGGGCCATCAGACGTCGCTCTACTTTGTGCCGGCGTCCGCGTACCTGATCCCCGTCACGTACGCGGCGCTGAACTTCGGGATCGAGGGAGCGCTCCCGACGGCCCTCTGGAGCGCGCTGCTGGCCGTGCCCAACATCGTCCTCTGGCACTCAGGCCTCCAGGCGGCCGGCGAGACCCTCGAGCTCGCCACGATGATCGCGCTCGCCATCGTCATCGCGCGCCGGGTCGACCGCGAGACGCAGGCGAAGCAGCGGGCCGAGGAAGTGAGCGGGCGTCTCGCCCAGCTCAACGCGACGGCCGCCGCCATCGGCCGCTCGCTCGACCCGGCGCGCGTCGTGGGCGACACGCTCGACAGCATCCTCGGCCAGCAGCGGGCCGATGTCGCGTGGATCGCCTTCGGCCGCGGCTGCTGCCCGGAGTTTCCCCTCCTGACCGTACGCGGGACGCGCGCTCCGGAGGCGGAGTCACTGCCCCATGCATACGAGGAGCTGACGCAGCGCGTGCTGGGCGACGGGACGGCGCGCCCGCGGCCCGACGCCCACAACGGCGCTGGAGGCGGCGCCGGCGATGTCCTCGTCGTCCCGATCCGCTCGCCGGATGCCACCCTCGGCGCGCTGGGCATGGCGAGCCGCGCGCACGCGCTGTCGGCCGACGACCTGAGCCTGCTCGACGCCGTCAGTCATCAGCTCGCCGTGGCGCTCGACAACGTGCACCACTATCACGAGGAGCGGCGCGCGCTCGCCGAGCTGCGGCGCGCGCAGGAGAACCTGCTGACCTACCTGCGCATGGCGACGAACGCGCAGGAGGAGGAGCGCAAGCGACTCGCCCGCGAATTGCACGATGACACGCTGCAGTCGCTCGTCGTGATCAAGGGCACCGTTGACGCGTTGGGCGCCAGCCGCGGGCTGCCCGCGGCGACCGCGGCGCGGCTGCTGGCCCTTGAACAGATGGTGGACGCCGCCGTGGAGAACATCCGTCGCTTCAGCCGCGACCTGCGCCCGTCCGTGCTCGACGACCTCGGCCTGGTCCAGGCGGTCGACTGGCTTCTCACCGAGACCGCGCGGCGCACCGGCATGGCGGTCCGGCTCGAGGTGCATGGTGAGGTCCAGCGCCTGCGCGGCGACACGGAGGTGGCGGTGTTTCGCGTCGTCCAGGAGGCCCTCCGCAACGTCGAGCGGCACGCGTGCGCTGCGAGCGCGACCGTGACGCTGGATGCCGCCGGCGATGCATTCGTTGTGCGCATCGTCGATGACGGCCAGGGCTTCGACCGCGCACAGCAGCAGCCTGCCGGCGATGGCCGCGTCGGCCTCGGGCTGATGGGCATGGAAGAGCGCGCCAAGATCGTGGGTGGCCAGCTCCGCATCGCCAGCGAACCCGGCACCGGGACCTGCGTGACCCTCGAACTGGCACCGGAGCGCTCACCCGCCTGACCGCCCCGCGCGCCCCGCAGCTTCATGACGGACCGCCGGGCGATACGCAACGCCGGATTCCGCCTCGCCGCCAGATCCCGACATGACCAATGGCCCTACGCCCGGCGCGGCAGGCGCCGTACGGTATCCGGGCACGAGGGCACGCCGCGACGCCTTCGTCATACGACGTCAGGCCGCAGTCGCGTGCCACCAGGAGGCGGCCATCATCATCACACCAGCCGATCGACGGCCATGGCGTTGAACGGCGACCCGCGTCCAGAGTCCGAGGCGCCGGCTGCCAGGTGGGCCGCGCCGCTATCGACGGGCGATGCGTATCGCGCAAGGTGGCGCTGGCAGCGCGTGTCGAAGGGCACCCACCTGCTGAACTGCTGGTATCAGCGCAACTGCGCCTACAACGTCTACGTGAAGGACGGCGCCGTCGCCTTCGAGGAGGCGTCCGGCACGTATCCTCAGACCAATCCGTCGGTGCCCGACTTCAACCCGCGCGGCTGCCAGAAGGGCGCCTGCTACTCGCTGACGATGCGCGACGAGGCGCGCCTGACGCATCCCCTCAAGCGCGCCGGCGCGCGCGGCGATGGGCGCTGGCAGCAGGTGAGCTGGGACGAGGCGCTCGGCGACATCGCCGACCACATGGTCGACGCGCTCGCGCGCGATGCGCCGGAGGCGATCGTCTTCGACGGCAATGCGGCCGGGGTCGCCTCGTTCGTCGCGATGAACCGCTTCGCGAACCTGCTCGGCGCCACCGTGCTCGACCTCAACACCGAGGTCGGCGACGAGCAGCAGGGGGCGGCGGTGACGTTCGGCGTGCCGGTCGCCAGCCGGTCGGCGGACGACTACTTCAACTCGGACCTGATCCTCATCTGGGGCGGCAATCCCGCCTACACACAGATCCCCAACTTCCACTTCCTGAACGAGGCCCGCTACAACGGCGCCCGTGTCATCGCCATCAGCCCCGACTTCAACGCCTCGGCCGCGCACGCCGACCGCTGGATCTCCGTCCGCCCGGGCACCGATGCCGCGCTCGCGCTCGCCATGGCGCAGGTGATCATCGCCGAGGGGCTGGCCGACAAGGGCTTCGTGCGGGAGCAGACCGACCTGCCCTTCCTCGTGCGCACGGACACCGGCCGATTCCTGCGCGAGTCCGACCTGCGCCGGCGCGGGCGGGACGATGCCTTCTCCTTCTATGACACGGCGTCGGGACGGCCGTTGAAGGCGTCGCAGAAGACGCTGCGCCTCGCCGGCGCCGTGCCGGCGCTCGAGGGAGCGTACGACGTGCGGACGCGCGACGGGCCGGTGAAGGTGAAGCCGGTCTTCCAGGTGCTGAAGGAGCGGCTCGACCGCGACGACACGCCGGAGCAGGCGTCTGCGGTCTGCGGCGTGCATCCCGACGTGATCCGCGGCCTCGCGCGCGAGTTCGCCGGCGCCCGCGCGGCGTCGGGCGTCGCCGGCGCCAGCATCTCCAAGTACTACCACGGCGACCTGATGATGCGCGCGCAGATCCTGCTCTTCGCGCTCTGCGGGCAGATGGGCAGGAAGGGCGCCGGCTACGACGCGCTCCCCTTCTTCATCGTCGATGGCACGCTCGGTATGCCGTACCAGGCCGGCCTCGGACGGCTCGATGCGCTGCGGCTGATGGCGCCCGCCATCCCGGCGTTCATCGGCATGAAGATGAAGGGGTACTCCAACGAGCTGGCGATGTTCCAGCTCGGCCGCAAGATGAGCGTCTGGGGTGGCGCCAGCGCGGTCATGTTCTGGTACCAGCACGGCGGCCTGCGGAAGTTCAGCGGCCGCAGCCGGGAGTGGGACCCGTACCTGACGAAGGACGTCGACGAGTACCTCGCCGACTCCGTGCGGCGCGGCTGGCAGGCGCCCGCGCCGGCGACGCCGCCGAAGGTGCTCTTCGCCTGCGGCAGCAACCCGCTCCGGCGCGTCCGCGGCGGCCACCGGCTCTTCGAGGAGCTGCTGCCCAAGCTCGACCTGCTCGTCGCCACCGACATCCGCATGAGCACCACGGCGCTGAACGCCGACTACGTCTTGCCTGCGGCCGCGTCGTACGAGAAGACGGACGTGAACGACTGGTACACGCCGCTCGCCCCGTTCGCGCACGTCACCACCGCCGCCGTCCAGCCGCCGGGCGAGGCGAAGCCGGAGTGGGAGATCATGGTGCTGCTCGCGGAGAAGGTGGAGGAGCGGGCGCGGGCGCGCGGGCTGACGTCGTACGCCGCCGGGGGCAGGCGCCGCCGCCTCGGCGGCCTGGTGCACCGGATGACGTTCCGCGGCGCGTTCACGGCCCGCGACCACGAGAAGGTCGCCGAGGCGGTCGTCAACGCATCGACGCACCTCGGGACGCCGCGGTGGGCGGAGTTCAAGAAGAAGGGCTTCCGGCGCTTCACCAGCCTCGGGTCGCACCCCGGCAACAGGAGCAACGCGAGCGACCTGCGTGAGGGCGAGACGTTCACGCCCCACACCTGGCGCACCGAGAAGAAGATGCCCTGGCCGACGCTGACGCGGCGCATCCAGTTCTACATCGACCAGCCGCTCTACCTGGAGCTGGGCGAGGAGCTGCCGGTACACAAGGAGCCGGTCATGTCGGGGGGCGACTACCCGCTGGTGATGACCGGCGGCCACAACCGCCACAGCATCCACGCGTCCTTCCGCACGAACCCGCTCATGCTCCAGCTCGAGCGGGGCGAGCCCGCCATCTTCATCTCGAAGGCCGATGCCCGCGAGCGCGGGATCGCCAACGGTGACCGCGTGCGCGTGAAGAACGACATCGGCTCGTTCCTGATCCGCGCCAAGGTCGCGGCGTCCGTGCGGCCCGGGCAGGTGATCGTCTACCACGCGTGGGAGAACTACCAGTTCGAAGGCGGCATCGGACACCGCAACGTGATCGCGACGCCGATGAACCCCGTCGAGCTCGCGGGCGGCTACTTCCACATCCAGCCGGCGCCAGCGATCCTGCAGCCCGGCCACAACGACCGCGACACGCGTGTGGAGGTCGAGAAGGCGCCGTGACCGCCACCGCAGCGCATCGAGCATGCGCCGCCCGCCGCCTTCCGCGACGGGGCGACGCCATGACAGCGTCGTAGCGCGGCTCCGGCCCGAGCCGCCGGGAGGTTGACCATGTCCACGCCGCCGCGCGAATCGCCGCCAGCCAGCGCGCAGGCCGTCCCCTCCGAGGAACGCTATCGCGAGAGCGCGCGCTGGGACCGCGTCACCTGGGGGACGCATTGCGTCGACTGCTATCCGGGGAACTGCCCGTATCGCGTCTACGTGAAGGACGGTGCCGTCGTCGCCGAGGAGCAGGCGGGGACCATGCCGGTCGTCGAGGAAGGCGTGCCGGACATGAACCCGCTGGGTTGCCAGAAAGGCGCGGCGTGGAGCCGACTGCTCTACGCGCCCGAGCGCGTCCTGCACCCGTTGAAGCGCGCCGGCGCGCGCGGTGAAGGCAAATGGGCGCGGATCTCCTGGGATCAGGCGCTGACTGAGATCGCGGACCAGATCCTCGACGCGATCGAGGAGGGCGGGCCGGAGACGATCATCGACGAGGGCACGCCCGGCGAGGGCGGCCTGATGACCGGCCTCATGTTCTCACGCCTGGTCGGCATCCTCGGGGGTGTTGCCCTGGACACCAACGCGACCATCAACGACTTCTCGCCTGGCATCTACCTCACCTTCGGCAAGTTCGACCCGGCGAGCAGCATCGACGACATCTTCCATGCCGAGTTCATCATGTACACGCACAGCAACCCGGCGTACACGATGATCCCCTCCCACCACTTCACCTCGGAGGCGCGCTACAAGGGCGCGGAGATCGTGCTCGTCGCCCCCGATACCAGCCCGTCGCACACGCACGCCGACTACTTCGTGCCGATCAAGCCCGGCACCGACGCCGCACTCGGGCTCGCCATGGCACAGGTGATCATCGAAGAGGGCCTCTTCAAGAAGGAGTTCATCTGCGAGCAGACCGACCTGCCGCTGCTGGTGCGCGTCGACAACCAGCGGTTCCTCCGGCAGACCGACCTGCAGGCTGGCGGCCGCGACGACCAGTTCTACATCTGGGACGAGCGCAGCGGGCGTGTCGCTGAGGCGCCGCTCGAAACGCTCGCTCTTGCGGGGATGCAACCGGCGCTGACCGGCCCGCGCACCGTCCAGCTCAAGGACGGGACGATGACGCAGGTTGTACCCGTCTTCGAGCTGATGAAGGAGCGCCTGGCGGACTACACGCCGGAACAAGCCTCGGCCATGTGCGGCGTGAACCCGGAGATCATCCGCACGCTCGCCCGGAAGATCGCCAGCAAGCGCGGCAGTATTTTCTGCGGCGCGACGTCGTTCAAGTACTACCACTCCGACCTGATACTGCGGTCGTACCTGCTGGTGCTCGCGCTCACCGGCAACTGGGGCCGCAAGGGCACCGGCCCGGTGGAGTGGTCCGTTGCCGGCTTCGATGGCCCGTTCCTCTCGTTCGCCAAGGGAAAGACCGGCCGCGCCGAGGCGCGCAATGTCCTCAACATGCGGAAGGCGCTCCTTGAGCTGGTCAAGCGCGAAGACCCGACCCGCACGGAGGAGATGGCGCACATCGAGCTGATGCACCGCTTCTCGCAGACGCAGGGCATGGTCCCGCCGGCGATGCTCTGGTACTACCACTGGGGCTACAAGGAGCACTGGAACAACCGCGCGTACAACGACCCCACGATGCAGCGGCCGTTCGACGACTACATCGCCGAGGCGCTCGACAAAGACTGGTGGAAGAGCGCCGGGCGGACCGCATCGGCCGCTCCGCCGCGCGTCTACTTCGAGGTCGGCGGCAACGCGCTGCGCCGCACGCGCGGCGGCCAGAACCTGCTGCTCCCCCACCTCTGGGAAAAGCTCCGCTGCATCGTGAGCGTCGACTGGCGGATGACCACCACCGGTATGTACTCCGACTACGTCCTGCCCGTCGCCCACCATTACGAGAAGATCGCCTTCATGTTCCCGACGCCGCACCTGATGAACCTGACGTTCTCGGACAAGGCGGTCGACCCGCCGGACGGCGTGATGCCGGAGGTCGAGATGGCCGTCATGCTGGCCGAGAAGATCGAGGGGCGCGCCAAGGCCCGCGGCATCGGCGAGTGCACCGACGCGCTCGGCAATGTGCACCAGTTCGCCGGCCTCAGGCAGCAGTTCACGGTGGACGGCTCGCTCGACAACACGGAGGCCGTGGCACGCGAATGGGTGAGCGACGCGGTCGAAGCGGGCAACCTGCCCGAGGGCACGTCGCTCGACACGCTGCGCGAGCAGGGCTACATGCGATTCCTCAACTGGGGCATCGGGCCGATGTCGCACAGCCAGGCGGCCGATATCAAGACGGACGAGACGCACACGGCGTTCACCTGGCACACCGAGAAGAAGGTCCCGTATCCGACGCTGACGCGGCGTGCCCAGTTCTACATCGACCACGAGTGGTTCATCGAAGCCGGCGAAGCGCTGCCGTGTCACAAGGACAACCCGCCCCAGGGCGGCGACTACCCCTTCGTCATGACCAGCGGACACAACCGCTGGAGCATCCACTCCATGAACATCACCAACAAGCTCCTCTTGCAGACCCACCGCGGCAGGCCGCACCTGGTGATGAACGACGACGACGCCGCGCGCCTCAACATCCGCGACGAGGAGGAGGTCGAGGTCCAGAACGACCTGGGCGCGTTCATCGTGCCGGTGAAACTCTCCGCCACCGTGCGGCCGGGACAGGTGATCTCCTACAACGGGTGGGAGCCGTACATGTACCGCACCTGGAAGGGGGCCTCCGACCTGGAGCCCGGCATGGTGAAGTGGCTGCACTTCGCGGGCGGCTACGGGCACCTTCGCTACTGGCCCTTCCAGTGGCAGCCGGTGCCCTTCGACCGCGGCGTGCGCGTCAATGTCGCGAAGGTGGACTAACGGGGGATGCGGAGAGCGCGCCGTCCCCGTGCGCGCATCGCATCGGCCGTCGCGCGCATCTCCCGCACAGAAGCGAAATCGGCGCCCCCGTACACGCCGATCGCGATGCTAGAGCATGGTCCCAGGGGGTGGATTCGAACCACCGATACACGGTTTTACAGACCGTTGCCTTAGGCCGCTTGGCTACCCTGGGGACGCTCAGTTATAGCATGCCGCCCGCCGCCGGCCAGCCTTCAGGCCGCACCTACGATGCCCGCCTGCGATCTGCGCCTGCGGCGGTCGCGCCACGTCGATCTGGTGCGACGCGGTCCCCGCGCGTCGCTACCGCTGGCTGGCCGCATCCTCCGCCGCGGGCGGGGCCGGCGCCGCCTGCGCCGCCGCCTGCTGGATCATGCCAGGCAACAGCGGCGCCGCGTCCCTGTTCTCCGCGATCGCCTTGAAGATCGCCGCGCGCGTGCCGCCGATGAGTCCTTCTTTGTGCGCCTGCGTCCACTCGTTCGAGCGGCGCAGCCATGTGTTCTGGTCCTGGAACTCCGGCATCACGTAGCGCGCCATCAACTCGAAGCTGTGCAACGTCTGCCCGCGGTCCGCCCACTCGTGCGCGAGCCCGAGGAACGCACCGAAGCCGCCCGATAGCTGCTGGAGCTTCCTGATACTCTCGATCGCATCGTCCGGCGTGCCGATGATGAAGCCGACGCCGTTGAGCTGCTCCGCCAGCTCGCGCCCCGTCTTGAACTCCGTGTTGTTGTAGACGCCGAATGTCTTGGCGAAGTAGTCGTTCTGCCACCGCAGCAGTCCGTCCTGCGCCTGCTCGATCGCCCGTTCCTTCGTCTCGGCGAGGTGGAACGGCATGACGACGCGCCAGCCCGCGCGGTCAGGCGCGGGCCGCCCGGCCTCCGCGGCCGCCTTCTCGCAGAACGACCACTGCGTCGTCAGCGCCTGCAAGCCCTCCTGCGAGTACGAGCCCACGGAGAGTACGCCGACGCCGTGCTTCCCCGCCGTCGTCATCCCCGCCGGACTGATCGTCGACGCAACGGCCATCGGCACGGTCGGCCGCTGCAGCGGCTTGAGCTGGAGCTGCGCGTCCCGCAGCCGAAACCACTCGCCCTCGTACGTGATCGGCGCTTCCTCCGTCAGCAGGCGGATGATCAACCCCAGGCCCTCGTCCATCCGAGCGCGCTGCGTCGCCGGGTCGATGCCGAGCATGTACGCGTCGGCCGGCAGTTGGCCGGGGCCGACGCCCAGCATCGCCCGGCCGCGCGTCAGGTGGTCGAGCAGCACGATGCGGTCCGCGACATGAAACGGATGGTGGTAGGGGATGCTGACGACGCCCGTGCCCAGGCGGATCCGCTGCGTGCGCTCGCCCGCCGCCGCGAGGAACATCTCCGGGCTGGCGATGGTCTCCCAGCCGCCGGAGTGGTGCTCGCCGACCCACGCCTCGTCGTAGCCCAGCTCGTCGAGCCAGGCGATCAGGTCGAGGTCACGGCGCAACGCAAGCGTCGGATGCTCGCCCAGCCGGTGGAACGGTGCCATGAAGATGCCGAATCCGAGGCGCTCGGGGGCCATGCGGATGCTCCTGTCACACAGCGCGCGCCGCCCGCGCGGCCGGCGCCGCATCCTGTGTAACACGGCGCGCGCCGATGCACGAGCGCCGCCGCGCAACGATCCTGTTGCATGCACGCGGTGCGCGATCGCCTATGATGGATGCAGGGGATGGCAGTCCAACACCGAGGAGGTCCCGATGGCGCTCACATGCCCGCGCGACGGCGCGCAGTTGCAGGCTGGCGAGGACCACGCCGTCCCGTACCAGCAGTGCCCTACCTGCAAGGGCGGCTGGTTCGACCTGCACGAGTTCGAGGAGTTGGAGGCGACCGCCGCCAGCGGCGACGCGCTCGCCGGCACGATCGAGTACGCCGAGCGCGAGAGCACGCTCAAATGCCCCTCGTGCGGAAAGCCGATGGCCGCCTTCGACTTCCGCGGCGAACACCTGGAGCTCGACGCCTGCGACGACGAACACGGCTTCTGGCTCGACGACGGCGGCGCGGAGCGTGTCCGCACGCTGATGCGCGAGCGCATGGCGGGCATGAAGCGCGCCGCCCGCGCCGAACACTCCTGGAACGCCGAGCGCGAGCGCGGGTTCCAGCGCACGCTCATCGAGCGGTTACGCAACATCATCAGCGGCAAGTAGCGGCGCCTACGCGGCCTCACGCGTGGCGCGCTCGCCGATCTCCTCGAGTTCGATCACGTCTTCGACGCGGGAGCGCAGCGGCAGCGGTCGGTGGGCGGACCCGCGCGTGGCGCGCCGTCCAGTGACCGCCAGGGCCATGATCGCGACGAGCGCGAACGGGGCGCTCCAGTAGAAGCCGTACGTGGCGTGCGGCCAGGTCACCGACCCATCGCCGATCACGGGCGGCGGTGGCGGGTACGGCGTCGCCGCCTGCGTGAGCACCGCCGCCGCGAACCCGCCGACGAGCAGGAACGGCACGAGCGTCCTGGCGGGCCCTCTGGAACGCAGCAGCAGCGCGCCGCCCACGGCGAGCAGCCCCCAGTCGTAGGACATCGCGTATGGCGTGACCAGCAGCAGGCCGAGTGCCGTCACCGCTGCCTGCGTTTCGATGTCCGTCCTGCGCCAGGCGACAGAGACCGTGACGAGGCTCAGCAGCACCAGCTCCAGCCACAGCGCGGGCCGTGGCGTGATGCCGGCGCTGATGAGGACGCCCGGCCACGAGTGCTGCCACGTCTGCGCCGTCGCGGAGAGCCAGCCCCCCTGGCTGGCGCCGAGGTCGAACGGCAGGCGCGCGTACGTGAGCGCGTAGCCGCCTCCCATCGCGGCGAAGCCGGTCGCGCTCATCGCCGCGGTCATGCCGGCCATGACGGCGAGCGCGCGCCACTGCCGCCGGAACAGCAGGTACAGCACGAGCAGCGGGGCAAACGAGGGCTTCAGCATCAGCAAGGCGAAGCAGGCGCCGGCGCGCGCCGGATGCCGTTCCAGCAGCAGGAATCCCGCGAGCGTCCCCAGGGCCAGAAACGGCGTCAGCACGGCCCCGCGCAGCGCGAACTGCATCTCTGGCAGCGCGACCACGCCCAGGACGACGGCCAGCTTCGCCTCCGGCGAACGCACGTACCGCTGCGCGAGGAACGCGGTCGCCAGCACCGCCAGTGCCGCCAGCGCGACGTACAGCCGGTACGCCGCGGCCATCGAGAGGAGCGTCAGGGGCCGCTCAATCACCGCCAGGCCAGGGTTGTACAGCCCGTTCGGCGTGAAGTGCTTCGCGGAATCGTAGAAGACGCTCCAGTCGCCCATCGGCCGGTCGCCGGGCGCCAGCGGCCCGGCGCGCCACCACTGGTGCAGCGTGCCGGGCAGCCAGGCGGCCAGCACGCCGGCTTCAGCGCCGGCGAAGAGCAGCAGCAGCGCCGGGGCGAAGCCGCGGCCGAGCGCGGCGAGCCGGTCTGCCGCCCCCGCCTCCCGCAGCCATCCGAGCGAGAAGGCGCGCATCCGCGGCCGGGCGATGGTCGCGCATGCTCGCCACGCGGCCGCCGGCGTCGCTGCCGCGCGCGTCACTACAGCCCCCCGAGGACCAGCGGCAGTGGCGAGAACTCGATGATCACGCGGCTGGCACCGCCATCCGGGGTGACCTCGACGTGCGCGACGAAGTCGGTGCGGCCCCGGGCGTTGGTGTGCAGGAGCTCGATCCGGCCGGGCCTGGCGCCGGCGGCGCTGGCGGCCCAGCCGCCCGTCGCCGCTGTCCGCCCGTAGTACGCGGCGACGGCCTGCGGCGTGAGCGGGGCTGTGGCGTCGATCCGGTAGGGCAGCTCCTTGCCAGCGCCCGCGCCGACGATCCGCGTGCCCGGCGGTTGCGGCAGGCTGGAGGGGAACGCGGCGAGCGCGCGCTGGCGGGCGGACCACGTCGGAGGCGCCACGGGCACCTCTCGCACCAGCGCTGCGCCGGCGCTCACCAGCAGCAACGAGGCGGCGGCGCGCAGGACGAGGCGGGGCAGCATCCCTCGCAGCGCCTTGGCCAGCGCGCCGCCTCGCCCGGGCGCCGCACCGCTGAGGCCGGCTCCCTGCCGGCGCGCCACGGCACCCGCCGCGCTCATGCCGCGCTCCCACCGGTCGGCGCGAATGCGATGGCGCGCCACAAGAAGGGGAACCCGCGCGACAGCGCCGCCGCCAGCGGCCGCTGCCAGCCGCGCAGCGCCGGCGTGTACCCCTCGATCGAGATGCGCTCGTAACCAGCATCTTCCAACAAGCGCTGCATGCCGACGCGGCTGAACGCCCGCACGTGCGTGTAGTCGTCGTAGAAGTTCGCCGGAAACGGGTACAACTGTGACCACTGCGTCGGCACGTACGCGAGGAAGACGCCTCCCGGACGCAGCACGCGGCGCATCTCGGCCGCCAGCGCCAGAGGCGCCTGCACGTGCTCCAGCACCTCCTTCAGCCGCACGACGTCCATCGCGCCGCCGCGCACCGGCAGCTCCTCGCCCGCCGCGTGCAGCACGCTCGTGCCGGCGCGCGCCGCCACCCGCGCCGAAGCCGCGAAGGCCTCGACGCCGACCGCGTCGATCCCCTGGCGGCGGCAGGCGCGCACGAAGCCGCCGTTCCCGCAGCCGACGTCGAGCACGGGCCGGCCCCGCGGGACGCGGCGGATGAGCGCGATGTCGCGGGCCACGAGCATGTCCGGCTCGCGGAGGCGCTGCCAGTAGCGCGCGCCCGTTGCGGCCTCGCTCTGGGGCACGGACGCCGCACCTTCGTACGTCTCGATGATGGCCTGCATGTCCCGAATCCTTTCGCTCTGTGGCCCTACCAGCGCACCGCCCATCGCAAGAACGCGGCGTAGCGCGCGAAGAAGCGGTTGGCAACCAGGGTCAGTGCTCCGGCGCCCCTGCCGACGTCCGGCAGCGCCGGCGTCATCTGCGCCAGCAGCGCCGCATCGCCGACGCGGCGCATCGCCTGCACGCGCCGCCGCCGCCGCAGCATAGACGGCAGCGCGACGAGCACGGACCCGTACGCGCGCACCTTGGCGGCCAGCATCGCAGGCCCGCCGCGCAGCGCGTACGCCCAGACGCCCGCCTCGGCGACAGCCAGCGCCGGCAGCAGCAGCGCCAGCGTGCGCCAGCGGAAGACGTTGACGAGCATGAAGATCCGGTTGCGCTCCAGGTAGTAGAGCTTCCACGGCGAGATGTCGAGCGCGTAGGCATGCGCGACGCGCGAGCGGGGCGTCATCACCACCCGGTACCCCGCCAACCGCGCGCGCATCGACAGCTCCGTGTCCTCCATATACATGAAGAAGCGCTCGTCCAACCCGCCGATCTCCACGAGCACGTCGCGCCGCACCAGGAACGCCGCGCCGGACACCGCCGCCACCGGCTCGGTCGCGACGTACGCGTCCTGGGCGTCGTCGAGCCCGCGGCAGAAGGCGATGCCCGACAGGTGCACATCGAGCCCGCACGCGTTCACCCGCCCCGGGTCGGACGCCAGCAGCACCTTCGACGTCGCCAGCGCGGCGGACGGGTCGGCTTCGAGCGCCCGCACGAGCGCCCGCAGCCAGCCCGACTCGGGCCGGGCGTCCGGGTTCAGCACGGCGATGTACGTGCTCATTGACTGCGCGAAGCACAGGTTGTTGCCCGCCGCGTAGCCGCCGTTGCACGCGCTGCGGATCACCGTCACGTCCGGGAAGTGCGCCTCGACCGCGTCCGCCGTCGCGTCGCTCGACGCATTGTCGACGACGACGACCCGGTACGCCGGATGATCCTGCGCCGCCAGCGCCGGAAGGCTCATCTGCAGGTCGCCCCACGAGTTCCATGAGACGACCGAGACATCGACGGTGTCCTCGCCGGGCGGCACGCGGAGCACCACGCTAGGCTCCCTTCCACGCGCGGCGCCGCGCGAGGCCGTCGGCGATCACGACGGCGATGATTGCGGCGAGCAGGACGGGCGTGATCCAGTACAGACCCGAGGTCGTCGCCGGCCCGAGCACGTCGCGCACGGGAAAGTACGTGTGGGTCTGCGTCACCACCGCCGCGGCGTACAGTGCCGCGATGATGACCCCTGCCGCCGCGGGCTGGATGCCCGCGCGCAGGACGAGCGCCATCGCCACCGCGACGAGTAGGGTGTCGTAGAACTGCGAGTACGGCGTCACCAGCACCAGCGCCAGCGCCGCCACCGCCGCCCCCTTCGCAGCGTCGAGCCGCCAGGCGGCGACGGCGAGCACGCCCGCGGAGAGCAGCAGCAGGTCGGCGGTGAGCGCCGGGCTCGGCTTGATGCCGGCCGAGATCAGGAAGCCAGGCCACGAGTACATCCACGCCTGCTGCACCGGCAGCAGGTTCTCCGTGCTGCGCGGCCCCCAGCTCAGGTACGACCCCACGTACGTCGCGATGCTGCCCGGCCCGATCGCCGCGAAGCCCGCGGCCGCGCCCGCGGCGGCCACCCCGAGCATCACGCCCAGCGCGCGGAACTGGCGGCGGCATGCGAGGTAGAAGAACGGCGCGATCACGTACTGCGGCTTCAGCGAGAGCACCGCCAGCAGCACCGCGCCGAGGCGCGGGCGGCGCTGCACCAGCAGCAGCCCGCCGAGCGCCGCCAGCGCCAGCATCGGCGTGATGTGGCCCAGGCGCAGCGCCCAGTGCAGCTCGGGGAGCGACACGACGGCAAGCGCGACGGCCAGACGCGCCTCGGGCGAACGCACGGCCCGCTGCGCGATGTAGGCGACAGCCACGGCCGCTGCCACGTTCATGCCAAAGAAGACGCGGTAGGCGACGTGCTCGCCCATCAACGAGAAGGGATAGAGCAGCAGCGTCAGCGCCGGGCTGTAGAGGCCGACAAGCTGCAGGTGGCTCGCCGGCTCGTACAGGTTATGGAAGTCTCCCGTGTTCCCGGACCAGAACGCCCGCAGCGTGTCCGGCAGCCACGCTGCCAGCACCGCCAGCTCGACGCCGATCGCGCCGAGCAGCGCGAGCGTCACGGCCGCCGGCGCGACCGCACGCCACACCGCCTGCGCGTCGCCCGCCCGCCGTGCGGCCCATCTGGGGCCCGCGCACACTGCCATCATGGAAGACCCTCCGCCACCCGGCGGCCGTACGGCCCGTCCGCGATCGTCCCGCCCGATGTTCGGCCGTGCGCGCGCGGGTGATGATCGGGGGATCACCTACGCCGCCGGGCCGCAACGCCGATGCAAGGATGCGGTTACTTCGGCGCGAACGCGGTTGGGATCGGTGTGAAGTCGAACGTGATGAGGCTGCCCGCGCCGTACGGACGCACCGACAGCTCGGCGAAGTGCGTCATCTGCCCGTTTGCCGCGAGCCGCGCAAGATGCGTCGTGAAGGCGCCGGCGAGCGCCGTGCGCTCCGTGAGCTGCCACTTGGGGCTGTTTCGCAGGTGCTCCAGCACTTCCAGGCCGACCACGTCCGGCGACTGCGCCGACGTCCAGGCAAGGTGGTACGGGAGGACGCCGCCGCGGCCCGCTTCGAGCAGCCTCCGGTCGTACGGCAGGGGCGCGTCGAACGGGATCGCGCGCAGCACGGCGCTCTGGCTGTACGGCGCCGGTGCGGACGCGCGGAACGGCGCGACGCCGGCGTACCAGGCGGCAGCCAGGTAGGCGGCGCCGACCACGAGCGCCGACGCCGCGACGCGCGCCGCCACGCGCACCGCCGGCGCGTCGAAGCGCCCGCAGAGGGTGCGGCGTGTGAGCACAAGCTGCATGTGCGGTGGATCGGCCGCCCGCGCCGCCGGCAGCATCGGGTGAACCCCGACCCGGCGCAGGCGGAGCCGTTGCTTCGCGGATCAAGCGGTCCGTCCGCAGCTCCAGGCGCGTCGCCCGGCGCGCTCCCTACTCGCGCCGGGCCGGCGTGAAGTAAGCTGGGGCCATGCTGACTGGCCCGGCGGCCGCGTGAACGTCTCGAGCCTGCGCGGCAAGCTCCTCATCTCGATGGTGCTCGGCATCGTCGTCTTCGCCGGGCTGCTCGCCTACGGCGACTTCTCGCGGGTCGTGCGCGACGTCCGTAACTTCCGCTGGGAGCTGCTGCCGCTGATCCTGCTCGTTACCTTCGGCAATTACGCCCTGCGCTTCCTGAAGTGGGAGTACTACCTCAAGCAGATCGGCGTCGTCGGGCTGAGCAAGGTCGACAGCTTCCTCATCTACTTCTCCGGCCTCGGCATGACAGTCACGCCCGGCAAGGCGGGCGAGTGGCTGAAGAGCCACCTGCTGAAGGACGTCGCCGGCACGTCCGTCACGAAGTCCACGCCCATCCTCCTCGCCGAGCGCCTCACCGACGCGCTCGGGCTGCTGATCATCGCCGCCGCGGGCGTCGTCGCGTTCGGGCACAACACCTGGCCGGTCGTCGTCGTGTTCGCCGTCGGCGGCGTGGCCGTGGTGAGCGTCTCCCGCAACCGCCGCGCGTCGTACGCCCTCCTCCGCATGCTTGCAAGGGTGCCCCTCGTGCGGCGGCTGGAGCAGCACTTCGAGGAGTTCTACGAGAGCACCTACGTCCTCATGAAGCCGCGCGGCGTGGTGCTGATGACCGGCCTCAGCGTCGTCTCCTGGTTCTTCGAGGTCGCCGCCTTCTACCTGACGCTCGTCGGCGTCGGCGTGAGCGGCGGCTTCGAGACGCTGTTCAAGGCGGCGTTCATCCTGCCCATCGCCACGCTCGCCGCGGCGCTGCTCTTTACCCCCGGCGGGCTCGGCGTGGCCGAGGTCGGCATCGCGTCGCTCACGCAGACCCTGATCATCGACCCGGCACGCACGTTCGTCGACCCGAAGGCCACCGCGTCGCTCGCCACGATCATCATCCGCATCTCGACGCTCTGGTTTGGCGTCGTGCTCGGGCTGCTGATGTTCGCCGTGCTGACGCGACGCCTCGCGCGCCGCGGCGTGCGCATCGACGACACCGACGAGCCCGAGCCGGCGCTCGCCGGCAGCGACCCCGCCGCGTAGCGCGCGCTGGAGCCAGGCGGCATGGACGAGCACGCGGTGGCGCAGGAGCACGCACGCCGTCTGTCCCACGTGCAACAAGGACGCGGCCATGACACCGCGCCCTCGCTTGCTCTGCGATTGTCGGCTGAGCGCCTACCGGCGGCCGCCGCCGCTCGGTGACTGCGAGCGGAAGCAGTCGCGGCAGTAGACAGGGCGGTCGCCTCGCGGCTGGAACGGCACCTCGGTCTCGCGCCCGCACGAAGCGCAGACCGCCGGATACATCTGCCGCGGCGCGGACGAGTAGCCGCCGCCACCGCCACCATAGCCGCCGCCCCCGCCGCCGTAACCACCACCCCCGCCGCCGTAGCCGCCGCCCCCGCCGCTGTCGCCGCGCGCGCTCTTGCGGGCGCGCCGGCAGTCGGGGCAACGCTTCGGCTCGTTTGTGAAGCCCCGGCTCGCGTGGAATTCCTGATCCTCGGCGGAGAACACGAACTCCGCGCCGCAGTCCACGCACGTCAGATTTCTGTCGGTGTAAGGCACCTGACGACCCTCCTGTGAGAACGTTTCCTTGTCGTCAGGGGCGGAGCGAATCTGTGCATCTTCGCGGCGGACTCGGACGGGAAACTCTTAGATTGACGGCTTACAGTAACAGAGGCGGGTACAGCTTTCAACTGGTTAAGCGGGCGATTTTTTCAGCCGGCGAAGGGCTCGACGACCTCGGCGTTGATGCGCTCGTACACTTCGCGCTTCCAGGGCCCCTGGCTCATCATGATCATCTGCGTCACGCCCGCCTCAGCATATCGCTCGACGATGCCCCTCACGTGTGCCGCCGGCCCGATCGGCAACTGCCGCTTCGCCTCCTCCGGCGACAGTCCCGCGCCCGCCGCGGACATCGCCGCCACCCGGTCGATCAGCCCCTGGTTCTCGCTCACGACGATCGCGCCGAACGTCGTCTTCTCGATCTCCGCCGGGTCGCGCCCTGCCTCCCTGCAGTGGCGCTCCAGCACCTCGATCTTCCGGCGCACCATCTCCGGCGTGCCGGAGACGTTCATGACGTCGCCGTAGCGCGCGAGCGTGCGGAGCGTGCGCCGCTCACCGCCGCCGCCCACCATGATCGGCGGGTGCGGCCGCTGCACCGGCTTCGGCAGGAACACCGCCCGGCGCAAGCCGTAGTACCGGCCCTCGTAGTCGACGGGCCCCTCGCTATCGAACAGCATCCGGATCAGCCGCACCGCCTCCTCGAGCCGGTCCTCGCGCTCCCTTGCCGGCGGGAAGCGCATCCCGTACATCTCGTGCTCGCCCTGGTGCCACGCCGCGCCGATGCCGAACTCCAGGCGGCCACCGCTCAGATGGTCGATGGTCGCCGCCATCTTCGCCAGCACCGCCGGCTCCCGGTACGTCACGCCCGTTACCAGGCAGCCCAGCCGGATCCGCGACGTGCGCGCCGCCAGCGCCGCGAGCGCGCTCCAGCCCTCGAAGCAGTTCGCGTTCGGGTCCTGCCCCGGGCCCGGCGGGATGAAGTGGTCGAAGGTCCAGGCGCTGTGGAACTTCGTCTCGCGGTCGAGGAACGCCCAGATGTCCTCGACCTGCCGCCACTCGACGTTGTTGAGGCTCGTCTGGAGGCCGAAGCGCATCGTGGTCACTTGGTGAGATCCCTTCTCTCGTCTGCCATCAGCCTCCCGCCCCGGCCGGTGCACCCGGAGCGCCGGCCTTCAGCCCGCGCACACGTGCGCGCCGGCCGCATCGTCCCCCGCCCCGCGCCCACACCGCACCCTTCCGCCTCGCGCGCTCCATCTTCCGTCCTCGCGCACTCCAGTCTCCGGCCGCCGGCCCCTTACCGGCTCACCCCTGGCATCTGCGCGATGAAGAACTGCCAGATCTCGTCCGTCGCGCTCACCTCGTGCGTCGTCGCGCCCAGCGCCGTGACGTCGGCCGCTGCCCCCGGCCACGTGTGCCCCCCGCCTTCGACGATGAACAGCTCGACCGCAACGTAACCGCGGCACTCGCTGTACGCCAGCGTACGCACGTGCGGGGTGAGCTGCATCTTCGCGGGCGTGAGTTCGCAGCCGTCCGCCTTCGCCCACGCCGCCGCCGCGCCCTCGACGCTTGGCGCCGGGATGCCGCTGTTGGCGACCGTGCCGCCGCCGAACGGGACCAGCGGGTCCTTCGTGCCGTGGAACTCCAGCACCGGCATCGGCTTCGCCGTCGGACAGTCCGGCGGGTACCAGAGCGCCGCGACGACGCCGATGGCGTCGATGCGGTCCTGTAGCGAGCAGGCGAGCCGCACCGCCATCGCCGCTCCGCTCGAAATGCCCGTCGCGTACACCCGCGCCGGGTCGATGCAGAGCGCCGCCTCGGTGCGGTCCAGCGCGTCGCGGATGAACCCCACGTCGTCCGCGCCCCCGGGTATCGGGATGAAGTTCCAGGCGCGCGGCGTGCCGGTCCCATCCGGCGTAATGGTGATGAAGCCCTCTCTGTCGGCCTTCTGCTGGAAGCCGGAGTAGAACGCCTGCTGCAGCGCGTTCGAACCTGCTCCGTGCAGGTTGATCACCAGCGGCAGCTCCTTTGTGCCGTCGTACGAAGGCGGCAGGTGCAGGATGTAGTGGCGGTCCAGCCCGCCGGACTGAATGTTCACGTCGGTGCTGCCCGCGGCGTACGGCTTCGCGGGCGCGCACGGCGGCGACGGCAGCGCGACCGGCGAAGA
The DNA here is from genome assembly GCA_028872875.1 of Chloroflexota bacterium. Taxonomy (GTDB): domain Bacteria; phylum Chloroflexota; class Dehalococcoidia; order DSTF01; family JACRBR01; genus JADMII01. The sequence goes on along the minus strand of JAGWOC010000005.1, from coordinate 46,338 downwards.
TGGCGCGGCGGTCGACGATGCTGCGGGTGCGGTAGCGTCCGCGGTGGTGGTGCCGGCCGCCTTCGATGGCGCGCCGCCGCCGCACGCGGCGAACGCGAGCGCGGAAACGGCAGCGAGTGCGGCCAGCCATACGGCCCGTCGGGGCAACCCGGCGCGGGTGCGCGACGAGACGCCGCCACCGAATGGGCGGCTCACTGCCAGAGGTCCGGATTGCGCGCCCGGTGCTCAGCCCGCAGCCGCCCGAACAGCGCGCGATACGAGGACGACGCCAGGTCGGGCGTCGTCATCAGCACCGCGTCCTCGTTGTTGTCGGTGTAGTAGCGGACGCGCAGCCCGACCCGTTCGAAGCCGTACTTGTCGTATAGCAGTTGCGCCGCATCGTTCGACTTGCGCACCTCCAGCGTCACCACCTCCTGCCCTGACTCCATCGCCAGCTCGATGCAGGCGATGAGCAGCCGCTCGCCGATTCCCATGCGGCGGTAGCGTTCGCGCACCGCGACCGTGACAATGTGCGCCTCGCCCGCCATCATCCACACGCCGATGAAGCCGAGCAGGTGCTCCGGCGCGGGCGGCGGCGGGCCGACCAGCCGTCGGAGCGCCCCCCAGACGCCGGACGCGGGCGCCGCGGCCTCGCCCGGGTCGGACGGCTCCGTGATCACGATGTAGTGCGCCAGCTTGTTCTGCAGCTCGCGCCGGTACGCCGTCTGCGGCCAGATCGTCGGAAACGACTCGCGCTCGACCTCCACGACCTGCGGAATATCCTCGGTCGACATGGGGCGAAGCCGGATGTGGAGCGCGGTTCGCACGGGTTCACCAGATCGTGTGACGTTCGCCCATTCTAGCATTCGTGCCGGGAGCGGCGCGTTAGCGCGGCAGCGATGGCACCGGCAGGTGCTCGTAGATCTGGCGGTAGCGGGCGTAGTTCTCCATCACACGCTTTACGTACGCGCGCGTCTCGCCGAACTCCAGGTCCTCGACGAACAGGTCCTCGTCCGTGCCGGCAGCCTTCGCGGCCCGTGACGCCGCGGCCGGCCCCGCGTTGTACGCCGCCAGCGCGCGATAGGCGTCCGACTGGAACGCCCGGAGCTGCTGCGCCAGGTAGTCGGCGCCGAAGCGCAGGCTCACCGTCGGACGGTAGAGGTCATCCGCCGTGAACCCCTGCGCCCCCAGCGACTGCGCGATCTGCGTCCCCGTTGCCGGCACCACCTGCGTCAGCCCGAGCGCGCCCGCGGGCGAGCCGGCATGCGGGTCGTAGAAGCTCTCCTGGCGGACGAGCGCCAGCAGGAGCAGGGGCGAAACTTTCTCTTGCGCCGCCGCGTCGCTCACCAGGCTCTTGTAGACGATGGGGTACGCGACGCGCAGCAGGTCGTCCGGCGGGGGCGCCTGCAGCGAAAGCAGCGACAGCAGGCGCGTCGCCGCCCGCGCCGCGAGGCTCGTGCGCCCCTCCTGCTGGAGCCGCTTCGTCACCTTGTACAGCCCGACGGGGTCGCTCGCGTACTGCTGGATGATCTCGCGGAAGACCGTGTCCGACTGCGCGTTCAGCCCGACGTTCGCCAGCTCCGCCGCCTGCGCCCAGCGGGGGTCGTTGATGGGCGCATCGCTCGCGGTCGCCGGGTCGCTGCCCGTGCTGTCCTTGATGTACCGCGCGACCTTCTTCCAGTCCGGCGGGCTGTCGTTGAGCTGCGGCGTCTTGGCCTTCACGCCGTTCTGTTTCAAGAGCAGCGACGCGCGCAGGCCGTAATAGCTCTCCGGCGCGTCCTTCACCAGCGTTTGCAGCACGCCGTCGTTCGCGGCGCCGTTCTGCTCGACCAGCGCCCGGCCCTGCCAGTAGCGCGCGCGCAGGTTGTCGTCGCCGCTCGTGCGCGCCGCCAGCGCGCTCCACAGCGTGATCGCGGTCGTGCGGTCGCCGGCGCGGTACGCCGCGAGCCCCTGCCGGAATGCCGCGCCGTCCGCGTAGCTCGAAGATGAGTACTGCGCCGCGAGCGTGCCGTAGTCCGCCTGCGCCTCGGCGAAGCGCCCCTGCGCGTCGAGCAGCCGCCCGCGCCACCAGAGCGCGGCCGGCGCAAGCAGCGACGCCGCATCGGTCTGGGGCACGAGGCCATAGTCGTGGATCGCGGCGTCCACGTTCCCCGCGCGCTCGTCGAGCGCGCCCAGGTAGTACTCCGCCGCCGCGACGTCCGTGCCGGCCGCGATGGCCCTGGTGAACGCCGCCCGCGCCGCGTCGTCGCGGCCGGCGTGGTAGTCGACGCGCCCCCGCGTGTAGTCGCCCACGGCGACGCCCGCCGCGTCGAGCGCATCGAGCATGTCCGGCGCGGCTCCGGCCGACGGGTAGTCCCTGATCGCCTGCAGGTAGTCGATGCTCCACGTCGGGTCGCCCTGGCGCTTCTTGATGCCGCCGGTGCGCGCCAGCGCGCTCGCGACGTCGCCGCCGGGCATCAGCTTCACCCGGTTGTACCAGGCCAGCGCGTTCGCGTCGGCGCCAGCCTGCTCGAACGCGCTGGCGATGCTGAACGCGAATGATGCCTTGAACGAGTTGTCGATGCTGCTCGCCAGCACCGCCTCCGCGGCCTGCTCCGCGTCGAGCGTGCGGCCGAGCCGGGCCAGCATCTTCGCGCGCTCGATCTTCGCGAAGTCGGACGCCGGCCCGCCGGCGGCGATGTACCGGTCGTAGTTGTCGAGCGCGCCCTGCGGGTCGCCCAGGTCGTCGAGCGTGGATGCCAGCATGTACTGCGCCGTGCTGCCGTCCGCAGACGCGCCGGCGCCCGCAAGCCACTGCTGGAGCACGTCGCGCGCTTCCGCGAAGCGATGTGTGCGGCTCAGGAGCTGCGCCTGCGCCAGCAGGGCGTCCTGCCGCGCCTGCCCGCCCTCGCTCGTCGCAACGGCGGCGTAGATGTCGATCGCCTTCTCGTACTCGCCCTCGTAGCGCAGCGTCGCGGCGAGCCGCACATCGGCGGGGGCCGGTGTTGGCGTCGCTGTGGCGTTCGCCGCCGTCATCGTGGCGCCGGCCGGCGGCGTACCGCCGCCGGCTGGCTCCGGCTTGGAGCCGCTGCACGCGACGCCCACCACCACGAGCGCCGCCGCGGCAAGCCCGAGGATCTGCGAGCGGTGCGGCCGGCGGGTGGAGCGCGTGACGTTGCGCGTAGCGACCTCGATTTTGACAGGGATCGGCCCGAATGGTACCCTCGCCGTACAGCCCGTCGCAATGTGAACACCCCCATGAACCTGATGCGCATGACGATCATCGACCGCTCGGGCGGCGTCAGCTTCGTCGCCCACGGCGAAGCGCTGCCGGCGCTGCTCAAGGCTTGCGCCACCGACCCGCGCAACCTCGATGAGCTGCTCGAACGCAGCGAACCCTACTACCGCGGCCTGCGCGAACGCGTCGCCAACGGCCTCGTCATGTTCGATGAGCGCAACGCCACCGGCAGCTACGACGCTATCCACAGCGCGCTCCAATACGCCCGCCCCGAGGAGTCCCCGCTCTTCCGCGTCGTCGACGAGGTCACGCGCGAGGCCAGCCTGCGCCCCGTCAAGGCCGGCGCCGTCGTCATCAACCTCGTCGACCGCCGCATCATCCAGCTCCAGAACGGCTACAAGGAGATCACCCGCACCGGCCGCGGCCGCGTCTTCGATGGCGAGCGGATGACCAGCAGCATCTTCACCTACCGCCTCCCCAACGCCTGGGCCCTCGTCCCGTAACAGCGCCGGGACGCCGCGCTGACAAATGCCGGCGCGCTCCCCATAGCCACGGTTCCCGGCGCTCGCCCCGTCACGTATCCTAGGCTGCATGGACGCCGCCCGCTGGCACGGACGCCCGGTGTGGGCCGAGATCGACCTCGATGCGCTGACGCACAACGTCCGCACCCTCGCCGCCCAGGCTGCCCCGGCCCGTCTCTACGCGGTGGTCAAGGCCAACGCCTACGGCCACGGCGCCGCCGCCGTTGCCGGTGCCGCCCTCGAAGCGGGCGCCGCGGGCCTCTGCGTCGTCTGCGCGGACGAAGGCGAAGAGCTGCGCCGCGCCGGCATCGCCGCGCCCGTCCTCATCCTCGGCTTCTCGCCGGCGTCCGAAGCAGAGACGATCGTCGGTGCGCGGCTCACGCCCACCGTCTGCTCGATGCAGACGGCGCTCGCGCTGTCGCGGTTCGCGACGCGGCGCGGCATCACGCAGAAGGTACACGTCGAGCTGGAGAGCGGCCTCAACCGCTCCGGCCTGCCGCTTGATGAGCTGGTCGCATTCGCCGAGAGCATCCGCGCCCTGCCTGGCATCGAGGTCGAGGGGCTATACACGCACTTCGCGGCGGCGGAGGAGGGCGACCAGACCTTCACCCGGCGCCAGTACGAGCTGCTGCTCGAAGCATCGCGGCGGCTCCCCTGGATCCCCCTGCGCCACTGCTCGCCGACGGCCGGCGTCCTCGCGTCGCCGGACATGGCGCTCGACATCGTGCGCGCGGGCATCGGCATCTACGGCTATCACCCGGCGCCGGGCTGCGGCGATGGCATCGAGCTGCGGCCGGTGCTCGCGCTCAAGAGCCGCGTCGCGCGCCTCATCGACCTCGCGCCCGGCGACACGGTCGGTTACGGCCGGGCGTGGGAGGCGCGCGCGCCTTCGACGATCGCGCTGGTCATGTGCGGCTACGCCGACGGGCTGCGCCGCGCCCTCTCCGGCCGCGCCCAGGTGCTGCTGCACGGCCGCCGCGCGCCGATCGCCGGGCGCATCGCGATGGACATGTGCATGGTCGACGTCACCGGCATCGCCGGCGTTGCCGCGGACGACGAAGTCGTTATCATGGGACGGCAGGGCGACGAGGCGATCGACGCCGACGAGCTCGCGGCGCTCGCGGACACGATCTCGTGGGAGATCCTGGCGGGCATCAGCGCCCGCGTGCCGCGCCTGTACCTGCGCGGCGGCACCACCGTCGCCGTGACGACGCTCAACGATCGCGGCGCGCAGACGATCGCGGCGCCTGCGCCGGTGCGCTGAGGGAGACAGCCATGGCACTCGACACCCCGAACGTCTTCATCTTCCCGCGCAATGAGCCCGGCACGACGGGCCATCTCGACCTCGTCGAGCCGTTGCGCGCGCTGCCGGGCGACCTGCGCGACGCCCTCGCGCAGATCAGCGAGGCCGAGGCGCTCTACCGCCCGGCGCCCGGCCAGCCGGACGCCGCGCCGGCGTGGTGCATCAAGGAGATCGTCGGCCACCTGCGCGACGCCGCCGAGGTCGACCACAAGCGGCTGTACATGATGTCGACCCAGACGGACCCGGTCCTCCAGCCATGGGACCAGGACGCCTACGCGCGCGACCACGCGTACCTCAGCCGCCCGCTCGACGACATGCTGCGCGAGCTCGAGGATCAGCGCGCGCAGACGGTATTCCTGCTGACGACGCTCGTCAACTGGAACTGGGCCCGCACGGGCCAGCACCTCGAGCGCGGCCGCGTCAGCATCCGCCAGATGGTCGAGCACATGGTCGAGCACGAGGCCCAGCACCTGGCCGACGTGCGCGCGCTCCGGGCCGCCGCCGTGGCGCGCGGCACCTAACCACGCGTACGGACTGGTCTTCAGACCTGTCCGCCCCGCCCGCACACGTGTACTCCGGTCGATCTCTGCCGGCTACCGCCGGAACAACGCCCGCACGCGCCCCGGCACGAGCACCAGCGCCCCGACCGCCAGCGCGAGCAGCACGAGCAGCAGGCCACCGACGACCTGGATCACCGCCGAAGTGCCCGATGCGTGCGTCACGGCATCCTTGATCATCACCACCGCCAGGAACGCCGTCACGAGCGCGATCATGAATCCGGTCGCGCGCGCCGTCGGCGACGGCAGGCGCGAAGGCGGCGGCGCACTCGCTCCCGCACGCCGCGGCTGCACCGGCGGTGCGGCAGCGCTCGTCCCGGTGGCGGCCCGCTGCGCGGCACCGCGCTCCGGGCGTGCGCGCACGCGCTGGCGCCCGCGACGCTTGCCCGGACGGGCCTGGCGGCGCCCCTTCGCGTCAGGCATCGCCGGACGTCCCCTTCGCGGACCGGCGTGAAGCGCTGTCCGCGGACGGCCGGCCGTCCAGCGCCAGCCCGATCAGCCGGTACGCGAGCTTCGCCGCCTGCTGCGCGCACGAACGCGGGCCCAGCGAAGGCGACAGCTCCGTCACGTCGAACCCGACGACCCGCCTCGCCTGCGTCACGGCCACGAGCAGGTCCGTCACTTCGTCCCAGTGCAGCCCGCCCGGCTCCGGCGTGCCCACCGCCGCCATCTCCGACGGGTCGAAGCAGTCGAGGTCGATCGTGATGTACACGTCGTCACCGAGGCGCTCGACGACCTCTTGCGGGCCGGCGGCACGGAAGGTAGCCGGCGTGTAGAACGCCAGGTGCCGGTCGCGGATCAGCGCCGCGTCCTCGGCCGAGGCGCTGCGCAGCCCGACCTGCGTCACCGGCGCGACCTCGAGCGCGCGGCGCAGCGTGCAGGCGTGGTTGTACCGCGAGTCCAGGTATGCGTCCCGCAGGTCGGAGTGCGCGTCGAACGCCAGCACCGACAGCCCGGGCCGGCGCTTCGCGTAGGCGCGCACCGCGCCCACCGCCACCGTGTGCTCGCCGCCGAGCGTCACCACGAACTTGCCGGCGTCGATCAGCTCCCCGACGACCTCCTCGATGCGGCCGATCATCGCCTCCGGCGAGCCGGTGTGCGGCGCCAGCTCCGGCAGTGTGTGGATGCCGTGCCGCCACGGCTCGCTGCCGAGCGCAACGTCATACAGCTCCATGTCCGCCGACGCCTCGATGATCGCCCGCGGCCCGTCGCGGGCGCCCGCGCGCGCCGTCACCGTCGAATCGTACGGCACCGGCAGCACGACCGCGCGCGCCCGGTCGAAGGCGGCGTCCTCGGGGTCGAGCGATGCGAAGTTCAACGGCGGGTAGAAGCGCTCGTCAGCCATCGACAGCTATGCCGCGGCGCGGCAAGGTGCGCGCCCACTGGGAGCGCGGCCCGTCAGCCCGCGCCGGGTTGCGCGCCGATCGGCCGGGACGGGCCCGCTCCTATCTTGCACCGTCCAACCGTGATCGCGTCGCTCGTCAGTCATCCCATCCAGCGTAGCGGGCGGTAGTTCCCGGCGACAGGTCAGCGGCTGCCGCGCAGGCGCGGGTCCAGGATGTCGCGGAGCGTGTCGCCGAGCAGGTTGAAGCCGAGCACAACGATGCTGATCGCGCCCCCGTAGAAGATCACCAGGTACGGGTAGTGCTGCGCGCTCCCCAGCGAGGAGGCGAGGTCGATGCCCCAACCTGGCGTGCCGGGCGACAGCCCCAGGCCGAGATAACTCAGCACCGCCTCGGCCAGCACGGCCACCGCGAAGACGCTGCTGATCCCCACCAGGATGTACGGCATGATGTTCGGCACCACGTGCCGCCAGAGGACCCGGAACTCCGTCGCCCCGGTCGAGCGCGCCGCCGCCACGTACTCCTTGTGCTTCTCGACGATCGCCAGCGCGCGCAGCAGCCGCGAGCCGCCGAACAGCGCGCCGATGGCGATCACGATCGACACGTTGCGCAGCCCCGGCCCGAACGCGCTCAGGAAGGTCAGCACCAGCACCAGTTGCGGAAACGCCGTCCAGGCCTCGCTCGACCGCTGGATCAGGTAATCGAGCCAGCGGCCCGCGTAGCCCGAGATGATCCCCAGCACCGCCCCCGGGATGAACCCGAAGAACATGATCACCAGCCCGAACGTCATCGACACCCGGGCGCCGACGAGCACCCGGCTGAAGATGTCCTGGCCCTTTGAGTTCGTGCCGAACCAGTGCGCCGCCGAGGGCCCCTGGAGCCGCGCGTAGCGGTCGAACGCCTGCGGGTCGTACGGGGCCACGTACGGCCCGATTACGCCGAGCACGAAGAACGCCACCACGATCAGCAGGGCGACCGCACCGACCGGGTTCTTCGCCGCGAGCCGCCCCAGCCGCGCCAACAGCGGCCGCTCCCGCGGATACTCCCACGCCTCCCTGCCCGGCGCGATGCCGCGCTCGGCGAGCGTGGCCATCAGTTGTACCTCACGCGCCGGTCCACCACCGCGTACGACAGGTCGACGATCAGGTTCACGATGATCACGACCGTAGCCGTGTACACCGCCAGGAACTGGACAACGGGCAGGTCGCGCAGCACCGTCGAGGCGAAGAACCACTGCCCGACACCCTGCAGGCTCATGATCTGCTCGGCGATGATCGAGCCGCCGAAGATGGCGACGAACGCCATGCCCAGCGCCGTCACGATCGGCGTCGCCGCGTTGCGGAGCGCGTGGCCGATGATCACGGCCCGCTGGCTCAACCCCTTGGCGTGCGCCGTGCGGATGTAGTCGCTGCGCAACACCTCGAGCATCGTCGTTCGCACCAGGCGCATCAGCGCCGCCGAGCCGCCGATCCCCAGCACGAGCGCGGGCGGCACGAACAGGCGCAGGTTCGTCCACGGGTGGTGCAGCGGCGACACGTAGCCGCCGATCGGCGCCGAGTAGTTGAACAGGTACGACGGGATGATGATCAGCAGCGTCAGCAGGAAGAACTCCGGGATCGACGCGCCGAACACCGCGAAGACGCGCACCGCGTAGTCCAGCACGCTGTTCCGGTACATCGCCGAGAGGATGCCGAAGGTGATGCCCGTGATCGCGCTCACGACCAGGCTCAGGAAGACGATCTCGAAGCTCGCCGGAAACCGCCGCACGAACTCGCTCCGAATCGACGCCTGGCTCTGGTACGTCGTCCCGAAGTCCCCCCGCAGCGCATCGCCCACCCAGTTCACGTACTGGCGCCAGATCGGATGGTCGAGGCCGAGCTGCGCGTGGATCTGGCTGATCTGGGCCTTCGTCGCACCCTGGCCAGCAATGACGAGCGCAGGGTCCTGCCCCGGCAGCACCCGCAGGATGACGAACGTCAGCAGCGAGACCGCGAAGACGATGATCGGCAGGAACGACAGCCTGCGCAGCGCGTACCGCCACATCGCCTCAGCCGCCCTTCGGCCCAGCCCGCCCGCTCACGCCGGCTTGTCCAGCCACGTCGTCCGGTTGAAGAGCCCGTACGAGCCGCGGCCGCTGATCGTGCCCTTCACGTACGCGTAGCGGCCGCCGTAGCCGATCGGCGAGTAGATGTTCAGCATCGGCGCCCAGGCGTTGATGATCGCCCGCTGGGCGTCCATCACCTTCTGGATGCGCGCCGTCTCGTCCAGCTCCTGCGCCGCCGCCAGGATCGCCGCATCGACCTTCGGGTCGTCGTAGCCCATGAAGTTGGAGCCGAAGCCCTGCGCCCCCAGGAAGAAGCGCAGCGGCAGGTCCGGGTCCTCGTACGGGAGCTGGCGGAAGCAGGTCATGTGGAACTGGCTCTGGCTCAACGTGGTCGTGAGCCAGCGGACGAGATCCTGCTGCGTGAGCTTCAGCTTGACCCCGCCCTTCGCGAACTGCCCCTTCAGCACCTCCGCCAGGTTCGCGTCCTCGGGCCGGTTCGAGAACTTCATCTCGTGCGTCTGGTTGTAGTCGAATGCCGCCGCGTCCAGCAGCTTCTTCGCCTCCGCGACGTCGTGCTTGAAGTACTCCTGCAGCGCCGGGTCGCTGTCCGGCAGCACGTAGCGCTTGTTCGCCGGCGGCAGCGGCCCGCAGCGCTGGCCGCTGCCCTGCTCCAGCAGGTCGATCGCCTCACCCCGGTTGATCAGCAGGTTGAACGCGTGGCGGACGCGCGGATCGGTGAACGGCGGCTCATACTTGAGCATCAGGCAGTCGTAGTCGCGGCCCAGGTCGCTGCCGGTGACGATCTTGTCCCCGAGCTGCTGCTGCGTCTGCACCGCGTCGTCCTTGCTCGCGAAGCCGATCGCATCGAGGTCGCCGGCTTTGAAGGCCGCAAGCGCGGCGTTGTCGTCCGTCACCACCTTGAAGTCGATGCCGTCGAGGTACGGCTGGCCCTTGATCGACTTCGTCCCGGCGAACTGGCGGAAGTTCTGGAACTTCCGCAGCTTCGGGTTCGCCCCGTTGTCGTGGCTCTGCAGCACCCACTGCCCCGAGCCGATCGCCGTCTGGTGCAGCAGGTCGTCGTGCCCGTGCAGGATCTCCGCCGGCATGATCGAGCTCGTGATCGGCGAGCCTGCGTTCGATGACGTGAAGACCCACGCCCACGGCCGCTTCTGTGTGATCTTCACCGTGCGCTCGTCCGGCGCGACGATGTCCGCCATCACGCCGTGCAGCCAGTCGAAGCCGATGCCCGTCTCCTCGCGGAACCGCTTGAAGCTCGCCGCGACGTCGCTGGCGAGCACCTTGCGGCCATTCACCGGCGGCTTGTCGTGGAACGTCGCGTCGCCGAGCGTCGCGATCACCGTCAGCGGGTCGGGCTGTTCCACCTTCGTCGCCAGGAACAGCTCCGTCGTGCCGGTGTCCGTCGGCACGTACCACATGTGGTCGAAGACGGTGAAGCCCAGGAACAGCCCCTGGATCAGCGCCAGGATCCCCGGGCCGAACGGGTCCACGTTCGGCATCACCGGGTCCTGGCGGACGCGCAGGATGCCGCCGAGATGGGTTGGCGGGCCGTCCTGCGTGCCGTCGTTCACCGTCGTCGTGGGCCGCGCCCCCGGCGAGGACGTGCCGACCGGCGCCGATGTCGACTGCTTCGTACAACCGACGAGCCCGATCGCCGCCACGGCAGCGCCGCCGACGGCAACGCCGCCGAGCAGGCGGCGGCGGGAGATACGGCCCTGCGTCCAATAGCGGAGTCCCAGGTCGCGCTCCGTCACATCCACCTCGCTCGCGTGCACATCCGCCGCCGTGACGGGCTTCACTGAATGGTGTTCATTGTGCGGACGACCCTGCCCTCTGTCAACCAGTATACGCCCCGGCGCGCGGCGCTGGACGCCAGCCGAGGTGCGCGACAGCCGGAGCGAAGGAGCTTTCGCTCGCCCAGCCGTAGCGAAGGAGCTTCAGCTCCGTCCCCCGCAGGGGCACGCAACGCCGGACATCCGCGCGCTTCGCAGCCGCCTAGTGGTGCCCCTCCGGAGGCTGCTCGGAGGGCGGCGCCGCGAGCCCAAGCCGCCTGCGCACGAGGTACGCGACCGAGCCGACGACGAGCACTGTGAACGCCGCCGCGCCCAGCACGCCGAGCTGCACGCCGACACGCGAGCCGTCGTGCGCCGGCACGGGCGTGGCCGCGGCCGCGACCGCCAGCCCGCTGGCGAGCGCGATGACGGTTGCGGCCAGGACGGTGGTGAGCAGGCGCATACCGGACTCCTCCTCTGCTGCGCGGGCCCTCGCCCGCCCGCAATCCTAGCACGGTGCGGGAGCGCGATCACGGCTACGCCAGCGGCGGCGGTGGCACGGGCGGGCGCTCGATCGGGTGCACGGAGACCACCGTCAGCGTGTGCGGGAAGTGGACGATCTTGACGTACATCTGCTCGTCGATGTGGATCCAGTCCTCCGGCCGCAGCCGGAAGACCGTGCGCCCGACGGTCAAGTAGTAGCTGTCCATGGCGATGATCAGGTCGGCGCGCTTCCACTTCCGCACGACCACCCCGTCCGTCTCGGCGAGCGGCGCCTCGAAGTCGCGGACGTGCTGCGCCACCTGGTAGACGAGCAGCAGACCCACCACCACGACGAACGAGAGCGTCACGAACGCCGCGCCCCTCGCCCGCGCTTCGATGATGTAGGCGGCGACGGCGATATCGACGACGAGCAGCGCGCCGTAGGTCAGGGCGCCCCGCCGGAGCGATGCGCGGGCGGCGGCGACCGGGTCGTCCACGGCCCTACGGCGCCGACCTGGGGAGCAGCAGCTTCTGCCCCGGGTGCAGGACCGGGTTTGTGCCGCTGAGGCCGTTGAGGTTGATGATCGCGTTCTGGAACGCGACGATGCTATCGCCCGGCGCCAGGTACTTCTGCGCGATGCTCGCGACGGAATCACCCGACTGCACGACATACTCGATGAAGGGCGATTGCGTCGCCGCGGGCGTCGCGCCGGCGCCCGCCGTCGCGGCCGGCGATGGCGTGCCGCTCTCCGGCGTCGTGCTCCCCGCTGCCGCCGTGGCGCCGCCCTGCGCGCTCGCCGTCGCCTGCGGCGTCTCCGCCGGCACCGTCGGCTGCGGCGTGCCCGATGACGCCGTCGCCGTCGGGCTGGAGCGCCCGACGATCACCGGCGCCGCGCCCTTCGTCTCGCCCGGCGGCCGCACGATCAGCACGACGGCCAGCGCCGTGCCGACGAGCATCGCCAGCAGCGAGCCGCGGTACAGGTTGAATGATGGCAGCGCCGATGCCGGCTTCAGGCAGTCGGCGCAGTACTGCGCGTTGCCGTGGTCTTCGCAGTACGGTCTGGCGCAACGCTTGCAGACGTTGACCGGCGCGGCGTCGCAGGAGTAGCAGTTCACCGGGGAAGATCCTACCAGACGGCGCCCGTCCGGGGCCGCCAGGTCGTCGATCCTACGCCAGCTCCGCCGTTGCCCCGGCTTCCGTCAGCTTCGCCTTTACGGCTTCCGCCTCCGCTTTGGCGATGCCTTCCTTCACGTTCACCGGGGCGCTCTCGACGAGGTCTTTCGCCTCCTTCAGCCCCAGCGTCGTCACCTCGCGCACGGCCTTGATCACGTTGATCTTGTTCGCGCCCGCTTCCTTGAGGACGACGTTGAACTCCGTCTTCTCCTCTTCTGCCGGGGGGGCGGCGCCCGCACCCGCCGCCGGTGCGGCCATCATCATCGCCGGCGCCGCGGCCGTGATGCCGAACTCCTCCTCGATCTTTTTGTTGAGATCGCGGAGCTCGATGATCGTCATGCCCTTGATGATGTCAAACGCTTCTTCAACCTTCGCCATGTCGTCCTTCTCCTCCTTGGGCCCGTGCGGCCTGACTCACGTACGTTGGGCGCGGCAAGCGGCGCCCCAATCCTCTGCGGGCGCGGCAAGCGGCGCCCCTACCCTCTGCGGGCGCGGCAAGCGGCGCCCCTACCCTCTGCGGGCGCGGCAAGCGGCGCCCCTATCCTCTGCGGGCGCGGCAAGCGGCGCCCCTACATTCTGGTGCGGCGCGCAGCGCCCCCGCGCACCGGGGTGTTACGCCGCTTCCGACTCGAGCTGCTCCGCCCGCGCGTCGACGAGGCGCGCGAAGCTCTGGATGCTGTCGTTGAGCAGCGTCGCTAGCCGCTGCACCGGCGAAACGAACGCGCCCGCGAGCTGGCCGATGAGCTGCTCACGCGATGGCAGCGCCGCCAGCTCGCCGACGATGCTGCCCGCGTGCACCGCGCCGTCGAGATACGCCTTCTTCGGCGAGAAGGCATTGCGCGCCGTCCGCGCGTACTCCGCGACGGCCTTCGCCGGTCCGATGACGTCGCCGTGGCCGAACACGATGAGCGTCGGCCCTTCCGCGACCTGTCCCGCCACCGCCACGCCCGCCTGCTCCGCGGCGCGCTGGAACAGCCGGTTCTTTACCACCCGCACCTCGACGTCCGCCTCTCGCAGCGCCCGTCGCAGCGCCGTCATCTCCTTCACGCTCAGCCCGCGGTACTCCGCGCCGATCACGATCGAAGACCGCCCGACCAGCGCCTTCAGCTCGGCGACCGTCTCTTGCTTCTTCACCGTCGGCATCGCCACCTCCGTAGGGCCCCGCGTCCCTGAGCGCGGGCCTTCAGCCCGCGCGTACCGTCCGCCGGCCAGTCACGCACCCGATGTCCCGCCGGGGCAACAAACAACCCCTGCCTGCGACAGGGGCACACGCGACGCGGCCCGGACGGGCCGTGGTCTGGCGTATTGCGCCTCGGCAGGCTGGATTATGTCCGGGCGGACGCCTGCTGTCTCAAGCCCGGGGAGTGTACCGGGCGACCGGCCGCCAGACAAGCGCGGCCCCCGCCCGCTCAGCGGATCGTCATGTACACGAAGTCGCGCACCCGCCCCGCGAAGAAGCCCGACGGCGCCGCCGCCATCCAGTCCGCCAGGTTGAAGCCCCGCAGTGTGCCGCTCTGGTCCTCGTACAGCGCCATCTGGCTGTAGGGGCTGTTGATGTCGAGCTGCATCGCCGTCACCACGCCGGCCCGCTGCATCGCCAGCGCCAGCGTACGCGCGTCCACGTCGTGTCCCGCCGCGAAGACGAAGCGGCCGTCCGCCGTCAGTCCTATGGCGGTGCGCGCCGTGTAGAACTGGCGGCTCTTGTAGAAGACCCAGCCCCAGGTCTCGCCGCCCGCGTCGATCTTCGGCGAGACCGCGCCGTGGTCGATCAGGAAGATGCCGTTCTGCCGGGCGGAGACGAGGTCCGGCGCCGGGACGATGTCGCTCCCCCAGATGCCGAACCGAAACGACCCGTCGCGGTAGGAGGCGAGCGTCGCGAGGCCATCACGCATCGGCGTGATCTCCATACCGTCGACGAGCATGCCGTAGTGACCGTCGTCCCAGCGGAAGCCGCCGTTGAAGGCGGCGATCAGCGCGCCGCCTCGCAGGACGCTCGCGGGGATGTCGCCGGGGCCGCGGACGCCGAGCGGGCCGCCGGGGTCCTGCGTGCCCGCAACGGGATGCAGGCTGATGCTCCCGGCATCGAACGCGGCCAGCGTCACAGTGGCATACGGACGCGCGGCGTCGGGCCGCACGAAGGTCGTGAAGATCGGGTGCTTCTCGGTGTAGACGCTCAACAGCGGGCCCGTCAGCCGGAGCGGCGCCCAGACGCCCTCTCCCTTCGATGCTGTATGCGCGTACAGCACCGGCACGGTCGCCGGCGGCGCGTCCGGCGCTGCCGGCCGCGGCAGCGGCTCCACCTGGACGCCGCCGGACGGCGCGGCGGCAGCCGACGGCGATCCGGCCTGCGCGGCGGGCTGCTCGCGCTGGAGGACCGGCCCGCTGACGGGACTGCCCCCGCCGCCGCCGAAGAGCCGGTACTTCAGGCGGGCCATCGCGTCCTCCGCCTTGAAGTAGATCGCCTCGATGCGCACGGTGTTGTGCGCACCGATCAGGCGCCGGCTGAGGTCGGAGCCGTGGACGGCGAGGGTGTCCTTCCAGCGCGCGGCCAGCGCCAGCGCGAGGACCAGCGCGCCGAGCACGAGGATGACCCGCCGCGCCCGCCGCCCCGGCCGCAGCGCGCCCCAGCGTGAGCGCTGGCCCGCGTGCATTCCCGTTGTCATGGGCCCACCGCCACCGTCCCTGCGCGGCCAGCCGTCACCCGCCTCCATCCGACGCCACCATCATGATCGATCCCGCGGCAGGTTGCATGACGCCAGCCAGACACCAGCGCGACACTCAAACGTCGATGTCGTGCTCGATGCCCATCAACGCGATCCGCTGCAGCAGCTCGGCACGATGGTGGATGTCGTGCACGAGCAGGTGGAACGCGATCCAGTGGCCGCTGAGTGTGACAGTCTCGCCATTCCAGTCGTCACGGTACGAGGCATCGAGCTGCGCCTGATTCGAGAGGAAGCGTTGCAGGCGCGCGAAGCTGCGCATGAGCTCGCGGCGAAGGTCGTCGCGGCTGCGCGCGGTCGTCCAGATATTGGGGTAGGGATCGCCGTCCACCACCGTGTTCGCGAGCCATCCGTCCCGGGCATCGGAGATGTGGATCAGGACCCCGCGTGAATTCCACAGGTCCGCCTGCGGCGTCCAGTTGAGCCTCTCCTCCGGGATCAGCTCGACGATGCGCAGCAGCGAGTCGTTGACGCTCTGCCAGTGCTGCGAGATCTCGAGCGGCGGAAACACCTGCGCCATCGACGCCTCCCTCGCGCTCCGGCGGCCTGCGTCGGGCGCCCTACCCGGCCTTCATCGCCAGCGTCGGCGTCGGGTCCAGTCGGATGCCCGGCCCCATCGTCGTCGTCAGCGTGATCGAGCGGATGTAGACCCCCTTCTGGCCCGACGGCTTCGCCTTGACGATCTCGGAGACCAGCGTCGCCATGTTCTCTTCGAGCGCCTGGGCGTCGAAGCTTACCTTGCCGATCGGGCAGTGGACGATCGCCGTGCGGTCCAGCCGGAACTCGACGCGCCCCTGCCGCGCGTCGCGCACGGCTTTCGCCATGTCGGCGGCATCGACGACCGTGCCGGAGCGGGGGTTTGGCATCAGCCCCTTCGGGCCGAGCACGCGGCCGAGGCGCCCGACCTTGCCCATCAGGTCGCGCTGGGCGAGCGCGACGTCGAAGGCCGTGTGGCCGCCCTCGACCTTCTTGATCAGCTCGTCGCCGCCGACCTCATCGGCGCCCGCCTCCTGCGCCAGGCGCGCGCCCTCGCCCTCGGCGAAGACGAGCACGCGCACGGTCTTGCCGAGCCCGTGGGGCAACAGCGACGTGCCGCGGATCTGCTGGTCGGCGTGCCGCGGGTCGAGCCCCGTACGCAGGTGCAGCTCGACCGTCTCGTCGAACTTCGCGAAGGACGCCTCCTTCGCCAGCTTGATCGCCTCCTGCGGCGTGTAGAGCCGCTCCGGGTCGATGAGCTTTGCCTTCTCGGTGTACTGCTTCCCGTGCTTCATCCGCTCGTCCTCCTCCGCGGCGACGTACACCCTCGATGGGGTCCGAGCCGGCCTCCCCCTACGCGGGTTCGGCCTCCGTCACCGGCTATCGCCGCGCCTCGCGGCGGACCGTGGTTCGCCTTCGGAGCGCCAGATCCGCACCCCGGCCGGGTGTCGCTTGCCCCGCCCGGCATCACACAACGGCGGGCGCGGCAAGCAGCGCCCCTACAACGATGCGCCGTCGCGCAGCCTCTCGCTTCGGGCCTCTCGCCGCCTGCTTCCCATCACGGCGCGACCTCGATGCCCATCGAGCGCGCCGTGCCCTCCACCATCAGCATCGCCGCGTCGATGTCGTTGGCGTTCAGGTCCTTCATCTTCAACTCGGCGATGCGCCGGATCTCCCCGCGCGAGAGCGTCGCCACCTTCTGCCGCTTCTGCGCCGGGCTCCCCTTGTCGATGCCCGCGGCCTTCTTCAGCAGGTCGGACGCCGGCGGCGTCTTCAGAATGAAGCTGAACGAACGGTCCTCGAACACCGTGATCTCGGCCGGGACGATCGTCCCCGCCTGGCCCGCGGTCTTTTCGTTGTACTCCTTGCAGAAGCCCATGATGTTGATGCCGTGCTGGCCGAGCGCCGGCCCGACGGGCGGCGCCGGGTTCGCCTTCCCGGCCTCGATCTGCAAGGTGATGATCGCCCGGATCTTCTTCGCCATCGTCTATCCTTCCGCCCGCATGGGCGCGCTCGCTGCGCGAAGACGCCAGGCGCATGCGCCTGGCCGTCGTCGGCTGTCTACCGTTGAGGCGTGCACGACGTTCGCGCGTCTTGCCGCGCGCGTCCGGCATCCGCCTAGAGGCGCTCCACCTGCAGGAAGTCCAGTTCGACCGGCGTCTCGCGCCCGAAGAACGAGACCAGCACCTTCACCTTCCCCTTCTCGAGGTTGATGTCGTCGACCTGCCCGACGAAGTCCTGGAAGGGACCATCGACGATGCGCACACTCTGGCCGACGACGAAGCCGACCTTCACCTTCGGCGCCTCGACGCGCATCTGGCGCAGGATGCGCTTCACCTCGGGCGGCTCGAGCGGCACCGGCCGCGTGCCAGAGCCGACGAAGCCGGTGACCCCCGGCGTGTTGCGCACCACGAACCACGCCTGGCTCGACTTGATGTCGTCCTCCTTCAGGTCGATCATCTGCACCAGCACGTAGCCGGGGAAGATCTTGCGCGCGACGGTGCGCCGCTGCCCGTCCCGGATCTCGATCTCGTCTTCGGTCGGGATCACGACCTCGAAGATCAGATCCTTCGCGTCCATGGTCTGGATGCGGTGCTCCAGGTTCGTCTTGACCTTGTTCTCGTAGCCCGAGTAGGTGTGGATCACGTACCAGGAGCGGCCCTCCCGGATCGCGTCTTCTTCCGGCGACCCCGGCCCGCCGCCTTCGGCGATCTCGCTCTCCTCGGCGCGCGCGACCGCGGCTTTGCCCTTGCGTGCCATGCGTCCTACCTTAGCAGCGTGTGGTCGACGAGGTAGCTGAAGGCGAAGTCGACCACGCCGAGCATCATGCCGATCGCGACCGAGACGACGATCACGACCACCGTCAGCCGCACGGTTTCCTCGCGCGTCGGCCAACTGACCTTCTTGAGTTCGCTGACGATGTCCTGCACGAAGCGCGGGACGAGCCGGTCGTAGAGCGAGCGCCGCTTCGCGGCCTCCGTTGCGGCCGCCGACGCCGGCTTTCGCGCCGCCCGGGCGGCGGGCCGGAAGGCCGGCGCCTTCGCGGGCGGCTTCTGCACCAGTGGCTGGCGGCGCAGGGCGCGACTCATACCAATCCTCTCCTACCGGACCTCACGATGAGGCCGGTGGGCACGGCACCGCGGGCAGAACTTGCTCAGCTCCAGCCGGTCAGGGTCGTTGCGCCGGTTCTTCGTCGTCGTATACGTCCGCTCCTTGCACTCCGTGCAGGCGAGCGTGATGATGGCCCGGTCTTCCTTCTTCGCCATGATGCCTCACGCGGCGGGACCGCCCCCCGCCTCAACAGTATACGGGCGGGCCGTGCCGGTTGTCCGCTACTCGATGATCTTCGTGACCGCGCCGGCGCCCACCGTGCGGCCCCCCTCGCGGATCGCGAAGCGCAGGCCGTCTTCGACGGCGACCGGCGTGATCAGGTCCACCTTCATCTTCACGTTGTCGCCGGGCATGATCATCTCGACCCCCTCCGGCAGCTCGATCGACCCGGTGACATCGGTCGTCCGGATGTAGAACTGCGGGCGGTAACCGCTGAAGAACGGCGTGTGGCGGCCGCCCTCGTCCTTCGACAGGACGTAGACCTCTGCCTCGAACTTCTTGTGCGGCGTGATCGACGCCGGCTTCGCCAGCACCTGCCCCCGCTCGATCTCCTCCCGCTCGATGCCCCGCAGGAGGCAGCCGACGTTGTCGCCCGCCTCACCTTGATCCAGCAGCTTCTTGAACATCTCGACGCCCGTGACCGTGGTCTTCCGCGTCTGCCCGAAGCCGACGATCTCGATCTCCTCGCCCACCTTGACAATGCCGCGCTCGATGCGGCCGGTGACCACCGTCCCGCGGCCCTTGATGCCGAACACGTCCTCGATCGGCATCAGGAACGGCTGGTCCTTCGGGCGCTCCGGCGTCGGCACATAGTCATCGACCGCCTGCATCAGCTCCAAGATGCTCTTGTACTCGGGCGCATCAGGGTCGGTGCTGGTCGAGTTGAGCGCTGCCAGCGCGCTGCCGCGGATGATCGGGATGTCGTCGCCCGGGAACCCCTGCTTGCTGAGCAGCTCCCGCAGCTCGAGCTCCACGAGGTCGAGCAGCTCCGGGTCGTCCATCTGGTCGACCTTGTTCAGGTACACGACGATGCTCGGCACCTGCACCTGCCGCGCCAGCAAGATGTGCTCGCGCGTCTGCGGCATCGGCCCCTCCGGCGCCGCCACGACGAGGATCGCGCCGTCCATCTGCGCCGCGCCCGTGATCATGTTCTTGATGTAGTCCGCGTGCCCCGGGCAGTCCACGTGCGCGTAGTGGCGCTTCTCCGTCTCGTACTCCACGTGCGTGATCGCGATCGTGATGCCGCGCGCGCGCTCTTCCGGCGCGTTGTCGATGCTGCCGAAGTCCCGGTAGTCCGCCAGCTTCTTCATCGCGAGGACCTTGGTGATGGCCGCGGTTAAGGTCGTCTTTCCATGGTCGACATGACCGATGGTGCCGATGTTGACGTGCGGCTTCGTCCTCTCAAACTTCTGCTTGGCCATGTCCGGCTACTCCTTCTGTGCCCCCCTGGCTGAGGGGCCTGCTCCGTCCTCCGCGCCTCGCGGATGCGCCCGCCGATGCCTGCCGCCCGCGTCCGGCAGGCGCTGTGCGTATCCCGCTGCCCCGGCACCCGGGGCGTGTTCCCTGCTGGAGCCCACAATCGGATTCGAACCGATGACCTCACCCTTACCAAGGGTGTGCTCTGCCAACTGAGCTATGTGGGCAGGCCGGTTTCTCCGCGGATGCGAGCTGCGCCGGCGGCGAGGCGCTCCGGGCACGCACTACCCCCGCCGCGGGATCTCATCTGGAGCCCGAGAGGGGATTCGAACCCACTAACCTACCGATTACAAATCGGTTGCGCTGCCGTTGCGCCACTCGGGCCCGAAGCCGCCCTCCGGCCTGTCGGGCCGCTGTCGGCTGAATCGTCACTGCGCCCAACAAAAATAGGCCCCGCCTCTGGCGGGTTCGCGGCGACAGTATATGGACGCAGACTCCGCCGAGTCAAGGAATCTGCTACCGGCGCAGACGGGCAGTGACCATGACTCACCCTGCCCCGGGCCAGTGATGCTGCCACACCATGAAAGACAGGATCACCTTGAACGGCAGGGACGAGCGGCGAGGGCAGGTGCCCGGTGCGCTGGCGGCGGGCGGCTCAAGCCGCGCCGTGCGCCTGGGCACGTCGGCCGCGCCCGCCGTGCCGACGCCCCGCGCGGCGCGTCCCTGCCGCGCCGGCCCCACCGGTGATCTATACTTCGCCGAACAGATGTACTTGACAGCCGCCGCGCGCGCGCCTATCATAGCGCTCGCACTAGCACGGGTGTTCTAGTCGAGGGACGGGCCCGACCCGTCCGGGCAGGAGGCTGAGATGGCACGCAACAGCGACAAGACCGACAAGAAGGTCTCGGACGACAAGGACCAGGCGCTCCTCGATGCCCTCGCCGACATCGAGAAGCGCTACGGCCACGGCGCCATCATGAAGCTCGGCGACGCGCAGGCCCAGTTCAAGGTCGATGTCATCTCGACCGGCTCCCTCGCGCTCGACATGGCGCTCGGCGTCGGCGGCCTGCCGCGCGGGCGCATCGCCGAGATCTACGGGCCGGAGGGCGCCGGCAAGTCGACGCTTGCCTACCACGTCGTCGCCCAGGCCCAGAAGGCCGGCGGCATCGCCGCCTACATCGACGTCGAGCACGCGCTCGACAAGGATCACGCCGAGTCCTGCGGCATCAACGTCGGCGAGCTGCTGATCTCGCAGCCCGACACCGGCGAGCAGGCCCTCGAGATCTGCGACGCGCTCGTGCGCAGCAACGCCGTCGACGTGATCGTCGTCGACAGCGTCGCCGCCCTCGTCCCCCGCGCCGAGATCGAGGGTGAGATGGGCGACTCGCTCCCCGGCCTCCAGGCGCGGCTGATGTCGCAGGCGCTGCGCAAGCTCACCGCCGTCATCTCCAAGTCGCGCGCCTCCGTGATCTTCATCAACCAGCTCCGCGAGAAGATCGGCGTCGTCTTCGGCAACCCGGAGGTGACCCCGGGCGGGCGGGCGCTCAAGTTCTACAGCTCCGTGCGCATCGAGCTCCGGCGCGCGGAATCGCTCAAGCAGGGCACCGACATCATCGGCAACCGCGTGCGGGCGAAAGTCGTCAAGAACAAGGTGGCGGCGCCGTTCCGCACCGCGGAGTTCGACATCCTCTTCAGCGGCAAGCACCGCGGCATCAGCCGCGAGGGTGATATCGTCGACCTCGGCGTCGATAACAACGTCCTGAAGAAGATGGGCGCGTTCTTCAACTACGGCGAGCTGCGCCTCGGGCAGGGGCGCGAGGCGGCGAAGGAGTACCTGCGCCAGAACCCGGACGTCGCGCGCGAGATCGAAGACCTGATCAAGTCGGCGACACCCAGAGCCGTCGCGGTATCGGCGGTCAGCCGCAACGGCAACGTGCCAGATGCCGAAGCACCGCCCGTCGTCTAGGGGCGCGGCGGTCCGGCCCCGCCAGGCGAGCGGCATGCACAGGCGTAGCCGCGGAGCTTCATCTCCGCCCCGGTGCCGTAGCGAGGGAGCTTCAGCTCCGTCCCCCGCAGGCGCAGCAGGCTCCGGACACCGGCACGCACAGCGCCACCCGTCGCGCTCACGGTGCCGTGCCGCGGGGCGAAGCCGTCGGCGCCGCCTGCGTTTGGCCCCGGATGGTCATGTACACGAAGTCGCGCGCACGGCCGGCGAAGAAGCCGTCGGGGGACTGGTGCATCCAGTCCGTCAGGTTGAAGCCCTGAATGTAGGAATGCGGCGCCTCGTACAGCGCCATCTGCGTGTACGGCTTGTTCACATCGAGCTGCATCGCCGTCTGCACGCCCGCCTGGCGCAGCGCCGTCGCCAGCGTCCGCGCGTTCGTCTCGTAGCCGCCGGCGAACACGAACCGCCCGTCTGCCGTCACGCCGATGGCGGAGCGCGTCGTGAAGAAGTTCCGGCTCGTGTACCAGATGAAGCCCCACGTGTGGCCGCCCGCGTCAATCTTCGAGGAGATCGCGCCGTGATCGATGAGCAGGATCGCGTTCTGGCGCGCCGAGACCAGGTCCGGAGACGGGCCCAGATCCTTGCCCCACGTGCCGATGCGGAACGACCCGTCGCGATACGTCGCCAGCGTCGCCAGACCGTCCGCCATCGGCGCGACCGTCTTGCCGTCGACGATCATCCCGTAGTGGCCGTCCTGCCAGCGGAAGCCGCCGTTGAACGCCGCCAGCAGCGCGCCGCTGTCGAGCACGCTCGACGGGATCGCCCCCGTCCCCGAGATGCCCGTCGACACGCCGGGCTCGCTCGTGCCCGCCACCGGATGCAGCGAGATGCTCGCCGCGCTGAACTCCGCCAGCGTCACCGTCGCGTAGGGCCGCTGCGGGTCAGGCCGGATGAACGTCGTGTAGATGGGGTGCTGCGTCGTGTACGGCGTGCGCAGCCCACCCGCGAGCTGGATCGTCGTCCACGTCCCCTCCCCCTGCGAGAGGGTGTGCGGATAGATGGGGGCGATGGGCGCGGGCGCCGCGTCGGGCAGCGCTGCCGTCGGTGCCGCCGCCGCACCAGCCGCACCGGCCGCAGCCGCTGCGGACGCGTGCCGCGGCGCCGCGCTCGTGGATGCGGCGGCGGACGCCGCCGTGTGGCGTTGCGCCGCAGGGCTGATCGGATTGCCCGTGCCGCCGCCGAAGATGCTGTACTTCAGCCGCTTGAACCGGTCGTTCAGCCGGAAGTAGATCGCTTCGATGCGCACCGTGTTGTCCGCGCCGATCACGCTCCGGCTCAGGTCGGAGCCCCGCACCGCCAGCGCGTTGCGCCAGTGCAGCGCCGCTGCCAGCATCAGGAACACCACGGCCGCGGCGATGGCAATGCGGCGTGCCCTGCGGTGCCGCCGCGGGCCCTGCCCCACCGTGATCACGCCGCGCCTGGCGTTCGTCGACTGCATGCCGTTCCTCCTCACCCTTCCCGGGGCAGGATGGCCAGCCGCGATGAACGGGACATGAAGCGAGGACGAATCTTCCGTGAGTAAACGCGAATCTGTTCAGGCGGAGCGTGGCCGGGACGGGCGCGGCGCGAGAGCGTGGGAGGGGCGGGACAGACAGACACGCAACACAGGCCGGCCGCAGGACGGGTCCCGATGATCATCACCGCCATCGAGCGCACCCCGCGCCGCCGCGGCCGCGTCGACGTCTGCATCGACGGCGAGCGGTGCTTCGACGTCGGCCGCGATCTGGCACGTGAGCGCGGGTTGCGGCCCGGCCTGCCCATCGACGCCGCTCAGGTCGAGGACATCGTGCGGCTGGACCTGCGCCGGCAGGCGATGCGCCACGCCGCCGCCATGCTCGCCCGCCGCCCGCACAGCGAGCGCGAGATACGGCGGCGGCTCGCGCAGCGCCGTACCGAGCCCGCCCTGATCGACGAAACGGTCGCCAGGCTCCAGTCGGCGCACCTCATCGACGACGCCGAGTTCGCGCAGAGTTGGGCGGCATCGCGCGATAGCACGAGCCCGCGGGGGCGCCGGCTCATCGTGCGGGAGCTGCGCGCGCGCGGCGTCGACGCCGGCCTCGCCGCCGATGCGACCGCGTCCCTGTCCGACGAGGACGCCGCGTACCGGGCGGCGGCGCGCCGCAGCCGCGCGATGGGGTCGCTGGACTACCAGACCTTCCGCACGCGCCTCGCGTCGTTCCTGCAGCGCCGCGGCTTCGGCTGGGACGCGGCGCGCGCCGCCATCGACCGCTGCTGGCGCGACCTCGGCGGTGCGCCAGGGGAAGATGATCTCTCAGGGTTCATCGAGTAGGCTGGCCCTGTGACCCCGCGCCGCCTCGCCATCGCCTGCGCGCTCATTGCCGGCATCGCCCTCTCCGCGTGTGGCGGCGGTGCATCGCCGGCGCCCTCTGCCGCGTCGCCGCAGGTGGCCGGCGCGGGCGCGAACGGCTCGTCTTCGCACGGCCCGGGTGCGCTCATCCTCACTCGGCCGAAGGGCATCGCCGAGATCGACCTTGCATCGCACCATGAGAAGATGCTCATCCCCCAGCCCACGTCCGACACGTTCCTCCTCGACCCCGCCGTTTCCCACGACGGCGCGCGCCTGGCGTACGTCGTCCAGCCACCGCCGAAGATCCAGGGGACGACCTACGATGCGGGCTCCGACCTGTGGGTCGCGCAACGCGACGGCAGCGGCGCCCACGCCGTCTTTATCCACGTGCATCCGAACCAGCTCGTCCGCTTCCCGCAATGGCTCGATGCTGGGCACCTTCTCGCCGTTGTGCAGGAGCCCGTGCAGAAGGCCGGCACCACATCCGTCACCTACGTCCTCGAGCGCATCGACATCACCACCGGGCAGCGCACCCGCCTGTTGGAGAACGTGCTGACGTTCGGGCTCTCGCCGGACCGCACCCACATCGTCTACACCGAGCTCGTGCCGAGCGGCGGCGAGACGCTGGATACGGCGGCGCTGGACGGTTCCGGCGCCGTGGTCATCGTCGGGCCGGACCAGAACCTGCTGCCGTTCAACTCACCACGCTACTCTCCCGACGGCGCGACGATCGCCTTCACGTCCGCGGACCAGACCGGGGCGCGCGCCGGCTTCCGGTACGTGACGATGCGGTCGTTCGCGCCACAGCCCGCGCCGTCCCTCGACGGGTTGCCGGAGGACGTCTGGACGGTCCCGGCGGCGGGTGGCCGGGCGCGCCGCGTCGCCGACCTGAAAGAGGACCTTCCGGCGCTCACGTGGGGGCGCGACAACACGCACCTGTACGTCCTCGGCATGAAGGCGCTGAGCGACGTGGACCTCGCGAGCGGCGCCGTGACGCGCATCGCGGCAGGCTCCTTTCACGGCGAAATCGCCTGGGCACCGTAAGAGCAAGCCAATCATTGCCCGTTCGCGCGACCGATGCGATATGATGGTCGCGTCGCTCGCATGGCATGGGACAGGCGCACGCGAGCGACATTCAGAGGGAGAAGGAACACAGGAAAGAGAGGCTACCGATGATCGCCACCGCCGTGGTCGGCGCTTTGGCCGGCGCCGTGGCGTTGGTGATCGGGGCTCTTCTTGGCTACGCCGTCCGGCGCAGCTCAACCAGGAACCAGGAGCTCGAGGCCGAACAGGCGGCCGCAAAGATCCTGGGGGACGCGCAGGCAAAGGAAAAGGAACTCCTCCTCGCCGCGAAAGAGGAGGCTCTTCAACTCCGTGCTCAGGCCGAACAAGAGGTCAAGGTGCGCCGCGACGAGGTGTTGCGGCTTGAGCAGCGCGTTGCCAGCAGGGAAGAGAACCTCGATCGCAAGCTCGACGCACTCGAACGCCGCGAAACCGCATTCGCCGAGAAGGAGCAGAAGCAGGAAGCTGCCCGCGCGCAGATCGAAGAGTTGCGCAAGGCCAAGCTCGCCGAGGTCGAGCGTGTCTCCGGCATGACCAGCCAGGAGGCGCGTGACCTGCTCCTCCGCGAGATCGAGCAGGAGGTCCAGGAAGAGGCCAACCGCCGCGTCCGCGTCCTCGAAGCAGAGGCGAGAGAGGAAGGAGACCGCCGGGCGCGCGGCATCCTCGCCACCGCCATGCAGCGCCTGATGAACGACGTCGTCACCGAGACGACGGTCTCTGTCGTGCCCATCCCCAGCGACGATATGAAGGGCCGCATCATCGGCCGCGAGGGGCGCAATATCCGCGCGCTCGAGGGCGCCACCGGCGTCGACCTGATCATCGACGATACCCCGGACGCGGTGACGCTCTCCGCCTTCGACCCCGTGCGGCGCGAAGTCGCGCGCGTCGCCCTCACCAAGCTGGTGATGGACGGCCGCATCCACCCCACACGCATCGAAGAGGTCGTCGAGAAGGCGCAGCAGGAGGTGCAGGCCAGCATCAAGACCGCAGGCGAGCAGGCAGCCATCGAGGCCGGCTGCCCGGGCCTGCACCCGGAGATCCTGAAGACCCTCGGGCGCCTGAAGTACCGCACCTCGTACGGGCAGAACCAGATCAAGCACGCCGTCGAGTCCGCCTTCATCGCCGCCATGATCGCCGAGGAGGTGGGCGCCGACGTCAACGTCTGCCGCCGCGGCGCCCTGCTGCACGACCTCGGCAAGGCGATCGACCACGAGGTCGAGGGCACGCACGCCGCCCTCGGCGGCGAGCTGGCGCGCCGCTACAACGTCAGCCCCGCCGTCGTGCACTGCATCGAGGCGCACCACGAAGAGATCGAGGTCGAGACGACAGAGGCCGTCATCGTCCAGATCGCCGACGCCATCAGCGGCAGCCGGCCGGGCGCCCGCCGTGAGACGCTCGAGCTGTACGTCAAGCGGCTGGAAGCGCTCGAAGGGATCGCCAACAGCTTCAAGGGCGTGGAGAAGTCGTTCGCCATCCAGGCCGGGCGCGAGATCCGCATCATCGTGAAGCCGGAGGAGATCGACGACCTGGCGTCCATGCGCCTCGCGCGCGACGTCAGCAAGAAGATCGAGGAGTCGCTCGAGTATCCGGGCCAGATCAAGGTGACCGTGGTCCGCGAGACGCGGGCCAGCGAGTACGCGCGGTAAGCCGGCCCGTCGTGCGCGTGCTCTTCATCGGTGACATCGTCGGCAAGCCCGGCCGCCGCGCCGTCGCGGCGCTCGTGCCCGCGCTCCGCGGTGAGCTCGCGCTCGACGCCGTGATCGCCAACGGCGAGAACGCGGCGGCCGGGCGCGGCCTCACCGTCAACACCGCCAGGGAGATCTTCGACGGCGGCGTCGACCTCATCACCTCCGGCAATCACATCTGGGATCAGGCGGACATCGTGCCGTTTCTCGGCGGCGACGCGAAGGTCCTGCGCCCCGCCAACTACCCGGAGGGAGTGCCTGGCCGCGGCATCGAGCAGCTCGGGCCGCTCACCGTCATCAACCTCATGGGCCGCACCTTCATGTACGAGATCGACGACCCGTTTCGCTGCGCCGACCGCCTGCTCGCCTCGCTGCCGCCCGGCGCACCGGTGCTCGTCGACATGCACGCCGAGGCGACGAGCGAGAAAATCGCGATGGGCTGGTACCTCGATGGACGCGTCTCCGCCGTCGTCGGCACGCACACCCACGTCCCGACCGCCGACGCCCGCCTCCTGCCGAAGGGCACCGCGTTTGTGACGGACACCGGCATGTGCGGCCCGCGCGACTCGGTGATCGGCGTCGATCCCGCACCTGTCCTGCGCAAGTTCCTGACGGGCATGCCCGCGCGCTTCACTGTCGCCGAAACATCGAAGGCGGTACAGTTCAACTCCGTGCTGATCGAGATTGATGTTGCGTCCGGGCAGGCGCATTCGATCGCGCGGGTAGACAGGGAGTGGCTGCGCGATGGCGAGTAAGGGCGACTTTCACACACACAGCACCGCCTCCGACGGCGTGCTGTCGCCCGCCGCGCTCGTCGACCTCGCCGCCTCCCAGGGCGTCGTCTACCACGCCCTCACCGACCACGACTCCACCGAGGGCATCGCCGAGGCGCGCGCGGCGGCCGGGCGGCACACCGGCTACACGCTGATTCCCGGCGTCGAGATGGGCACGGACATCGAAGGCGCCGAAGTGCACATGCTCGGCCTCTACCTGAGCCCGGACGACGGCGAGCTCCAGGCGATGCTGCGGCGGCTGCGTGCCGGCCGCGTCGACCGCGGCTACGGCATCGTCGAGAAGCTGCGCGGCATGGGCATCATGATCGAGTGGGAGCGCGTGAAGCAGATCGCTGGCGACGCGTCCGTCGGGCGCCCGCACATCGCGCAGGCGCTCGTCGAAGCCGGCT
The DNA here is from genome assembly GCA_028872875.1 of Chloroflexota bacterium. GTDB lineage: Bacteria > Chloroflexota > Dehalococcoidia > DSTF01 > JACRBR01 > JADMII01. Next base: position 18,461 of record JAGWOC010000005.1, on the reverse strand, counting down.
ACGTCCCGAAGGTCGCCGACGCCTTCGACCGCTGGATCGGCCGCAACGGCCCGGCGTACGTGGAGCGCGACAAGATGACGCCGGCCGAGTCCGTGCGCTGCATCGTCGAGCGTGGCGGCATGGCGTGCCTCGCGCACCCCGCCGACCTGCAGGGCCTTGACGCGCTGCTCGCGGAGTTGAACGAGGCGGGTATGGCCGCCATGGAGGTCTACTACAAGGACTACCCGCCCGAGACCATCGAGCGGCTGCGGCAGACCGCGGAGCGCCACGGGCTCCTGCCGCTCGGCGGCAGCGACTACCACGGCATCTTCGGCAACGACGAACCGCTCCCCGGCGACATCCCCCTGCCCGACGCCGCGATCGAGCGCTTCCTCGAAGCTGCCGCGCGCCTGCCGAACCGGGATCTGGTGCGTTGATCGCGCGCGCCGCCCTCACGGTCGCCTGATGCAGTGCGCGACACATCCCTCCGTCGAAACCGAACTGACGTGCAGCCGCTGCGGCAAGCCCATCTGCCCCCGCTGCCTTGTCCAGACCCCCGTCGGCGCGCGTTGCCGCGAGTGCGCGAACGTGCGCCGCATCCCCACGTACAACATCGGCGGTGCGATGCTGGCGCGGGCCGCCGGCTCGGCGCTCGGCGCTGGGATCAGCGTCGGCATCGCCTGGTGGCTGTTCAACCCGCTCACCTCCGTCTTCTTCGGCGCGATCGTCGGCTTCGTGGCGGGCTTCGCCGTCGGCGAGATCGTGTCGCTCGGCACGAACCGCAAGGCCGGGCCGCCCCTCCAGGCCGCCGCGGTCGGGGGCGTGGTGACCGCCTACCTGGTCCGCGTCGCGCTGCTGTTCCTGACCGGCGTCTGGGCGGTGCGCGACCTCCGCGCCGACCTCTTCGGCCTCATCGCCCTGGGGATCGCGTCGTTCATCGCCGCCGGGCGCCTGCGCTAGCGTAGTGCGAAGGGGCCATTGGCGTGGAGCGCAGCCGCCCTCGGCTGTGCGTCCCGTGAAGCCGGACCCACACGCTACAGGCCCCGTTGGACGGACTCCCGCCGCGTGCGAGGCCGCCCAGCGCGCCACGACGGTTATGCATGGCCATCGTGCCTCGATATGACGCTTCCCGCCGCATTGCCCCGCTGGGGGGTGCAGGCGAGGCCCTGCCGGTTCGATATCTCTACGGAGGACTGGCATGGAGCGGGACCCGCGGCTCCTTGACCTCACGCAACTGCGCGTCCGCATCCGCGAAGAGCTGGATCGCGCCCGCCGCTACGGCCACCCGTTCGGGGTGCTCGTGTGCGAGGCGTTGCCGGCGTCGGATGGCCTGCCGGTCCGCGTGAAGGCCGCGCGCGCGGTCGAGGTGCTGCGGTCCGCCATCCGCACCTCCGACGTGGTGGCCCGGCCGTACGAGGACATGCTCGTGGTGCTGCTCGTCGAAACCGGCCCCGCCGGCATGCACGACGCCCTCTTCCGGATCCGCGAGCGGATCACCGCCGCCGCCGGCGTCTGGCACATCACCACGCTGTACTTCCCGGAGGACGCGGCCGCCATCGGCGAGATGGGCTTCCTCGCCGCCGCGTGAGCGCTGCCCACACGGCGCTGCTGCGCGGGCAGCTACCGGAGCACGAACCAGAGCACGACGAGCGTGATGACCACCATCGACGCCAGGATGAAGATGCGGCGCAGCTCGTGGAGCGCGTAGGCCGAATCGCGCATGGCCAGCGCCTGGACGTCGAACTCGCGGCGCTTCCGGACCCCCTGCTGCTGCATGGCACGGACGGTCGTCGGCAGGCGCCCGGCGGCCGTGGCGGCCGCGGGCGCGGCGCTGCCCGCCACCCGCCGTGGCTCGCCGCTCGCAGCAGCCCCGCCGCCGGCTGTCGCCACGGCCGGAGTCGCGGGAGCGGGCCTCGCATCGATGGCCGCCTCAGCCGCACCGTCCGCGACCGGTTCGATGAGCGGCGTCTCTTCGACGGCGGTTGATGCCGCGGTCGGGCGAAGGTAGCTGCGGTCGGTCCGCTTCTTCTTCGCCTGGAGACGGCCATCGCGTGCGAACGGTCGGTTCTGCTTGGGCAACGCTCACTCCCGGCGCCGGTGGTGGACCTCCGGCGGATTCGCGGCCCATTATAGCCGTGGCGTTCCCCGCGTCACAATCGGAGGCGCACCGGCACGCCGCCTGTCACCGAGATCAACGCCGCCGGCGTGGGGGCGTTGCCGTCAGTACGGCCCCTGCGCCTCGAAGATGCGCCGCGGGTTGTCCACCGTCATCAGCCGGATCTGGTCGTCGCTCACCCCCGCGGCCTTGAGCGCCGGGATCACGTCGTCCGGGATGTGCAGGAAGTTCCACCGCGGCACCGCCTGCCGGATCATCGCCTCGTCGAACCAATCGATGTGGCAGCTCGCGTCGTGCGACAGCACCATCCGGTCCGCGTGCCCGAGCGCGCACAGCTTGGCGATCGTCGCGACGCGCTTGTCCGTCGGTAGCAGCATGTCGATGCCGAAGCGGTCCATGCCGATGTAGGAGCCGCGCGCCATCAGCTTCTGAAGGTAGGCGATGTCTTCGCTGTCGCCGCTGTGGCCGATGACCACGCGGCGCAGGTCGACGCCCTCCTGCTCGAAGATCTCCTGCTGGCGCAGCCCCTGCTCGCTGGCCGCGTGCGTGTGCGTCGAGATCGGCACGCCGGTGCGCCGGTGCGCGCGCGCGACCGCGCGCAGCACCTTCTCCACGCCTGTCGTCACGCCCTGCTGGTCGGTTGCACACTTCAGGATGCCCGCGCGGATGTCCGTCCCCTGGATCCCTTCTTCGATGTCCTGCACGAAGAGGTCGGCCATGTGGTCGGGGCTGCGCGACTCGAAGTAGTGCGGCAGCGCATCGTACGTGTACAGCCCGGTCGCCGCAATCACCCGGATGCCCGCCTGCCGCGCGATCTCGCGCACGGTAGCGACGTCGCGCCCCAGGCCCAGCACCGTCAGGTCGACGACCGTCTCGACGCCGTGCGCCTTCGCCTCACGCAGCGCCGCGACGGCCTCGCCCATCCGCCGCTCGCGCGGCCAGAGCCGCGGGAAGTTCGCGACCACGCCCTCGGAGAGCACGAACACGTGCTCGTGCATGAGCGTGAAGCCGAGGGCGCTGGTGTCGGCGGGGCCGGTGACGGTCGGGACGCTGGGCACGGGCTCTCCTCCTCGTCCTTACTCGCAACTGCTGGATCGCGACGATTGTATGCCCGCCCGCCGGGGCGCGCGAGCCGCGATGTGGCGCGCGCCCGGGACCGTCGCGCCCCTACAGCCAGCGCCGCGCGTACGCCCGCGCCTGCTCGATGACGCGTTCGACGCCGTCCCGCCCGTGACTGCACGTGCCATCGACGACCGTCAGCGTCGGCAGCACGTCCACGCCGGCTCGTCACGGCGCGTCTTCCACGGCTCCAGCCCGAAGGACGCGGCGACGTGCGCCTCGTGCCGCCGCCGCCACCGCGAAGCGCTTCTGGCGTAGCTTTGGTCCCGGAGATCCCTCGGCGATCTTGTGAAATTCCTCACGGTACACGCTACGCGGCCGGGTGGACGCCGGGGTACAATAGCCGCCGAATGCTGCGGTGGCAGCACGGAGCACGCGGACGCGGTGTGCTTCGCGCTGCGGGGGGCGGTGGCGGGGCGCGACCGCGAGTAGGAGCAGGGGAGCATCAGGGGCACGCTCAGCCCGCGCTCGTTCCGGGATCAGCGAGCGCGACTGCATCAAGACAGGACGGCGCCGCGCGCGCGCATGCACGCGGTGCGCCTGAGGCGCAGGCCCTACATCCACGGCCTGGTGCTGGCGATCATCCTTCTCTCTGTCACGTACGCGACGATCTCCGGCACCGTGCTGGCGGGGCGGGCGCACGCCTTTGCCGAACCCGTCACCGGGCTGTCGCTGCCCGGCGTCGGCTCGAGCATCCCCGTCGTGCAGGACACGGTGGTCCGCGCGGACGTCGAGAACAGGACCTCACCCGCGGTGGAGCCGGTGCCAGCGATGGCGCGGCAGGTCGCGGCGCAACTGGCTTCGCTCAGCGTTTCGCCGACGGCCGCACCCTCGCCCGTGTCTTCGGCGCCGGGCGAGGGCGCGGCCGTGCGCGCGGCCAGCGTGGCGACGCTGGACCTGCCGCCGTACCAGGTCTACCAGGTGCAGGCAGGCGACACGCTCAGCGCCATCGCCGCCCGCTTCGGGATCGACACGCAGTACATCATCGCGAACAACGCGGAGATCCAGGACTCGAACGTTCTGGCACTGGGGCAGTCCATCATCATCCCCGCCGGCAACGGCATCCTCCACGAAGTGCGGTACGGCGAGACGCTGAGCGACATCGCGGCGCGCTACAACGTCGATGTCTCGGCCGTCACGTCGTTCGCGCCCAACCACATCACGTCACCCGATGCGATCAAGGAGACGCAGCTCCTCTTCGTGCCGGGCGCCACGATCCCCGCGCCCGTCGCCGCGCCGGTCGCGGCCCCGGCGCCCACCACGACACCCGTGCCGGACGCCCAGACCGCGGCCGCACCTGGCGGTAGCTCGGGCGCCGCCTCCGGCGCGCCCCCGGGCGGTCCGTTCAGCGCGCACCCTGGCAAGGGCCTGATCTGGCCCGTGGTCGGCCCGATCTCAAGCTGCTACTGCCCCTGGCACCCGCTCGGGATCGACATCGACGGCTACAACCTTGCCGGCGCGCCAATCGTCGCCGCGACCAGCGGCACCGTGATCTTCGCCGGCGGCAACGCCTGCTGCTCCTACGGACTGCACGTCATCCTGATGAGCCCGGGCGGCATCGAGACGCTGTACGGGCACCTCAGCTCGATCGCGGTGACGCAGGGCCAGCACGTGGCGCAGGGCCAGACACTCGGCATCATCGGGTCCACGGGGTACTCGACCGGGCGTCACTTACACTTCGAGGTGATCGATAACGGCGTCCGCGAGAACCCGCTCGATTACCTGCCCGGGCCCGCGGCGTGTGAGCCGGGCCAGTGCCAGTGACGAAGATCGCCATGCGCCGCAATGCGGCCGCGCTGCGGGCATCGTCCGTCGCGACGCGTGCCCTCAGCTTTCGTACTGCACGTCGAGGTAGCCGGTGAGCACGTCCGCCAGCGCCGGGGCGGCCCTCGGCGGCATGGTTCGGGATTGCCGCGCGGAGATGCCGCGTCTGCCATCGCCCCGCGGGCCGCTCTGGCCATCAGTCGCGCGCCGCGACCAGATGCACGTCAAGGTCAGGCGACGCGAGCATCAGTGCGTCCGCGAGTGACCGATGCAGCAGGCGTTCGATTCCGCCACGTTTCCTGTGCGCAAGCACGACGTGGTTGACGCGCTCGGCCCGCACGAACGCGGTGAGCGCCTGTACACGGTCTTCGCCCTGCATGGCGATGACACGCGCATTCAGGTCCTCCGCGAGTTCGAGGGTCCGCCCCAGCTCGCGTTCTCCCTCCTCACTCAGCTCGCGCTTCAGGTACGCGACCAGCAACTCCGCGCGCATCCCCTGCGCGATGCGCCAGCCCCGGCGGATCAGCGTGCGCGACATCGGCGCCTCATCGATGAGTACCAGGACGCGCTCTTCGACCTCCGGCCGGCGGTCGCTGACCTCGCGCATGTAGGTATCGAGCTGCTCGTCCACTTCCTGCGCGGTGCGCCGGAGGGCGAGCTCGCGGAGTGCGGCGAGATTCTCGCGGCGGAAGAAGCTCTGGAGCGCGGCCGTTGCCTGCGCCGGTGGGTAGATGTTCCCGTGCCGCATGCGTGCTTGCGCCGCCTCGGGCGAAAGGTCAATGAGGATCAGTTCGTCTGCCGCATCGACCACAGAATCCGGAATCGTCTCGCGCACCCGGATGCCAGTCAGCGACTGGACGACGTCGTTGAGGCTCTCCAGGTGCTGGATGTTAACCGTCGATACGACGTGAATGCCCGCATCCAGCAGGACCTCGACATCCTCGTAGCGCTTCGCCCGTTCGGAACCGGGCGCATTCGTGTGCGCCAGCTCGTCCACGAGGCAGACCGCCGGCCTCCGACGCAGGATCGCTTCGACATCCATCTCCTCGAGCGTGACGCCGCGGTATGCGATGCGCTTGCGCGGGATCACTTCGAGCCCCGGAAGCATCGCCTCGGTCTGCTTCCGGCCGTGCGTCTCGACGAGACCGACGACGACGTCCTCCCCGTAGCTCTTGCGGCGCTGGGCTTCGTCGAGCATGGCATAGGTCTTGCCGATGCCGGCGAACGCACCGAGGTAGAGGCGCAGCGTGCCACGGCGCGTGCGATCGTCCCGCTTCACATCTGCGGGGAGCGCGTCAGGGTCGGGCCGGCCGGCGTCGCTCATGGGGCACCGACGGAATGCGCCGCAAGCAGCGCGATGAGCGTCGCTACGAGTACGATTGCCGCCTCGTCGGCGCCGATGATCGTCGATCCATGGCGCTTGACGAGTCGGGCGACGGCCGGCGGGGGCGGCATCGCGGGCACCACGAACACGAACCTCGTCGGCCTCCCGCTCGCGAGCAGTTCGCGCACATCCGTGACGTTTGCGTGGCCATCGAGTGCGACCACCATGGCCGCGGGCCGTAGCGGCAGGAGCTGCCGCGCGGACTGCAGGGGACGGAGCGATCGTACAGCGGTGGCGGAGAACCGCGTCCTGCTGACCGTCGCGGTGAGCCGCATCAGCGTCCGCTCGTCGGTGTGCACGATCACGACGTCGTCCATCTGAGCCGCCCCCTCCCGGCTGGCCATCTCCGCACCACCGTTACGGCGCCGCCCCGAAGGCCCGGTCGAGCGCGAGGTTGAGTTCCAGCACGTTGACCCGCGGCTCGCCGAGGACGCCGAACGTCGAGCCGTCCGTGTACTGGCCGACCAGCCTTTGGACCTCGCCGGGCGCGACTGAGCGGGCGCGCGCCACGCGTGCCACCTGCAACGCCGCGTACGCGGGCGAAATGTGCGGGTCCAGGCCACTGCCCGAAGCGGTCACAGCATCCACCGGCACCTTCGCGCCGGGCGCCAGGCCGTCCTCCTGGCGCACACGTGCGACGCTCTCTGCCACGCGTGTCGCCAGCGCCTTGCTCGACGGGCCGAGGTTCGAGCCGCCGGACGCCGTGGCGTCATAGCCGTCCGCCCCCGCCGCGGAAGGGCGCGGGTGGAAGTACTGCGGTGCGCTGAAGTTCTGCCCTACCAGCGCGGATCCGACCGCCTGCCCGCCCCGCGTGATCAGACTGCCGTTCGCCTGCCGGTGGAACACCACCTGCGCCACGCCGGTGATCGCGTACGGATATGCCAGACCCAGGAGCACGCTGAACGCAACGAATGCGATCACCGCCGTCCGCAGATCTCTGTACGTGTTCCGAAGCACGGCCATCCTCTCAGTTCAGGTGCAACAGCACCAGCAGCAGGTCGATGAGCTTGATGCCGACAAATGGCGCGATGATCCCGCCGGCGCCATAGATGAGCAGATTTCCGCGGAGGATCTGCCCGGCGGGCGCGGCGCGGTACGTCACCCCGCGCAGCGCGAGCGGCACAAGCGCGATGATGATCAGGGCGTTGAAGATCACCGCGGACAGGATCGCACTCTGTGGCGTCGAGAGCCGCATGACGTTCATCTTGGCGAGCTGCGGATAGATGCCTACGAAGATCGCCGGGAGGATGGCGAAATATTTCGACACGTCGTTCGCGATGCTGAACGTGGTCAGCGCCCCCCGCGTCATCAGCATCTGCTTGCCGACCGCCACCACCTCGACCAGCTTCGTCGGGTCGGAGTCGAGGTCGACCATATTGGCCGCTTCCTTCGCCGCCGCGGTGCCGCTGTTCATCGCCACGCCCACATCGGCCTGCGCCAAGGCCGGCGCGTCGTTGGTCCCGTCACCCGTCATCGCGACGAGGCGGCCCTGCGCCTGCTCGTCCCGTATGATTTGCATCTTGTCCTCGGGCTTTGCCTCGGCGACGAAGTCATCGACGCCGGCCTCGGCCGCGATCGTCGCAGCCGTCAGCTTGTTGTCGCCCGTGATCATGATGGTGCGGATCCCGGCGCGCCGCATCTCCTCGAACTTGGCGCGGATGCCGGGTTTGACCGTGTCCTTCAGGTAGATGATGCCCAGGATCTCGCCGTCATCGGCGACGGCCAGCGGCGTGCCGCCCTCCATCGCGATGCGGGTCGCCGCGCGCTCCACGTCTGGCGGCACATCCACGGCGAGGCGCGTGACCGCGTCCACGGCCCCCTTCATGATGCGGCGGCCGTCCACCTCGATGCCGCTCATCCGCGTCTCCGCGCGAAACGGGATGAGCTCGGTGCCAGCCTTCAGGGTTGCGCCGGCGTAGCCCCTCCGTTGCGCCAGCTCGACGATCGACTTCCCCTCGGGGGTCTCGTCAGCGAGCGACGACTGGAGCGCGGCCAACGCGATCTCGCGCTCGCTGTGCCGTCCTACCGGGATGAACTCGCTCGCCAGGCGGTTCCCGAAGGTGATCGTACCCGTCTTGTCGAGCAAGAGCGTGTCGATATCCCCCGCCGTCTCGACAGCCTTGCCGGACATCGCCAGCACGTTGCGCTGCACCAGACGGTCCATGCCGGCGATGCCGATCGCGGACAGCAGCCCGCCGATTGTCGTCGGGATCAGGCAGACGAGCAGCGCGACGAGCGCGGTGGTCGTCACCGTGCCGCCCAGGTACGCGACGAACGGACGCACGGTGCCGACCGCCAGCAGGAAGATGATCGTGAATGCCGCGAGGAGGATGTTCAGCGCGATCTCGTTCGGCGTCTTCTGGCGCTCCGCACCCTCGACGAGTGCGATCATGCGGTCGAGAAACGTCTCGCCCGGGTTAGCCGAGATGCGGATCCGCAGCCAGTCGCTGACGATGATCGTGCCTCCTGTGACGGAACTGCGGATGTCCGTCCCCGGCTCCTTGAGCACGGGCGCGGACTCGCCCGTGATCGCCGCCTCGCTGACGTATGCGACGCCCTCGATCACATCGCCGTCGCCAGGGATCGCGTCACCCGCGTCGACCCGCACGATGTCCCCCGCACGCAGGTCCGACGATACGACTTCTTCGATCCTGCCGTCACGCTCGCGCTTGGCCATCGTGTCATGCTTCATCGAGCGCAGCGTGTTCGCCTGCGCCTTCCCGCGCCCCTCCGCCATCGCCTCCGCGAAGTTGGCGAACAGCACGGTGAACCACAACCAGACTGATACCGCGCCGGTGAAGAACTTCGGCCCCGCGCGGCCTCCGAGCAGTTCCTGCACGAACAGGACGGTCGTCACGCCGGCGCCCAGTTCGACGACGAGCATGACCGGGTTGCCCAGCAGGTGCAGCGGGTTCAACTTCTTGCAGGCGTCGATCGTCGCCCGCCCGATGATCGGCCAGTTCCAGATCGACGTGCGTGACTTCCGCAGCTTTGCGATCTCTGATTTGTGCGCCGTCTCTTCTTCCCGTGACACCTGCTCCCGCATCCTCTCCCTCCCTACGAGAGCACGCCCGCGTGGACGAGGAAGTGCTCGGCGATGGGCCCCAGCGCCAGCGCGGGGAAGAACGTCAGGCCGCCGACGATGATCACGACGCCGACCAGGAAGCCGACAAAAAGCGCCGAGTTCGTCGGGAGCGTCGCCGCCGTCTCGGGCACCTTCTTCTTCCGGGCAAGCGACCCCGCCAGCGCGAGGATCGCGACGATCGGCAAGAACCTGGCGACCAGCATCGAAATGCCCAGCGACGTGTCGTAGAAGGACGTGTTCGCGTTCAGCCCTGCGAACGCCGACCCGTTGTTACCCGCTGCCGAAGAAAAGGCGTAGAGGATCTCGGTAAACCCGTGCGCGCCCGCGTTCAGCGGCCCGGCGCGCCCCTGCCGCACGGACACTGCCACCGCCGTCAGAAGGAGCATCATCGAAGACGTGATCAGGAAATAGATCGCCGCCAGCTTCATCTCCTTCGGTCCGATCTTCTTGCCCAAGTATTCCGGCGTCCGGCCGATCATCAGGCCCGCGATGAAGACCGAGATGATGGCGAACACCAGCATGCCATAGAGGCCGGAACCAACGCCGCCGAACACGACCTCACCAAGCTCCATGTTGAACAACGGGATCAGCCCGCCGAGCGGTGTGTAGCTGTCGAGCATCGAGTTCACAGAACCGTTCGACGCGTCCGTCGTCGCGACCGCCCATATCGACGAGTCCGCGATGCCGAAGCGCACCTCCTTGCCCTCGAGGTTGCCCCCGGCCGAGGCCTGCTGGCCCGTGTGGTACGACTGGTCAACGCCCAGGCGCGCAAGCGTCGGGTTGCCCGCCTGCTCGGCGCCGTACGTGAAGAAGGCGCCCGCCAGGAAGAGCACCGACATCGCGGCAAAGATGGCCCAGCCCTGGCGCGTATCACCCACCATCTTGCCGAACGTGTAGGTCAGGCCCGCCGGGATCAGGAGGATCGCCGCGGCTTCGATGAAGTTCGAAAACGGCGTCGGGTTCTCGAACGGCGTCGCCGAATTGGCGTTGAAAAAGCCGCCGCCATTCGTCCCGAGCTGCTTGATCGCGACCTGCGAAGCCGCCGGCCCCATCGCGAGCACCTGCTTCGCGCCCTCCAGCGTCGTGAGCTGCGTGTAGCCGTGGAAGTTCTGGATGACGCCCTGCGAGACGAGGATGAGCGCGAGCACCAACGACATCGGCAGGAGGACCCAGAGGATCGCACGCGTGAGGTCGACCCAGAAGTTGCCCAGGTCCGTGGTCGTCCGCCGGACGAACCCGCGAATCAGCACGATGACGACGACGATCCCGACCGCGGCTGAGAGGAAATTCTGCACGGTGAGGGCCAGCATCTGCGACAGATAGCTCATCGTCGATTCGCCGGCGTACGATTGCCAGTTCGTATTCGTCGTAAAGCTCGCTGCCGTATTGAACGCCAGGTGCGGCGACGCGCCCGGGAAACCCTGGGGGTTGAGCGGCAGGTGTCCCTGCGCCCGCAGGATCGCGTAGACCGCGAACATGCTCAGCGCGCTGAAGATCAGCAGGCTGAACGCGTAGCGTTTCCAGTCCATCTCCGCCGTGTCGTCGACGAAGAACACCCGGTAGATGATGCGCTCCACCGGCGAAAAGACGCGCCCGGCGAATCGCCCCCGCCCCTCGAAGACCATCTGCATGTATGCGCCGAGCGGCTTCGTGAGCGCGAGCACCACGGCAAAGTAGAGGACGATCTGGACAACGCCGCTCACCGTCACGGTCATCGCCCTAGAATCGCTCCGGACGGATCAGTGCGAAGATCAGGTACAGCATCACGATACTTGCCCCAACCGAGAGGATGATATTCTCCATCCGTCCCTCACACGTTCCCGAACGCCCAGACCGCCAGCATGGTCAGCGCGAAGAAGAGCCCGCTGATGATCACGAACACCACATCGCTCATCGAGCAGCATCCCCCGGTCCGGCCGGGACGGGCCGCACGCCGTCGGGCACGTGGCGCGCTCCCGTCATCACGACTCGTCTGACCACGGCGCCTCCGCATCGCTCTCCGCGGCAGGCGAGGGCCCGCCCTCGCTCAGCATGCGGACGAGCGCCGAGATTGGGAAGGGCTTCTGCAGGATGCGCAGCGGCTGGAACTCCTCGATCCGCTTGGGCGAGATCGGCGCCGCGGAGATAACGATCACGCGGAGCCTGCTTCGGTCGAGCACCGTGAGCCGCCGCAGGATCTCCCACCCTGTCAGGTCCGGCAGATTGACGTCCAGGATGAGCACGTCGGGCCAGCGTTCCTCCATGGCGGCGATCGCCTCGCCGGCGCTCGCGGCGATCGCGGTGTCGTGCTGCCGTGCGCGCAGGTTGCGGGCGATGACGTCGGCCAGCGCCGCCTCATCTTCGACCAGGAGGATGTTCACGGTTCCAGTGTATGGGGCGACGCGCCAGGAGTGCATCAGGCGCGAGCGGCTGGGCCGTCAGAATGTTGTCAGGATTCCGCATCCGGCGTCAGGAACCGGTAGCCCACCCCGGGCTCAGTCTCGATGAACCGCGGCGCGGCGTGGTCGTCGCCGAGCTTCGCCCGGAGCTGATTGATGTATGTGCGCAGGACATGCCTGTCGTCCACGTACGCATCGCCCCACACGGCGCGCAGGATCATCGGATGCGTGAGCACCTTGCCGGCATGCATCGCCAAATGCGTGAGCACACGGTACTCCGTCGGCGTCAGGTGCACCGCTCGCCCCGCGATGGAGACCGACCGGCGCTCAACGTCGATTTCCAGGTCGCCCGATACGATGGCCGGCTGCGGGGTGCCGCTGGCGCTGCCATGGCGTAACGCGACGCGGAGCCGCGCCAGCAGCTCATCCGCACCAAATGGCTTCGTGAGATAGTCGTCCGCGCCCTCGTCCAGGGCTGCCACCTTGGTCGCCTCGTCTCCCAGCACCGAGAGGACGATGATGGGCGTGTCCGAGTCGCGCCGCAACTCCCGGCAGACGTCCACGCCGCTCATGTCCGGAAGGACGAGATCCAGGAGGAGGAGATCCGGCTTGCACCTGCGGACGGCGGCGAGCCCGCCCGCCCCGTCCTCGGCTTCTTCGACCACGTAGCCGTGCCCTTCCAGCGACCGCTTGAGCGCCCGGCGCAACTGCGGTTCATCATCGACCACCAGCACGCGCGGCCCGCTCACGCGCTCACCGTCGCGCGCTCCGCCCGCGGCAGTTCGATGACAAACCGCGTCGCGGACGGCGAGCTTTCCACCCGCACCGAGCCCCCCGACAGGGTCACGAACCCCTTCACGATCGCAAGGCCCAGGCCGCTCCCCTTGACACGCCGGCTCTGCTCGGCCGCGCGATAGAAACGCTCGAACACGTGCGGCAAGTCGGCCGGGGGGATGCCCGGCCCTTCATCTTCCACCGACAGCTCCGCCGTCCTGCCCGCCGCCCTCGCCCCAAGCTGGATCGACCCGCCAGGAGTCGAGTACTTCGCCGCGTTCTCGATGAGGTTCACCAGCGCCTGCAGGAGCAGCGAGCGGTCCGCTGCGACGTACAGCTCCTCCGGTGCGTCGATGATCACCCGCCGGCCGCCCGTCACCAGCGCCGTGCGCTCGGCCGCCTCTTCCAGCAAACGGCGCGCGTCGGCTGGCCTGACGACGGGAGCGATGACGCCGGATTCGATGCGATTGAGGTCCAGGATGTCGCTGATCACCCGGTCCAGCCGGTCTGCCTGCGAGTCGATCGTCGAGAGGAACGCGTTCACGTCGTCCGGTGACCAGCGCACCGACGTATCGAGCAGGCTCGATACCGCGGTCTTGATCCCCGCGAGCGGCGTCTTGAGGTCGTGCGAGATCGACGTCATCAGCGCGGTCTTCATCTCGCCCGCCTGCTTCAGCGCGTCGGCGTGCGATGCCGCCTGCGACAGCTCCGCGCGCTGTACGCCCAGAGCGGCCTCACCGGCGAACGCCGTCAGCAGTTGGTCGGGGTGATCGCGAAACGCGCTGGCGCCGATGGGGCCATCGAGCCGGAGCACGCCGACGGTCCGGTCCGCGATCCGCAGCGGCACGAAGGCGATGCCATCCCCCATCTCCTTGATCCGGCGCTGTCCCGCCGGCAGGACGATGCGGATCCGGCGCGCCGCCCCAAGGCTCGTCTGGCCAAGCCGCGTGATCGCGCCCAGGGCGACCGCGCGCTCGGCCATGATCCGCTCCTGCGCGTCGGCGTTGCGCGCTGCCGACGCCCGCCCCGCAGATGCCAGCACCTGGAAGCCGCCCGCGCCAGCGCTGAGGACGCTTGCTCCCGTCGCCGCGAAGGCGTTGACCACTTCCCGGCACAGCGCGGCGAGCGCAGCCGTCGGCTCAGTCTGGCCGATGAGAGCGCGGCTCAGCCCGAGCAGCACCTGCGTCTCCGCCTCGCGCCGGCGTGCTTCGTCTGCCGCCTGCCGGGCACTCGAGAGCAACGAGCTGCCAACGACCGAGACGACGAGAAAGACGCTGAGCGCGAACACGTTCGCCGGCGCCGCCACCGTAAACCGGTGAAGCGGCGGCACAAAGAAGAAGTTCAGCGCCAGGTTCGCAAGGACCGCCGCGAACAGCCCAACCTCCCGGCCCCAGGTGGCCGAGACCAGCAGCGTCAGGAGGAGGAACAGCAGCCCCTCGTTCAGGAGCCCGACCCGTTCGTGGACCGGCGCCAGCACCGCCGTAAGCGCGGCGGTGCCAAGGACCGTTACGACGACCCCGGCGGGCAGCGAACGAGCGGCCCGGCGCGCGCGGAGCTGTTGCACAGTCTCATAGTACCGGCGTCCCGGCATCATGCGAGAGCCGCCGCTGCCAGAGGGCGGGCGCCGTCCCCCGGCCCGCGGCGTGCGAGCCGGGCCAGCGCCAGTGACGAAGATCGCCGTGCGCCGCGATGCGGCCGCGCTGCGTGCATCGTCCGTCGCGACGCGTGCCCCTCAGCTTTCGTACTGCACGTCGAGGTAGCCGGTGAGCACGTCGGCCAGCGACACCTCCGTGTCGATGCGCTGCCCCAGCCCGTAGATCGGCGCCATCAGCGAGCCGCGCGCCGGATTGGCGCGCAGCTCCGTGACCGCGGCGCCGAGGTCGGACAGGAAGCGCTCGGCGACGCCGGGCTGGGCCGTCCGCAGCGTGACGCCGAGGTGCAGGCCCGCTGGTAGTTGCAACCCGGTGAGGTTCCAGCCGCGCGCCGAGAGCAGGTCCTGCAGCGCGTACGGCTCGAACTGATCCGACGTGAACGCCGCGACGAGCAGCGAGTCCCCGAGCAGCCGCAGCTCCGGGATCGCGGCGATGCCCCCGCGGATCGCGCGGCAGGTGTCGACGATGCGGCGCGTCGCGGCGAGATACCCCTCCTCACCCATGTCCAGCATCGCCGCCCACGCCTCGGCGCTGAGCGCACCGGGGCGGCTGCCGGCCATCGTCGGCGAGTTGTAGAGGCCGCCCGGCCAGTCCGTCATCGTGAAGTAGCTGTAGTGCCGTAGGTGCGCGTTGCGGAAGAGCACGACCGACGTGCCCTTCGCCGCGTAGCCGTACTTGTGCGTGTCGCACGACATCGAGGTCACGCCCGCGAGCCGGAAGTCGAACGGCGGCACCGCCTCGCCGAGCCGCTCCGCCCACGGCAGCAGGAAGCCGCCGAGGCAGCCATCCGTGTGGAACCAGATGCCGCGTTCGTGCGCGAGCGCGGACAGCTCCTCGATCGGGTCGATCACGCCCCACGGGAACGACGGCGCCGACCCGACGATCGCGGCCGTGCGCGGCGTCACCGCGGCGCGCATCGCCGCCACGTCCGCGCGACCCTGCGCGTCGACGGGCACGCGCACCGCCGTCATACCGTAGTACTGCGCGGCCTTCGAGAACGCCGCGTGCGCGCTCGTCGCCATCAGCAGCTCCGGCTCCGTGATGCCGCGCTCGGCGCGCGCCTGGTCGCGGGCACAGCGCATCGCCGTCAGGATGCTCTCCGTGCCCCCGGACGTGATCAGCCCCGTCACGCCGCCGTCCTGCTCGCGCGTCGGGCTCCGATCCGCGCCGAGCATGGCCGCCGTCATCGCGATGACCTCCGCCTCGAAGCGCGTGGCGCGGGGCCAGACGTCGGGGTGCAGCGGGTTCAGCTCGGCGTTCAGGGCGTAGACCTGGCTCAGGAAGCCGACGAACTCGTCGTCGCCATGATAGACGGCGCCGGAGACGTAGCCGTCGTGCCAGACGCGCTGCTCTTCGGCCTTCATCGCCTCGATCTCGGCCAGGATCTCCGGCCGCGGCCGGCCCTGCGCGGGCAGCCGCGTGTTGGACGGGAAGCGGCCGAGGTACGGCTTCAGGGACTTCTTCACGACACCCAGGACGAGACTCAGTTCCTCACGGCGCATGGCTTCCCTCCTTCGGGCCGCCCGACGGCAGCGGGCTGCCGTTGAGGCGCGCGTACATCTTGCGCTGCCGATGATAGAGGCCGGGATACTCCCGGTAGAGCACATCATAGATGGCGCGGTGCGCCGGCTCCGGTTCGAACGTCGCATCCACCCGCGCGAGCCCGGCGACCTCGTCGTGGCGCACGTGGCCGAGCACGAGGCCGGCGAACACGGCGGCGCCCTTGACGTTGGCCAGCAGCGGCTCCGCGACGCGGTGCACCGGCCGGTCGAGCACGTCGGCGTGGATCTGGCACCAGACGCCGGACGCCGCACCGCCGCCGATGAAGCGGATCGCGCCGAGGCGCCGCCGCACGAACTTCTCGGCGGCCTCCAGCGTCCAGCGCGCATTGTAGGCGACGCCCTCGAAGACCGCCCGCACCATGTGCGCGCGCGTCGTGCGCAGCGAGAGGTTGTAGAACGCCGCCCGCACCGTGTGGTCGTCGACGGGGCAGCGCTCGCCCGCGAGCCACGGCGTGAAGATGACGCCGTCGCTCCCAGCCGCCACCGAGGCGGCGAGGCGGTCGTACGCGCCGAACCCCTCCGGCGCCGCCGCAGCGTCGAGCAGGCCGTCCTCCTGGACGATCACGTTGTCGCGCAGCCACTGCAGGCAGACCCCGGCGGTCTCGTGGTTGTTCGCCAGCAGGTACCGCCCCGGGATCAGCGACGGGATGCTCGCGATCTGCCGTCCGACATCGGTGCGCTTGAACGGCACGTGGCAGCTCAGCCACGACGTCGTGCTGATCGCCAGGTGCGGCTCGTAGTCCGCGACGGCGCCGGAGCCGATCGAGGCCGAGTACAGGTCCGGCGTGCCCGCGACGACCGGCACGCCCTCCGGCAGCCCGATGTCGCGCGCCACCTCCGGCAGCACCGCGCCGACCACGGAGGCGGTCGGCTGCAGGGGCGGCAGGCGCCCGGCGTCGAGCGTCGACATCGCCACGAGCTGCCGGTCGTAACGGACGCGGCCGGGGTTGCGGTTATCGGTAAGCCACGAGAGGAGCATCGATGCGGGCGTCCCGGCGACCACGCCGGTGAAGCGCAGGTTGAGATAGTCCACCGGCTCCAGGAACACCTTCGTGCGGGCGTAGACCTCTGGCTGCTCGTGCCGGAGATACAGGATGTGGCCGAGCGGGTCGTTGCCGAGCGGCGACGGCGCGCCGCCGCTCTTGCGGATCCAGGTGAGCGCCTTCAGCGGCCCGTAGCCGGCGAAGGTGACGGGACCCCCGACCACCTTCGCGGAGTACGGGCCGCCGCGATGGTCCATCCAGAGGATGCACGGGCCGGCGGGCTGGCCGTCGGCGCCGACGGGCACGGTGCTGGCCCACTGCCCGGTGCACGCAACCGCCGCGACATCGCCGCCGCGCACCAGGCCAGAAGCGAGCAGCCTGCGCGCCGACGACGTGATCGCCCGCCACCAGTCGGCCGGATCCTGCACCGCGCCCCCGTCCGGGAGGTGCCGCGTCTCAACGGCGATCAGCTCGTGCCCCAGCACCTCGCCGCGCATCGAGACGAGCGCGGTCTTCGGCCCTCCGGTGCCGAGGTCGATGGCCAGGACGTACCGGTCGCGGTCCATGTGCCGGCCAGCATACGCCGCACCGCCGTCAGCCGCACGGGCCGCACGGCCCTGCCGCCCGGCGCCCGCCCGCGTCCTGTCGGCCCGCCACGTGGCGGAGGAGCTTCAGGTCCGTCCCGCGATGCTGCACCCTGCGCGCGCCACCCTCTCTCGCGCGCGATCCCCGGCCCGTTCCCCCAGCCGCGCTTGCACGGCCATGGGCGAAGGCCCATACTGCCTCGGCGCCAGGGCCCCGGGGCGGTCGGCCATTCGTGCAAAAAATCACGTTGATCGTCGGTCCGGCTGTGTGATAGGATTCTCAAAGTCCAGAGCGGAGGCGTCCCTGTGCGCCTGACCCCCGCGGTGCAGCTCCTGGGCCTCGGGTCCTACGTGGCGGTCTGCATCGCGGGCGGGACGGTCGGCGGGTACTTCCTGGACAAGGCGTTCGACACCGGTAAGATCCTGACCCTCTCTGGCCTAGCGCTGGGACTCTTGGCCGCCTTCTATGGCGGCTATCGCATGCTCATGGATACAATCGCCGACATCCAGCGCTGGGACGACGATGCCGCGAAGAAGAAGCAGAGCTAGTTGAAGAACCCGAAGACGATCCTTACCGTTGTGGGCGCCGTCGCGCTGGTGCTGGCCGGCTTCCTCTTCCTGCGCGGCCCGAAGCCGCTCATCGAGATCAAGGCCGAACGGCTGGCCAGCATCGGCCCGTTCCCCCTGGCCAACACCTACATCTCGTCGGCCGCCGCCGTCATCGTCCTCATCGTCATCGCCTGGTTCGCCACGCGGAAGCTGTCGCTGATCCCGGCCGGCATCCAGAACCTCGTCGAGTCCGTGCTCGAGGCCGGCTACAACCTCTGCGTCAGCACCGCGGGCGAGAAGAACGGCCGCCGCTTCTTCCCGGTCTTCATGACCATCTTCATCTTCATTTGGATCGCCAACTGGATGGCGCTGCTGCCGTTCTTCAACGCCATCGGCGCGGTCGAGCCGGTCTCCGCCCACGAGTTCCGCAAGGAAGCGCTGGTCATGTCGAAGTCCGCCGGCATCGCGCTGATCAAGCCATCCGAGAAGACCGTGAAGTTCGACGTGAACACGTCGCCCTGCACGTTCGACG
>JAGWOC010000124.1 GCA_028872875.1 Chloroflexota bacterium | reverse complement strand
CAAACCGCTCACGCGGGCCGTGGCGCTGCTGCTCCTGCTCGCCTACGTCCTGCAGATCGTCCCGGACGTGCTCCTGTCGGCACCCAAGCTGGCGGGTTTTCGACCGGGCGACGCGATCGAGATCGCGTGGTACGGGGTGTGGACGCTGAAGTGGGCGGCGGCGCGCTACGCGCTCATGCAGCTGGCGACGCGCCGCGAGGTGGCGACGGCGACACCGGCCGACTACAGCAGCGGCGTGCTGCCGTACGTCTTCGTCGGCGCGATGACGGTGGTGCTGCTGTTTCACCTCGCTTCGCGATCGAGTACCGACACGGCGCTCCTGCTGTTCGGCAGCGGCGCCGTGGCCGCCTTGCTCGTCATGCGTCAATACGTGGAGCTGCGCGAGCGCGACCGTCTGCACCAGCGGCTCCTCGACGAGGCATCATGGTTTCGCGCCGTCCTGCAGCACGCGTATGCCTTTCTGGCGTTGGTCGACGTCGGCGGGCGCGTCGTGTTCCTCAGCCCGGCGACGGAACGGCTGCTCGGCGCCGACCACGGTGGCGTCCCCGACGACGCCCTGTGGGCCGCGTTGCACCCCGACGATGCCGCGCGGTTGCGCGACGTCGTCGCCGTTCGGGGCTTCGCGCCGACCGTCGTCTCCTGCCGACTGCGCGTGGCCGACGGGTCGTGGCGCGAACTGTCCCTGCGGCTGCAGGACCTGCGCGACGAACCGCTCGTGGGCGCCGTGATGATCAACGGCCACGACGCGACGCGCGAAGGCCAGATCATGCGCCGGCTCCGTGACGCCGAGGAGATGGAGGCGCTGGGGCTGTTCGCCGGCGGGCTCGCGCACGACCTGAACAATTTCCTGGCCGTCGTCGGCTCGCTCGCCGAACTGCTCCGCGCCGAGATTCCCCCCGCGCGCGAACGGGCGATTGCCGACCTTATTGCCATTCAGGCGGCGACGAAGCGGGCGACGGCGCTGACGAGCGGGCTCATGACGCTCAGCCGCCGAAAACCGGAATCACGAGTGGTCGTCGAATTCGGCGACTTCGTGCGCGACCGCCTCAAGCACATCGCGGCCGACATCGAGTATCGCGCGCCGGCCGGACGCCTTGCCGTGCGCGTGTACCCCGCGTCGCTTCGGCACGCCGTGGACGCGGTGCTCAACGATCAACTCGCCCAACAGCTGCCGGGTCGCCGTCCCGCCGTCAGCGTGAGCACCGTGACCGTCTCCGACCCCGAGGCGAGCCGTCTCGAGCTCACGCCCGGGCGGTATGTGGTGCTCGACGTCGGCGTCTCGTCCGATGCCGCCGGCGACACGCGGTCGGCGCTCGCGTTGCCGAATGCCGGCGCAGACTGGGAGCATGCGCCCGATGACCTCGGGATGCTGCTCGTGCACGCGACGATGCGCGAGGCCGGCGGCGCCCTTGCCGTGAGCTGGGACGGTGCGCACCCGCGCGCGGCGCTGTACCTGCCGGGCGCTGCCGCATGACGGCCACCACGAACGCGATGCCATCGCGGCCGCACCGCGGTGCCGGTTTCGTGCCGACGCGGGGCGACTGGGGTGTCGTTGGCTTCTCAGCCGCATACCTGCTTGCCCTCGCCCTTGTTCCGCTGGGCCCCGGCCACCTGCGTGACGTCACGGCGGTCGCCTCTTTCGGGATGCCCGCGGCGACCATCCTCGCGCAGCTCCGTCTCGCGCGTTCGGCGTCGCTCGACAACCGCAGCCGCTGGGCGTGGGCGTGCTTCGCCGCGTCTGCCGTCAGCATGGCCATCGCCGGCAGCGTGTGGACGCTCTGGCTCGCCGCGCATGGCAATCAGCCGCAGCCCGGCTGGTTGGCGTGGCTCGAGGCCGCGTACATCCCGCCGGCAATTGCCGGGTTCGCCGCGTTCCCGCGCGGTCCTCGCCGGGCACTCACCAACCGTCGCGTGCAACTCGACGCCGCGCTCCTCGTGGCCGCCGGCCTGACGCTCGCGTGGCACTTCTCGCTGCGCCCCATGTTCACGGACGCGACGCCGCCGGGGCTCGTGGATTACTTCACCAGCATCGGCGACTGGCTCGCGTTCGTCGCCGCCTCGGTGGCGTTCCTGCGGTCGCGCAGCCGGGTGACACGGGCGGCGGTGTCGCTGCTCATCGCCGCGCACGTGACGGGCGTGCTCGCGGATTCCTTCTGGTCCAACTGGGCGTCGACGTACCGTCCCGGCGATCTCATCGACGCCTCGTGGTTCGTGACGTGGATGTTGCGATGGTACGCCGCGCGCTACGCGTGGCACGCCGGCCGTCGGGGCCACGTGATGGACGAGGACGAGGCCGGCGTACACTATCGCAGCGGCATCGCGCCGACAGCCCTCGTGGCCGGTGCCTACATACTCCTCCTTGTCGTCGTGCTTCGTGGCGACGGTGACGTGATCGAGATCGCCTTCGTCGCGAGCCTCATGGCCGGCTTGCTGATCGCCCGCCAGCGGATGGAACTCGCCGAGAACCAGCGGCTCGCCAAGGCCACGCTGGCGCAGGCTGGCCGCGTACACGCGCTCCTCTCGCACACCGAGGACTATATCGCCGTACTCGATGACACGCACGCCGTCGTCTGGGCAAACGCGTCCTTCGCCGGCGGCCTGTCCGCGACCGCCGGCGTCGCGCTGGCGGACCTCGTGCACGAGGACGACCGCGCGAACGTCCTGCGCTGGCTGGCCGGTTCGACGCCGGGCGGCGGCGGACTACCCGTGGCCTGCCGCCTGCAGTGGCCCGACCGTACGGCGTCCGAGGTGGAGCTTCGCATCGAGGATCGCCGCGACGATGCGCTCGTGCGTGGCTACGTGCTCAACGGCCGCGACGTGTCGGCTGAGCGCGCGCTCGAGGGTCGCCTGCGGCACACGGAGAAGCTCGTCACGCTGCACAACATCGCGGGCCGCATTGCCCACGCCTTCAACAATCTGCTGGCGGTGATCGCCGGCCACGCCGAGTTGCTGGCCGCGGAGGTGGGCGATTCACCGCGCGCGCTCGAGGACGTCGCCTCCATCCGCACCGCCACTGAACGCGGCGCTGGCATCACGCGGCAGTTGCTCGGCTTCAGCGGCCGGCATGTGATTCAGCCGGTTTCCCTCCCCGTCGCCGAGACGATCGAGGCGATCGAGCCCGCGCTGCGCCGCACGCTGCCCCCGCAGGCGACGATCGAACTGTCGCTGGGCGACCTGCGCGACCAGGTGATGTTCGACCGCTCGCAATTCGAACAGGTATTCGTCAATCTCGTCGCCAACGCGCGCGACGCGATGCCGGATGGCGGCACCATCCG
Organism: Chloroflexota bacterium; assembly: GCA_028872875.1. Classification (GTDB taxonomy): domain Bacteria; phylum Chloroflexota; class Dehalococcoidia; order DSTF01; family JACRBR01; genus JADMII01. Next base: position 395 of record JAGWOC010000124.1, on the reverse strand, counting down.
CGTGTCGCTCACCCGCGAGCAGACCGACGCGGCGGATCCTTCCGGTGAACCAGACGGCACCGTCGTGATGCGCGTCAGCGACGACGGCGTCGGCATTCCGAAGGAAGACCTTCGTCACATCTTCGAACCGTTCTTCACCACCAAGGCACCGGGATTCGGCACCGGGCTCGGCCTCGCGATGGTCGACACGATCGTGCGGCGGGCCGGCGGGCGCGTGTCCGTGGAGAGCGCAGTCGGGAGAGGAACGACCGTCGCCGTGCACCTCCCGTCGGCGCGTCCCACGACGCCGGAGCGGAAGCCTGCCGCGACGGAGACGACTGAACCGAGTGGACGCGGCGTCGTGCTGCTCGTCGACGACGAGGCCGGCGTGCGCAGCCTCAGCCGGCGCGTGCTGG